>NZ_JBDGJK010000004.1:0-331707 GCF_057656935.1 Variovorax sp. Soil_C_33
TGGAAGAAGGCCTGCGCTTCGCGATCCGCGAAGGCGGCCGCACCGTGGGTTCGGGCGTGGTGGCGAAGATCCTCGACATCTGATCGAGCGCACAAAGGAATCACCATGGCCACCAAGCAAAAAATCCGCATCCGCCTGAAGGCGTTCGACTACAAGCTGATCGACCAGTCGGCCGCCGAAATCGTGGACACCGCCAAGCGCACCGGCGCGATCGTCAAGGGCCCCGTGCCCCTGCCGACCCGCATGAAGCGTTTCGACATCCTGCGTTCGCCGCACGTCAACAAGACGAGCCGCGACCAGTTCGAGATCCGCACGCACCAGCGCCTGATGGACATCGTCGACCCGACCGACAAGACCGTGGACGCGCTGATGAAGCTCGACCTGCCGGCCGGCGTGGACGTCGAGATCAAGCTTCAATAAGCAACTTCGGTTACTTCGCCAAAGCCCGCCTGCAGAAATGCCGGCGGGTTTTGTTTTTTTACACTTGGCTGTGGCATTCTCCGGGTGGGCGGCGATTGGCCGGGACGTGAACGCTCAGAGGGCGAAGATGAAGACTAGAACATGGCTCTTGCGGGCCTTTGCGGTGGCTGTCGCGGTGGTGCTTGGCGCATGTGGCGGCGGAGGCGGGGGCGGCGGCTTTCCGATCACGGGGCTGCCAGGCGCGACGACCGTCACGCTGAACGGCACCGCTACTTTCGATTCGGTGCCGAATGCGACGGGGACGCTGAACTATTCGGCCGTCACGGTCAAGCCGGTTCGCGGCGCTGTGGTCGAAGTGGTCAACGGCGCTTCGGCGGTCGTGGCGACGGCGAGCACCGACGCCAACGGCGCCTATTCCGTTTCGGTTCCCGCGAATACGTCCGTCATGGTGCGTGTCAAGGCCCAGATGCTGCAAACCGGCTCGGGCGCGAGCTGGGACGTCACTGTCCGCGACAACACCCAGTCCGATGCAATCTACGCGATGGAAACGCCCGCGTTTTCCACCGCCGCCGTGGGCACGCTCACGCGCAATGTTCATGCGCCCTCCGGCTGGGATGGCGCGAGCTACGCATCGACCCGCGTCGCCGGGCCTTTCGCACTACTCGACACGATCTATACGACCCAGGCCAAGGTTCTCTCGGTGGCGCCGAACACGGCCTTTCCGCTGCTGCGGGTGTTCTGGAGCGTCAACAACGTGCCGGCGTCCGGCAATCCGGCGCTGGGACAGATCGGAACGACCTTCTTCACCAACAGAAGCACGGGCCGCGCCATCTACGTGCTGGGCAAGGAGAACGTCGATACCGACGAATACGACGCGCCTGTAGTGGCGCACGAGTGGGGCCATTACTACCAGTCGGCCTTCAGCCGGGACGATTCTCCCGGTGGCAGCCATTCTCTGAGCGAGCTTCTCGATCGGCGGCTGGCGTTTTCGGAAGGCTGGGGCAATGCCTGGTCGGGCATCGCGCTGGGACGCAGCAACTACACCGATTCCACCGGCCCGAGCCAGGCGCAGGGGGGCAACCTCAACCTGGCCGCAGGTGCGCCGTCCAATCCAGGCTGGTTCCGCGAGGCTTCGATCCATTCGATTCTGTGGAACCTGAACAACCAGGTCGGCTTCAAGCCGATTCACGACACCCTGACCGGACCCTTCAAGAACGGCGTGGCGGTTACCTCCATTCATCCGTTCACTGCAGCTTTCAACGTTGCGGCACCGGGAAGCGCTGCTGCCCTGACCACATTGCTCGTCGGCCAAAACATCAGTGCCGCGCCGAACGATCCTTTCGGCACTTCGGAAACGGTCAACAACGGCGGCGTTCCGGAGGCCTTGCCGATGTACCAGCCGGCGAGCGTTGGCGGCAGTACTTCTGCATGTGTGACCAACAGGGCCGGGGCAGGCAACAAGCTGGGCAGCTACGTCTACCTGCGGTTTACCGCGCCAGCGGGCAATCACCCCATCACGGTCACAGGGCCTCCCGCCGCGGATCCGGATTTCGTCGTTTACGCGGGACGCCAAATCGCCGAGGCCGACGGCCTGGGTGCGAGCGAAACCGCCACTGTCAGCCTGCCGGGCGGCGAGGCCGTTCTGGTCTTGAACGACTTCAACAACTCGTCGGCGAACACATGTTTCACCGTCACCATCAATTGAGGAGCGCATCCATGCGTGCAAACCGCAGCTTGGCAGCCATCGTCGTCGCATCGCTGGCGATGGGCGTGTCCTTGCAAGCCTGCGCCGACAGCAAGCCGGAGCGCAGCGCGCCCAAGATGACCGCGGCGCCGGCCAAATCGAACGGCTCCGGCGTTTCAGTCCAGTACCGCGTCGACGGCATCCCGCAGGCCGGGGTTGCCCTTCCAGTCGTGTTGAGCTTCGACGGCATCACCGATCCCGCCGGCGCCTCCGTTCGCCTGACGGCCGAGGGCGGCCTGTCGCTGAGCGGCGCCGGGGGAACGCAGGCGCTGTCCGCCGGCCAGCCGACGACATTGACGGTCCAGGTCGTGCCTGGCGCCGAAGGCGTCGGCTATCTCCACGTGTTCACGACCCAGCGCGGCGCCACCAGCGCCACCTCGGTCCCCGTGCAGGTGGGCAAGGCCGCTTCCGCCATGCCCACGAGCGACACCCTCAAGCAGACGCCGGACGGCGACAAGATCCGGCCGATGCCGGTGAAATAGAGCGCGCTGCGCCTTCCCTTTCGGCCGCTTGCTCTTGCGGCCATCCGCGGGCTATAATCTTCGGCTCTGCCTAACTTGCGCCTTTTGGGTGCTGGCTGCGCAGAGCTTTATTAACCTTCTTCCGCATACCAAACGCTGTCGCCAATTGAAGTGGCAGCGGCGGGAGTTTTGGAGAAAAACCAATGAGTCTGAGCAACTCCCTCGGGTTGCTGGGCCGCAAGGTGGGGATGATGCGTCTCTTCACCGATGACGGGGATGCAGTTCCCGTCACGGTGGTGGATGTGTCGAACAACCGCGTGACCCAGATCAAAACCCAAGAGACCGATGGCTACGTCGCACTGCAAGTGACGTTCGGCTCGCGCAAGGCATCGCGCGTCACCAAGCCCGAAGCAGGCCACCTCGCCAAGGCTGGCGTCGAAGCCGGCGAAATCATCCAGGAATTCCGCGTGACCGCCGATACGGCAGGTCAGCACAAGGCCGGCGGCGTGATTGCCGCGGCCAGCGTGTTTGCGGTTGGCCAGAAGGTCGACGTGCAAGGCACTTCGATCGGCAAGGGCTACGCCGGCACCATCAAGCGCCACAACATGAGCTCGCAGCGGGCGTCGCACGGCAACAGCCGTTCGCACAACGTTCCCGGCTCCATCGGCATGGCGCAGGATCCCGGTCGCGTGTTTCCGGGCAAGCGCATGACGGGCCACCTGGGCGACGTCACCGTGACGACCCAGAACCTCGACGTCATCCGTATCGACGAAGCGCGCCAGCTGCTTCTGATCAAGGGCGCGATCCCGGGCTCCAAGGGTGGCTTCGTCACCGTGCGTCCGGCCGTCAAGGCCAAGCCGCAAGCGGCTGAAGGAGCGAAGTAAATGCAACTCGAACTCCTGAACGAACAAGGCCAGGCCGCGTCGAAGTACGACGCCCCCGAGACCGTGTTCGGCCGTGACTACAACGAAGACCTGGTCCACCAGATCGTCGTCGCATTCCAGGCCAACGCCCGCCAAGGCACGCGCGCCCAGAAGGACCGCGAGCAGGTCAAGCACTCGACCAAGAAGCCTTTCAAGCAAAAGGGAACGGGCCGCGCCCGCGCCGGTATGACTTCCTCGCCGCTGTGGCGTGGGGGCGGCCGGATTTTCCCGAACATGCCCGACGAAAACTTCTCGCAGAAGATCAACAAGAAGATGTACCGCGCCGGCATGGCCGCCATCTTCTCGCAGCTCGCTCGCGAAGGCCGCCTGGCCGTGGTCGATTCGATCAAGGTCGACTCGCCCAAGACCAAGCCGCTGGCCGCCAAGTTCAAGGCGATGAATCTCGAGTCCGTGCTCGTGATCGCCGAGGAAGTCGACGAGAACCTGTACCTGGCCTCGCGCAACCTGGTGAACGTGCTCGTCGTCGAGCCGCGTTACGCCGACCCGGTGTCGCTGGTCCACTACAAGAAGGTGCTGGTCACCAAGGGCGCCGTCGACAAGCTCAAGGAGATGTTCGCATGAGCCGCATGAACCCGACTCCGCAGCAGCGTCAGTTCGACGAAGGTCGTCTGATGAGCGTTCTGGTCGCCCCGATCGTGTCCGAAAAGGCCACGATGGTCGGCGAGAAGTCGAACGCAGTCACTTTCAAGGTGTTGCAGGACGCCACCAAGCCCGAGATCAAGGCCGCCGTCGAACTGATGTTCAAGGTCGAGGTCCAGGGCGTGTCGGTGCTCAACACCAAGGGCAAGACCAAGCGCTTCGGCAAGTCCGTCGGCCGCCGCGACAACGTTCGCAAGGCCTATGTGACCCTGAAGGCCGGTCAAGAGCTCAACCTCGTTGGGGAAGGCGCTTAATCATGGCCGTCATCAAGATGAAACCCACTTCGCCGGGCCAACGCGGCGCGGTGAAGATCTCGCGGG
Source organism: Variovorax sp. Soil_C_33 (assembly GCF_057656935.1). Taxonomy (NCBI): domain Bacteria; kingdom Pseudomonadati; phylum Pseudomonadota; class Betaproteobacteria; order Burkholderiales; family Comamonadaceae; genus Variovorax; species Variovorax sp. Soil_C_33. The sequence continues at coordinate 4,529 of NZ_JBDGJK010000004.1, forward strand.
ACCACCTGTACAAGGGTGCGCCGCACGCTGCCCTGCTGGAACCCCAGTTCCAGAAGGCCGGGCGCAACAACAACGGTCACATCACGACCCGTCACAAGGGCGGTGGCCACAAGCACCACTACCGCGTGGTGGACTTCGTGCGCAACAAGGACGGCATCCCGGCCAAGGTCGAACGCATCGAGTACGACCCGAATCGCACCGCCCACATCGCGCTCGTGTGCTACGCCGACGGCGAGCGCCGCTACATCATCGCCCCGCGCGGTCTGGAAGCCGGTGCAACGCTGCTCTCCGGTTCGGAAGCCCCGATCCGCGCCGGCAACACGCTGCCGATCCGCAACATTCCCGTGGGTTCGACGATCCACTGCATCGAACTGCAGCCCGGCAAGGGCGCGCAGATCGCCCGCTCGGCCGGTACCTCGGCCACGCTGCTGGCCCGCGAAGGCGTCTACGCCCAGGTCCGCATGCGCTCGGGTGAAGTTCGCCGCGTGCACGTCGAGTGCCGCGCGACCATCGGTGAAGTCGCCAACGAAGAACACAGCCTGCGCCAGCTCGGCAAGGCCGGTGTGAAGCGCTGGATGGGTATCCGCCCGACCGTTCGCGGCGTGGTGATGAACCCGGTCGACCACCCGCACGGCGGCGGCGAAGGCAAGACCGGCGAAGGCCGCCATCCTGTCGATCCGTGGGGCAATCTCACCAAGGGTTATCGCACCCGCAACAACAAGCGCACGCAGGTCTTCATCGTGTCGCGTCGCAAGAAGTAAGGGACAGCACAATGACTCGCTCTCTCAAAAAGGGTCCGTTCGTCGATCACCACCTGGTGGCCAAGGCCGACAAGGCCGTGACGACCAAGGACAAGAAGCCGATCAAGACCTGGTCGCGCCGTTCGATGGTTCTGCCCGAGTTCATCGGTCTGACCATTGCCGTGCACAACGGCAAGCAGCACGTGCCTGTCTACATCACCGACCAGATGGTCGGCCACAAGCTCGGCGAATTTGCGCTCACGCGCACGTTCAAGGGGCACCCCGCGGACAAGAAAGTCCAGAAGAAGTAAGGAACGACCATGTCTGAAACACGTGCAGTCCTCCGCGGCGTCCGCCTCTCGGTCGACAAGGGCCGTCTGGTCGCCGACCTGATCCGCGGCAAGAAGGTCGATCAAGCGCTCAACATCCTGCAGTTCACGCAGAAGAAGGCCGCTGTGATCGTGAAGAAGGTGCTCGAGTCGGCCATCGCCAACGCCGAGCACAACGACGGTGCCGACATCGACGAACTGAAGGTCAAGACCATCTACGTCGAGCAAGGCGCCACGCTCAAGCGCTTCACCGCGCGCGCCAAGGGTCGCGGCAATCGCATCAGCAAGCCGACGTGCCATGTGTACGTGACGGTCGGCAACTAAGAGGCTGGAAGAAATATGGGACAGAAAATCCACCCTACCGGCTTCCGCCTCGCGGTCAGCCGTAACTGGTCCAGCCGCTGGTACGCAAGCAATCGCGACTTCGCCGGCATGCTGGCCGAAGACATCAAGGTGCGCGAGTACCTGAAGAAGAAGCTCAAGAACGCGTCCGTTTCGCGCGTGCTGATCGAGCGTCCCGCCAAGAACGCGCGCATCACGATCTACTCGGCACGTCCGGGCGTCGTGATCGGCAAGAAGGGCGAGGACATCGAGAACCTCAAGCGCGAGCTCGGCAAGCAGCTGGGCGTGCCGGTCGCAGTGAACATCGAGGAAGTGCGCAAGCCCGAAATCGATGCGCAGCTGATCGCCGACAGCATCACGCAGCAGCTCGAGAAGCGGATCATGTTCCGCCGCGCCATGAAGCGCGCCATGCAGAACGCCATGCGTCTGGGTGCCCAGGGCATCAAGATCATGTCGGCCGGCCGCCTGAACGGCATCGAAATCGCCCGCACCGAGTGGTACCGCGAAGGTCGCGTGCCGCTTCACACGCTGCGCGCTGACATCGACTACGGCACCTCGGAAGCCAAGACCACCTACGGCGTCATCGGCGTCAAGGTCTGGGTCTACAAGGGCGACACGCTGGGTCGCAACGACCTGCCGGCCGTCGAAACGCCGCGTCCCGAAGAAGAGCGCCGCCCGCGTGGTCCGCGCCGCGATGGCCGCCCCGGTTCCGACCGCCGCGGCCCCGGCCCGCGCGCCGGTGCCCGTGGTCCGATCGGCGGCAACGTCGCTCCGGCCGACGGCAGCGACAAGCCCGCAGAAGCCACTGGTGGTGCTCCGGCAGCACCGGGTGCAGACTCGAAACCCGCCGTTAAGCGCGTGCGCAAGCCCGCGCCAGCTGCAGCAGCTGACGGTGCCAAGAACGAGTGATCGTTCTTAGATCCACGGAGTAACAAACATGCTGCAACCTGCACGCAGAAAGTTCCGCAAGGAACAAAAGGGCCGCAACACCGGCATCGCGACCCGCGGCAACGCGGTGTCCTTCGGTGACTTCGGCCTGAAGTCGATCGACCGCGGCCGCCTGACGGCGCGCCAGATCGAAGCCGCTCGTCGCGCGATCTCGCGCCACGTCAAGCGCGGTGGCCGCATCTGGATTCGTGTGTTCCCCGACAAGCCGATCTCCCACAAGCCCGCCGAAGTGCGGATGGGTAACGGCAAGGGTAACCCCGAGTACTACGTCGCCGAAATCCAGCCTGGCAAGGTGATCTACGAGATCGTCGGCGTGCCCGAAGAACTCGCCCGCGAAGCGTTCCGCCTGGCTGCCGCCAAGCTGCCGCTGCGCACCACCTTCGTCGCGCGCCAGCTCGGCGCCTGATCGAGGAGAACACTGATGGCAACACGTAAGAAGAAGGACGCCGCGGCCACGCCGGCCAAGGTGTCGAAGGCGCAAGCGCTGCGCGACAAGGACGTCGCCGGCCTGCAGACCGAAATCAAGGATCTGCAGAAGGCCCATTTCGGCCTGCGCATGCAGAAGGCTACGCAACAACTGTCGAACACGTCGACGCTGCGCGTCACGCGCCGCGACATCGCTCGTGCCAAGACCATTCTTGCGCAGAAGCAGCAGCAAGAAACCCAAGCCGCCAAGTAAGGAGTGAACATGACGGAAGCTAAAAAATCCCTCAAGCGCACCTTGATCGGCAAGGTGGTCAGCGACAAGCGCGAGAAGACCGTGACCGTGCTGGTCGAGCGTCGTGTGAAGCACGAGCTCTACGGCAAGATCGTGGCCAAGACGAGCAAGTACCACGCCCACGACGAAAAGGGCGAGTACAAGATGGGCGACACCATCGAGATCACCGAAAGCCGGCCGATCTCGAAGTCGAAGAACTGGGTCGTGACCCGCCTGGTCGAAAAGGCCGTGCTGGTCTGATCCCGGCGACGCAGCCAAAGCAAAAGCGGCCCACAATGTGGGCCGTTTTTCTTTTTCAGGAGCAGATCCCATGATCAAAGTCGGCGACACCCTTCCTCCCGCGACCCTGCAGGAATATTCAGAGGTCGAAGGCGAGGGTTGCAGCATCGGGCCGAACCCGGTCGACGTCACCAAGGCGGCCGCAGGCAAGACCATCGCGCTGTTCGCTCTGCCCGGCGCCTTCACGCCGACCTGCTCGGCCAAGCATGTGCCGGGTTATGTGCAGCACTTCGATGACTTCAAGTCGGCCGGCGTGGACGAGATCTGGTGCGTGAGCGTCAACGATGCCTTCGTCATGGGCGCCTGGGCGCGCGACCAGAAGACCGGCACCAAGGTGCGCATGCTGGCCGACGGCAGCGGCGCGTTCGCGAATGCGACCGGCCTCACCTTGGACCTGACGGCGCGCGGCATGGGCGTGCGCAGCAATCGCTATTCGATGCTGGTGAAGGACGGCAAGGTGGCGACGCTCAATGTTGAAGCGCCGGGCAAGTTCGAGGTCAGCGACGCCGACACGCTGCTGGCCCAGGCGCGCGGCTGAGCGTAGGGGCGTTAACAAGCCCTAGAGATCCACCTTGAGGTAGTGCGACCCGGCGATCGGGTTGTGATAGTAGGGCGGGACCTCTTCGAAGCCCAGGTCTTCGTAGAGGGCGCGCGCCGATTCCATGTCGTCCAGCGTGTCCAGCAGCACGCAGGCATAGCCCGCGCCGCGTGCTGCGTCCAGGATGGCTTCGGCCAGCTGGCGGCCGAGCCCCAGGCCGCGGAAGGCGGGCCGCACGTAGAGCCGCTTCATTTCGGCCGCGTTCGGATAATCCGTCGTGTCCAGGGGGCGCAGAGCGCAACAGCCGGCGACGTGGGCCAGGCCGCCCTGCGGCCGTTGAATCAGCGGCACATCGGCCATCGCGGCGGCGTCCTTGATATCGACCAGCGCCAGCAGCAGCGCGCCGCGCGGCTCCGCGTAGTCTCCGGGCAGGTTCGCGAGCTCCGCGTCGAAGTTCTGAAAGCAGAGGTCGATGTCCAGCGACGCCGCGTAGTCCTTGAAGATCGCGCGCGTCGCCTCGATCTCCTGCCGTTCGTCGGGCGTGATCAGCACGATGGCCGGCGTATCGGCCAGCGGCAGGGGACGTGAAGCCGAGAAGCTCATGCTCTCAACGACGCGATCCAGGCCGCAAAGGCCGCGCACGCCGCAAACACCATCAGGGCCAGCAGCCGCGAGGCGGCATCGTCGCGGCTCGGCGCAGCGCTGCCGTCCGTCACCAGCTTGTCGCCCGAGATCATCGACCGCACCAGGCGGCGGCGCTTGACGAGCACGTAGTAGAGCACCGCCAGCACATGCAGGCCGGCCAGCGCCATCACGAACCATTTGCCCGGGGCGGTGTGCCAGCCCGTGGCCAGGCTCACCGTCGCGCCGGAGACGAAGCGCGTGAGCGGGCCGGACGCGGTGATCTCGTCGTCGGCCATCAGGCCGCTCGCCACCTGCAGGGCCAGGATCGCGAGCAGCGCGAAAACCGAGAATGCGCCGAGCGGGGTATGGCCGATGAGGTGGTCCGGATGAGCGCGCCCCCGCAGGTAGTTCATGAGAGAGCCGGGCGAATAGACGAAGGCGGCGAAGCGCGACCAACGCCCGCCGATGAAGCCCCAGACCAGGCGGAACAGCAGCAGCGAAAGCACCGTGTAGCCCCCGCGGAAGTGCCACTCCATGATGCCGGCGAAGCCGGTCACGAGCTGGCTGATCACCGCCGCCGTGAGCGCCCAGTGAAACACGCGCGTCGGCAGGTCCCAGACCCGCGTACGGGTCGCGCTGGCGTCACCCAGGCTCGCGCGGCGCGTGCTGGGCTCGAGGGTGTCGGACATCGGGAGGACGGGGGGCGCGAGGCTGCGGGAAGCGCAGATTAGCAAAGTCGCGGCCGCCGCGCCTTCGGGTTGTCTCTATGCACCGCGCTCGACCAGCCCCGGACACTTGGCACGGTGCCGGCCCCGCGGCGCTGTCTAACAAGGAAAACACGATGAATCGCCTTGCCTCGTTCACCCTGGCAGCGGCCGGCGCAGCCCTTTGCCTGCCTGCGATCGCCCAGTTTGCCAAAAAAGAAGACGCCATCAAGTATCGCCAGAGCGCGATGTTCATCCAGAACCAGCACGTGGCCCGCCTGGGCGCCATGGCCAGCGGTCGCGCACCGTTTGACGCGGCGGCAGCCGCCGCCAATGCCCAGGTGGTGGCCGAGATTTCCAAGCTGCCCTGGGCCGGATTCGGCTCCGGGACCGAGGGCGGCAAGGCCAAGCCGGAAATCTGGAAGGAGCAGGCGAAATTCAAGGAGCTCAGCGAGAAGCTGATGGCCGAGACCAGCAAGCTGCCAGCCGCTGCCGGCAACCTGGATACGCTCAAGGCCGCGATGGCATCGGTGGGCGACACGTGCAAGTCGTGTCACGACACTTTCCGCAAGGACTGATCAGGCCGCTCAGGCCTCGGCCAGCAGCTTCTCGATCAGCTTGTGCAGCTCGGCGAAGTCGGGTTCGCCCACATAGCGCTTCACGATCTCGCCGCGCTTGTTGACGATATAGGTAGTCGGCGTGAGCTTCACGTCGCCCCAGGCCTGCGCCACCGCGCCGGTGTTGTCGATCGCCACCTTGAACGGCAGCTTGCGCGTCTCGACGAAGTTGACCACGTAGCTCGGCGGGTCGTAGCTCATGGCCACCGCCAGCGTGTCATAGCCCCGGCCCTTGTACTTGTCGTAGGTGGCGATCACCTTGGGCATCTCGGCCACGCAGGTGACGCAGCTGGTGGCCCAGAAATTGACCAGCGTGACCTTGCCCTTAAGATCGTCCGTGCTCTTCTTGCTGCCGTCGAGCAGCACGAAGGTCGACGCCGGCGCCGCCGACACCCCCGTATTCAGATACACGCCCACGCCGACGGCCAGGGCGATCGCGACGGCGGCGGCGTAGATGATTTTTTTCATGGGAGAACAATGGATGGACCGCCGAGATTTTAGTTCCGCCTTCCTCGCCGCGCCCGCCGCCCTGGCATTGCTGGCGATGCGGCAGGCTCATGCGCTGACGATCGACGACCTCAGCGCCGGCGACGCCTCGAAGGGGCTCAAGGCCGCGCTCGAAAAAGGCGCCACCGCAGCCGTCAGTCTGCTGGGGCGCCAGGACGGCTTTCTGGGCAATCCCAAGGTCCGCATTCCGCTGCCCGGCTACCTCGAAGACGCGGGCAAGATGCTGCGCATGGTGGGCCAGGGCAGCCGCATCGACGAGCTCGTGACCGCGATGAACCGTGCCGCCGAGCAGGCGGTCCCCGCGGCCAAGGACCTGCTGGTGAATGCGGTGCGCACCATGAGCGTGGCCGATGCCAAGGGCATCCTGGTCGGCGGCGACACCTCGGTCACCCAGTTCTTCGCCGGCAAGACCCGCGCGCCGCTCACCGAACGATTCCTGCCCGTCGTGACCTACGCGACCGTCAAGGTCAAGCTGGCCGAGAAGTACAACAGCCTTGCCGGCAAGGCAGCCGGCTACGGGCTGGTGAAAAAGGAAGACGCCAACATCCAGCGCTATGTGACCGGCAAGTCGCTGGACGGCCTCTACCTGATGATCGGCGAGGAAGAGCGCAAGATCCGGCAGGACCCGGTCGCAAGCGGCAGCGCCATTTTGCAGAAGGTGTTCGGCGCATTGCGTTAGTCCCGAGCCGAAGGGGAGGGCGCCGCTCGATAATCGCGTTTCGATGCCCTTTCCGCTCCGTCCCCGATTCGCGGCGCTCGCGCTGGCCGCTGCAGCCCTCGGCGCTTGCAGTCCCGTCTTCAATTGGCGCGAAATGCCGATCGCGGACGATGGCTTGATCGCGCTCCTGCCCTGCAAGGCCGACCGGGCGACACGCATGCTGCCGCTCGGTACCGAGCTGATCAGCGTCAACGTGACAGGTTGCGAGGCCGGCGGCGCCACCTTTGCCGTCGCCCATGCCGCGGCCAGCGACGCGGCGCAGGCCGAAGCCTGGATGCGCGCCTGGCGCGCGGCAACGCGCACGCAGCTGGGCAGCGCCCCGGTTGCCGAGACGCCGGTCGTGCTGGCCCGCGCCGCCGACTCGCCCGGGCCCGTGCGGCTCGATACCCAGCCCGGCGCCAGCGCGCCGACCCACGTGCTCTGGTTCGCCCAGCAGCGCGCCGGAAAGGTGGCGCTCTACCAGGCGACCGTGCTCGGCAAGCCTTCCTCGACCGAGGCGCTCGCGATCTTCTTCGAGGGCTTGCGTCTTCCATGAGCGGCGCCCTGGCGGGCCGCGGCCGGATCGCGGCGGTCTTCCTGGCCTTCGCTTTCGCCTACTTTCTCTCGACGCTGGTGCGGGCCATCACCGCCACGCTGTCGCCCACGCTGACGGCGGAGTTCTCGCTCCATTCGCGCGACCTCGGGCTGCTCGCGGGCGGCTATTTCCTCGGCTTCGCGTTCACGCAGCTGCCCATGGGCAGCTGGCTCGATCGGCATGGCCCCAAGCGCGTGATCCTCTCGTTCCTGTCGGTGGCGGTTGCCGGCTGCCTGCTGTTCTCGATGGCGACGCAGTTCTGGCTGCTGCTGGCGGCGCGCGTCCTCACCGGCGTGGGCGTCAGCGCCTGCCTGATGGCGCCGCTGACCGGCTACCGCCGCTGGTTCGACCCGGCGCTGCAGCTGCGCAGCAACTCCTGGATGCTGATGGTCGGCTCGCTCGGCCTGGTCGCCGCCACGCTGCCGGTGCAGTGGCTGATGCCGCTGGTCGGCTGGCGGCCACTTTTCTGGCTGCTCGCGGCCGGCGTGCTGGTCTCGATGCTGCTGATCGCCTGGGCGGCGCCGGCCTGGGACAACGCCGCCCGCGCTGCGAACGTTCAGGAAGTCGCGACTCCTCGCCGGGGTGCCGGCTACGCCGCCGTATGGCGCGACCCATTCTTCCGCAAGCTCATGCCGATCGGCTTCTTCAACTACGGCGGCTTCGTCGCCATGCTGACGCTCTGGGTCGTGCCCTGGCTCACGCGTGTCGCCGGCTATGAGCCGGCGCAGGCCGCGGATGCACTGTTCTGGATCAGCATCGCGATGCTCGCCACCTACTGGCTCTGGGGCGCCGCCAACCCGTGGCTGGCGCGCCGGGGCGTCGCCGCGGCCCGGCTGATCGGCTGGGGCCTGCCGCTCGCCATGCTGGCGCTCGCCGCCATCCTGGTGCTCGGCGCTGCAGCGGGCACCCTGGCCTGGGCGATCTACCTCTGCAGCTCGACCGTGGTGGCGCTGGCACAGCCCGCGGTCGCAATGGCCCTGCCCGCCACGCTGGCAGGGCGCGCCCTGTCGGCGTACAACCTGGTGGTGTTTCTCGGCGTTTTCGTGGTTCAGTGGGGCGTTGGCCTCCTGATCGACCTGTTCGGTCGTGCCGGCTTCGACACGGTGGGCGCCTTTCGTGGCGCGCTGGGCCTGTTTCTGGGATGCTGTTTGTTGTCTTATTTCTACTTCCTGTGGGCGCCCCCGCATAATCGACAGGCAGCCTTCGGACCCGCATGAACAGCATCTTCATCATCGCCCACTCGCCGCTCGCCCAGGCGCTGCGGCAGTGCGCGCTGCATGTGTTCCCCGACAGCGAGACCTCGGTCGTCGCGCTCGACGTGCTGCCCAACGTGTCGCCGGACGAAACCCTGGCGGCGGCGCGCATCACGCTGGCCCAGCTGCAGCGCGCGCCGCGCTCGCAGGTGCTGGTGCTGGCCGACGTGTTCGGAGCCACGCCCTGCAACGTGGCGCAGAAGCTGGTCGACGGCGTGCGTTCGCGCCTCGTGGCCGGCGTCAACCTGCCGATGCTGCTGCGCGCCGTGAGCTACCGCAACGAGCCGCTCGAGACCCTGGTGCAGCGCGCGCTCACCGGCGGTACCGCGGGCGTGATGCAGGTGGCGGTGGCGGCACCCCAGAATCAGGCAAGAAGAAAGCACAGTGATCAAGACATCCGTGACCATCAGCAATAAGCTGGGGCTGCATGCACGCGCCTCGGCCAAACTCACCAAGCTCGCCGGAAGCTATCCGTGCGAGGTCTGGCTCTCGCGCGGCGATCGCCGCGTCAATGCCAAGAGCATCATGGGCGTGATGATGCTGGCAGCGGGTATCGGCGTGACGGTGGAAATCGAAACCAACGGCGAACGGGAGCAGGAAGCGCTTGACGCGATCGTCGCGTTGATGAACGACAAATTCGGAGAAGGCGAATAGAGATGGCTCACCCCGAGGCTTTCTCACTTCGTGTAGACGCCAACCCCCTTCCAGGGGGCGATGCCAGTGGCCCGGCAAAGCCGGTTCCACGGCATCTCCCGCCTGCGATCCGCGCGCTGCCTGCGCCCTTGTCCTGAAGGCTCGCCCATGACCTTTGCTGTCCATGGCCTGCCAGTAGCGCGTGGCATTGCCATCGGCCGCGCCGTCCTCGTGGTCTCGAGCCGCATCGACGTGGCGCACTATTTCATCAAGCCCGAGGAAGTCGAGACCGAGATCGACCGCGTGCGCACCGCGCGCAACGCGGTGGCCGAGGAACTGCAGAAGCTGCAGGCCAGCGTCGCGCTGATGGGGCCGAACGACGCGCCGCACGAACTCGCGGCGCTGCTCGAGGTGCACCAGATGCTGCTGCAGGACGAGGTGCTCACCGGCGGCGTCAAGCACTGGATCGTGGAGCGCCTCTACAACGCCGAATGGGCGCTCACGACGCAGCTCGAAGTGATCGCGCGCCAGTTCGACGAGATGGAGGACGAATATCTGCGCGAACGCAAGGCCGACCTCGAACAGGTGGTCGAACGGCTGCTGCACCGCATGAAGGGCACCGCCGCGGTTCTGGCGCCGACCCCGCCGCGCCGCAAGCGCAGGACCGAGGACGACGACGCCGATCCGACCGCCAACGACGCCATCGACGCCCCGCTGGTGCTGATCGCGCACGATCTCTCGCCGGCCGACATGCTGCAGTTCAAGAAGAGCGTGTTCGCCGGCTTCGTGACCGACGTCGGCGGCCGCACCTCGCACACCGCGATCGTCGCGCGCAGCATGGACATCCCAGCCGTGGTCGGCGCGCGCAGCGCGAGCCAGCTGGTGCGGCAGGACGACTGGGTCATCATCGACGGCGATTCCGGCGTGGTGATCGTCGACCCCTCGCCGATCATCCTGGCCGATTACGGCTTCAAGCAGCGCCAGAACGACCTGGAGCGCGGGCGGCTTTCGCGCCTGCGCCACAAGCCTGCCGTCACGCTCGACGGCCAGCGCGTCGACCTGCTGGCCAACATCGAGATGCCAGAGGACACCCTCGGTGCCGTCAAGGCCGGCGCCGTCGGCGTCGGCCTGTTCCGCAGCGAGTTCCTGTTCATGGGCCGCGAAGCCCAGCGCCTCACGCGGCTGCCCGACGAGGACGAGCAGTACCAGGCCTACAAGCGCGCGGTCGAGGGCATGCAGGGCATGCCGGTCACGATCCGCACCATCGACGTCGGCGCCGACAAGCCGCTGGACGGCAAGTCGGTGCGCGACGACGGCCACCTGAATCCGGCGCTGGGCCTGCGCGCGATCCGCTGGAGCCTGGCCGACCCCGCCATGTTCCTGACCCAGCTGCGCGCCATCCTGCGCGCTGCCGCGCACGGCGAGATCCATCTCCTGATCCCCATGCTCGCGCACGCGAGCGAGATCCGCCAGACGCTCTCGCTGATCGACTTCGCGCGCGCCGAGCTCGACAACCGCGGCGTGGTGCACGGCAACGTGAAGCTCGGCGCCATGATCGAGATTCCGGCCGCCGCGCTCACGCTCAAGACTTTCCTGAAGTACTTCGACTTCCTGTCGATCGGCACCAATGACCTGATCCAGTACACGCTGGCCATCGACCGCGCCGACGAATCGGTGGCGCACCTCTACGACCCGGCCCATCCCGCGGTACTGCGCCTGGTGGCCGAGACCATCGCCGAGTGCCGGCGCCAGGGCAAGGGCGTGAGCGTGTGCGGCGAGATGGCGGGCGACGTCATGTTCACGCGGCTCCTGCTGGGCATGGGGCTGCGCAGCTTCTCGATGCACCCGTCGCAGATCCTGGCCGTCAAGCAGGAGGTGCTGCGCGCCGACACGAGCAAGCTCGAGGCCTGGGCGCAGCAGGTGCTCGAGGCCGAGGAACCGGGCGCCGCGCTCATCAGGTAACACCTTCGTGCTGTGCACTACGGTGCGAGCCCCTTCGGGCGGCCGGGCGGGGCTCATGTCCGCCCCACTGCCGAAATAAAACGAAACACGGCGAAACCGGCGCGAAAGGACTTCGCGGCGGCGCCATCGCACCATCGAGTCTTCCTGATCGACGTCCGATCAGTCCAAAAGGAAGACTCTGATGAAACCCTGGTTCAAACGTTCACTTTTCGGTGTGGCCGGCGCGGCGCTGGTCGCGGGCAGCCTGGTCGGCTGCGGTCATCGCCACGGCTGGAGCGGTGCTTCCGAGCAGGACCGCGCCGAGTTCCGTGCCAGGATGGTCGAGCGCGTCGGCAGCAGGCTCGATCTCGATGCCGCGCAGAAGCAGAAGCTCGCGGTGCTGAGCGAGAAAATCCAGGCTCAGCGTGCAGCGCTGCGCGGCGGCGGCGATCCGCGCGCCGAGTTCCGTGCCCTGTTCGCCGGCGCCAAGCTCGACCAGGAGCGCGCGAAGAAGCTGGTGGAAGACAAGACCGCCGCCATCCAGGCCGGCAGCCCCGAAGTGATCACGGCCGCGGCTGACTTCTTCGACAACCTGAACCCGGCGCAGCAGCAGAAGGTGCGCGAGTTCATGGAGCGCGGCGGCCGCCGCTGGGGCCGTCATGGCTGAAGCCTCTGCGCCGCGCTTCGTGGCGTCGCGGGTGCCGAGCGCGCCCTGGGCCCGGCAGGCCCCGGTCGAAGGCTCGTCGTCCGGCGCCACGCTGGGCGGCGTGCGCATCGTGCTGCGCCTCGAGGGCTTCGTCGTGCTCGCGGCGGCCGTGGCCGCCTACACCCAACTGGGCGCGGGCTGGGGCGCCTTCGCCATGCTGTTCCTGCTGCCCGACCTGTCCTTCCTTGGCTACCTCGGCGGGCCGCGCGCGGGCGCCATCGCCTACAACACTGCGCATTCGTACGTCGGGCCGGTCGCGCTGCTGACGCTCGGCTTCGTCGGCGACATGCCTGCCGCGCTCGCCCTCGGGCTGATCTGGTGCGCACACATCGGCTTCGACCGCGCGCTCGGCTACGGACTCAAGTACGGCAGCGAGTTCGGCGCCACGCACCTCGGGCGCATCGGTCGCACCGACCCGTGGTGAGCTCTGCCATCCGATGCCGGCCGGCCTGATCTGCAGCCTTGTGTTCGCCGGTATGCACAATCGTGGAATGCCCCGCATCCTGCTGATCGATGACGACGAGCATCTCGCCGCGCCGCTGGCCAGCTACTTCGCGCGCTTCGACTGCGCGCTCGAGAGCGCCACGCGGCCGAGCGAAGGCCTCGCCAAGCTGCGCGCCGGCCGCTACGACGCCGCCATCCTCGACGTGATGCTGCCCGAGATGGACGGCTTTGCGCTGTGCCGCGAGATCCGCAAGGAGAGCGACATCCCGATCGTCATGCTGACCGCGCGCGGCGAGGTGATGGACCGCGTGGTGGGCCTCGAGCTCGGCGCCGACGACTACCTGCCCAAGCCCTTCGAGCCGCGCGAGCTGGTGGCGCGCGTGCAGACCATCCTGCGCCGACAGCGCGCGCCGGCGCCGGCAGCGGCCACGCAGCGCCGCGTGTTCGAAGGCCTGTCGATCGATCTCGACAAGCGCGAGGTGCTGCGCCAGGGCGAGCGGGTGGAACTGACCGGCACCGAGTTCGAACTGCTGGCGCTGCTGGCCGACCAGCCCGGCAAGGTCTGGAGCCGCGACGACATCCTCAACCGCCTGCGCGGCCACGAGGCCGACCTCTACACGCGCGCGGTCGACATCGTCGTGAGCCGGCTGCGCAAGAAGCTGGAGCCGCTGGACTGCATCAAGACCCTGCGCAACGCGGGCTACACGCTCGCCGTCGGCAAGGGCCGGCCGTGAGGCGAAGGCACGGCACGCCGCGCCAGTGGGGCCACCGCTGGCGCCATTCGCTGCGGCTGCGGCTGATCACCGTGTTCGTGCTGCTCGCGATGGCGATGGCGGCCGTGTTCCTGGGCGGCATGCAGCGTGCCTTCTCCAGCGGCTGGCGCGAGGCGGCGCAGCCGCTGGTGGCCGACTACATGGACCGGTTGGTGGCCGAGCTCGGCACGCCGCCCGATGTGGCGCGCGCCGAGGCGATGGTGACGCGGCTGCCGATCTCGATCCGCATCGAAGGCCCGCGAGTCAACTGGGAGTCGCATCCCCAGCGCCGGCAGCGCGGCTTCGGCCCGCGCGGCAACAGCGACTGGCTCACGCGCAGCACCGCCGACGGCCACCGCGTGAGCTTCGGCCTCGGCACCCTGCCATGGCAGCGCGAGCCGCACGGCATCGGCTGGTTCACGCTGGCGCTGCTGCTGGGCCTGATCGTGCTCGCGTACGTCTATGTGCGCAGGCTGCTGCGGCCGCTCGACGACATCCGCGCCGGCGCCGAGCGCTTCGGCCGCGGCGCCTTCGACCAGCCGATCCCGCTGCGCCGGCGCGACGAGCTGGGCGACCTGGCCCAGCGCATCAACACCATGGCGCACGACATCCATGCCATGCTCGACGCCAAGCGCGCGCTGCTGCTGGCGCTGAGCCACGAGCTGCGCTCGCCGCTGACGCGCGCGCGCCTCAACGCCGAGCTGCTGCCGGCCACGCCCGAAGGCGAGACCGAGCGCGCGGCGCTCCTGCGCGACCTGGCCGAGATGCGCGACCTGATCAGCGACCTGCTCGAAAGCGAGCGCCTCGCCAGTCCGCATGCGGCGCTGCAGCGCGAGCCGGTGGATCTCGCGGCGCTGCTGCGCGAGCTGGTGGCCGAACATCCCGAGGGTGGGCACGTCGTGCTGGAACTTGCAGAAAGACTGCCGGTGCTGCCGCTGGACCGCCTGCGCATCCGTCTCCTGGTGCGCAACCTGCTCGACAACGCGCTGCGCTACGGCGCCGAAGCCGCGGAGCCGCCGCACATCGCGCTGCGCGCGGCGGGGCAGGGCGGCATCGAACTGGAGGTGCGCGATTTCGGGCCTGGCGTCGAGCCGGCGCAGCTCGAGCGCCTGACCGAACCCTTCTACCGCACCGACAGCGCCCGCCAGCGCGCCACCGGCGGCGTCGGTCTCGGCATGTACCTGTGCCGCCTGGTGGCCGAAGCGCATGGCGGCACGCTTCGCGTGCGCAATGCACAGCCGGGCCTGGCGGTCAGCGCCGTGCTGCCTGGCGCCTGAACTCGCTCGGGCTGCCGCCGGTGTGTTCGCGGAACACGCGGCTGAAATGCGAGAGATTGGAGAAGCCCGAGGCCAGCGCGATGTCGGTGATCGGCCGCGCCGCGTTCACCGGATCCACCAGGTCGCGGATGCAGCAGGCCAGGCGCTGGTGCAGGATGTAGCCGGCCAGCGTGTCCTCGTCGCCGGCAAAGGCGTTGTGCAGATGGCGCTTGCTGCAGCGCAGCGCCTGCGCGATGCCGTCGATCGACAGAGAAGGGTCGCGCAGATGCTGTGCCACATGCTGGCGGATGCGGTCCTTCAGCGCCTCGCGCTGGGTGCGCGGCGTCTCCTGGCCGGCCAGCTCCATCAGCGACAGCCGCACCAGCTGGATGATCAGCTCGCCGGCGCCGCGCGCCGCCGCTTCGCTCATGTAGGGCAGCTCGAGGTAGGTGTTGCGCATGGTCTCCAGCGCCACGCGCGAGATGCCGCTCGCGCCGCCGACGCGGCGCGCCACCAGCTCGCCCAGCGGCAGCTCGGGCACCGCCAGCTGGTCCTTGGGCAGCATCACGATCAGGTGGTCGCTGCGCTCCGGGTTGGCCACCGTGTAGTCGGCGGTGGTGTCGTAGAGCGTCCAGCCGCCGGTGCGTACCGAGGCCTCGCGGCCGCGCTGCGTCACCGCGGCCGAGCCCTGCCAGGGCGCGACGATCTTGAGGTAGGCCGCTTCGCTGCTGCGCGCCATCTGCGGCGTGCGCAGCACGCGGTGCCGGTTGGCTTCCAGCCGCGTGAGGATCACGTCGCCGGCATGCGAGGCCGCGATGTGGCCGTCGAATTCGCTGTCGCCGTAGAGCTCGGAATCGAGGCCGCCGAAATGGCGCCAGACCCATTCGCGCCAGACCGGCGCGCGCTCGCGCGGCGGGACTTCGTCGGTCGACAGCAGGAGCGATGCGGTCATGCGCCTATTGTCTGGTGGGCTGCGGCTGGCGGGCTTTGCGGGTTAACCACTAGCGGCGTGCGCGCTGCGTCAAATGCTTTGTGCGCAGCGGGCACAGCGGCGCGGCGTTGCACTTCCTACGATCACGGCATCGGACGCAATCGACGCCCGCAAGGAGACTCGCCATGACAGATGCCAATCGCCGCCGCTGGATCCAGCAAGCCGCCACCGCGGTCGGAGCCGCCGCCGTCGCGCCGCGCCTGTTCGCACAAGGTGCGCCGGTGAAGATCGGCTATGCCATCGCCCGCACCGGCCCCTGGGCGGCCGGCGCGCAGGTCAGCCAGGAGCCCAACTACCTGCTATGGGCCGAGCAGGTCAATGCGGCCGGCGGGCTGTCGGTGAAGGGGGCGAAGCGGCCCATCGAGCTCGTCGGCTACGACGACCGCAGCGAGACCGAGACTTGCGTGCGCACCTTCGAGAAGCTGATGGGCAGCGACAAGGTCGACCTCATCCTGCCGCCCTGGGGCTCGGGCGCCAACTTCGCGGTCGCGCCGCTGGCCAACCGCTTCGGCTATCCGATGCTGGCGCCCACCGCGCTCTCGCGCAAGCTGATCGACATGCAGCTGCCGTACTTCTTCTCGCTGCTGCAGCAGCCCGACAAGATGATGGGCGCGCTGGTCGACATGCTGGTCGCGAACGGCGTGAAGACGATCGCCATCGTCTACATGGACGACCTGTTCGGGCTGGAGAACTTCGCCGCGCTGAATGCCGCGCTCAAGAAGACCAGCATCCAGGTGCTGGAGCGCAAGAGCTACCCGCTCGGCGTGAAGGACCTGGCGCCGGTGCTGCGCACCATGAAGGACATGAACCCCGATGCCTTCATCGGCATCACCTACCCGCCAGACACCATCCTCGCCAGCCGGCAGGCGCGCGAGGTGGGCTTCAATCCGAAGTATTTCTACGCTTCCGTCGGCACCGCCTTCCAGCTCTACAAGAACGTGATGGCGGCCAACACCGAGGGCGTGATCGGCATGGGCTCGTGGAACGCCAAGACCAGCCCCGAGGCCAAGGCGTATTTCGATGCGCACACCAAGAAGTTCGGCAAGGAGCCCGACCGCTGGGCCAGCGGCCATTGCTGGGCCGGCCTCGAGATCCTGCAGCAGGCGGTGGCCAAGGCAGGCCTCGATCGCAAGGCGCTGCGCGAGCAGATCGCCAAGAACGAGTTCAGGACCATCCTCGGGCCGATGCGCTTCGAGGGCAGCGAGAACGCCTCCATTCCCGGCACCGTGGCGCAATGGCAGGGCGGCGAGTTCGAGGTGGTGTGGCCGAAGAACCGCGCCACGGCTTCTTTGATGCCGAAGCCGGCCTGGAAATAACGTGTCCATTACCGGATGGGCCGAGCTCCTGGCCGGCGGCTTGATCACGGGCGGCATCTATGCGCTGGTCGCGATCGGGCTGAACCTGCAGTACGGCCTGATGCGAATCATGAACATCTCGCACGGCGAGTTCCTGATGCTGGGCGCCTTCCTGACCTGGTGGGCGCACACCGCCTGGGGCATCTCGCCGCTCGTCTTCCTGCCGGCCGCCTTCGTGGTGCTGATGGGGATCGGCATGGCGGTGCACCGGCTGTGCTTTCGCCAAGTCGCGGCGCGCGCGCCCAGCGTCGAAGTGTTCGAGGCGCGCAGCCTGATGGTCGGTTTCGGCCTGATGTTCTTTGTGCAGAACACGGCGCTCCTGATCTGGGGCGGCGACCTGCGCGGCTACGACTACCTGGCCGAGCCGGTGCAGGTCGCGGACATGCGATTCACCGCCAACAAGCTGGTGCTCTTCGGCATCGCGCTCGCCCTGAGCCTGGTGCTCATCGCGCTGCTCAGGTTCACGCTGCTGGGCAAGGCGGTGCGCGCGCTGATGCAGTCGCCCGTAGGCGCGCAGCTGGTGGGCATCAACACGAAGCGGCTGCATCCGCTGATGTTCGGCATCGGACTCGGGCTCTCGGGCGTGGCCGGCGCGCTGCTGTCGATGACCTACGAGATTTCGCCCTCGATGGGCGAGCCCTACACCGTGACGGCGCTGATCGTCATCACGCTCGGCGGCTTCGGCAGCATCGCGGGCAGCCTGGTCGGCGGCCTGCTGCTGGGCGTGGTCGAGGCGCTGGGCATGCATTTCACCAGCCCCTCGTTCAAGATGCTGCTGTCCTATGCGGTGTTCATCGGCGTCCTGATCTGGCGCCCCAACGGGTTGTTCTCGCGATGAAGGCCGCGCTCGCCAACAGGCCCTGGCTCTGGCTCTCCATCGGGCTGCTGCTCGCGGCCGGGCTGCCATGGGTGGCTTCGGACTTCGTGAGCGCGGTCGCACTGAGCTGCCTCATGTACATCTCGCTCGCCACCAGCTGGTCGCTGTTCTGCGGCGCGACGCGCTACCTGTCGCTGGCGACCTCCGCCTTCTTCGGGCTCGGCGCGTACGCCAGCGCGACGCTGCTGGGCGTGCTGCCCTGGCCGCTCGTGATCCTCTGCGGCGCGGCGCTGGCGAGCGCGGTTGCAGTGGCGATGGGTGCGGCCGTGCTGCACCTGCGCGGCACCTACTTCGCGGTGCTGACCTTCGGCATGACCGAGCTAATCCGCCATGCCGTCACTTTCGTGGAGAAGCAGGTCTCGGGCACGGTCGGCCGCGTGCTGACGGTGGTGCCTGCCAACGAGACGGTGTACCTCACGGTGCTCGCGATCGCCGGCGCCGCGATCGCGACGGCGATCCTCGTCAGGCGCAGCCGCTTCGGCTTGGCGCTCGCGGGCATCGGCGCCGACGAGCAGCGTGCGCAGACGCTGGGGGTCGACACGCGCCGCATCAAGATCACGGGCTTCGCGCTCACCGCCGCCTTCGCCGGCGCCGCCGGCGCTGCGATGGCCGTGCGCTGGACCTACATCGAGCCGGCCGCGGTATTCAGCCCCTTCATCGGCTTCCAGACCGTGCTGATCGCGCTGATCGGAGGCGCCGCCAGCATCGGCGGGCCGATCGTCGCGGCGATCGTCTTCAGCCTGCTGGCCGAGACGCTGCGGCTGCAACTGCCCTACGGCTACATGATGGTGCTGGGGCTCCTGCTGATCCTGTGCGTGATGTACCTGCCCAACGGCCTCGCGACGCTGTGGCAAAGGCAGAGAAATGAATGACGCGGTGATTCCTCTGCTCGAAGCACGCGAGCTCAGCGTGCGCTTCGGCGGACTGACGGCCGTCGACGCGGTCAGCGCGCGGCTGCATGCGGGGGAGCTGGTCGGCATCATCGGGCCCAACGGCGCGGGCAAGACCACCTTCTTCAACGCCATCTCGGGCGTGATCGCGCCGACGTCCGGCAAGCTGCTGGTGCAGGGCACCATCGATCTCACCGGCCGCGGCCCGCAGCACTACGCGGCGCACGGCATCGCGCGCACCTTCCAGACGCCGCGCGTCATGGCCGAAATGACGCTGGCCGACAACGTGCGCTTCGGCATGCAGTTCGCGGGACGCCACCGCACGCCGCTCGCGGAGTTGAAGAGCGAGGGCGACATTCTCGACATGCTGGGGCTCGGCGCGCTGGCCGATCGCATGGCCGCCAACGTCACGCCTTCGCAGCAGCGCCTGCTCGAGATCGGCATGGCGCTCGGCACCCGGCCGCGCGTGCTGCTGCTCGACGAAGTGGCGGCCGGGCTCACCGAGGCCGAGGTCGATGCGATGGCGCGGCGCATCCGCAGCCTGCGCGACGCGCACGGGCTCACCGTCGTCTGGATCGAGCATGCGGTGACCACGCTGCTGCGCTACGTCGAGCGCGTGCTGGTGCTGCACCAGGGCCGCAAGATCGCCGACGGGCCGCCGGCGGAAGTGGTGCGCAATGCCGAAGTGGTCGAGGCCTATCTGGGCGACGAGATGGAGCATGCGCGATGAGTGCGAGTGAGTTGCGCGTACGTGGGCTGGCGGCGGGCCACCACGGCTTCCAGGTCATCCAGGGGCTGGACATCGGCGTGCTGCCCGGCATCACCGTCGTGCTGGGCCCCAACGGCGCGGGCAAGACCACGCTGCTCAAGGCGCTCGCCGGGCTGCTGCCGCGCGCGGGCGAGGCCGTGCTCGATGGCGCGGCGCTGCCTTCCAACGACGCCACGGCCTGCGTGCGCCAGGGCCTCGCGCTGGTCGCCGAAGGCCGGCAGCTCTTCCCGCAGATGAGCGTGACCGAGAACCTCGAGCTCGGCGCCTGGCTCGCGCCCGCGCGGCTGCGCAGCGAGCGCCTGGCGCGCGCCTTCGACGACTTTCCGCGCCTCGCGGAACGCGCCACGCAGCTGGTCGGCACCATGAGCGGGGGCGAGCAGCAGATGGTGGCGGTGGCGCGCGCCATGATGAGCGGCCCGCGCCTGCTGATGCTCGACGAGCCCTCGCTCGGCCTGGCGCCGCGCATGGTCGACGAGCTGCTGGCCATCGTGCGCCGCATCGCGGCCCAGGGCGTGACGGTGCTGATGGTCGAGCAGAACGTGCGCAAGGCGCTTTCGGCGGCCGACCGCGGCTACGTGCTCGAACGCGGCCGTATCGTCGCTTCCGGCGATGCGAAGACGCTGCTCGACTCCGACGTGATTCGCCAGGCCTACCTCGGCGTGGCCTAAACCCCTTTCCTTTCTGGAGGACCTTCGCATGCCCGCCACCATTTCCATGCTCGTCAACGGCGAGCGCCGCTCGGCCGAGGGCGGCGCCACTTTCGAGCGCCGCAACCCGCTGGACGACAGCGTCGCCACCGTCGCGCCCGCGGCCACGCCCGCGGATGCGATCGCCGCGGTCGATGCTGCGGCGCAGGCCTTTGCCAGCTGGTCGCAGACCGGCCCCGGCCAGCGCCGCGCGCTGCTGCTGAAGGCGGCGCAGGCGCTCGAGGCGCGCACCGAGGCGTTCGTGCAGGCCATGGCGCGCGAGACCGGCGCCTCGGCCATGTGGGCCGGCTTCAACGTGCATCTCGCGGGCGGCATCCTGGTCGAGGCCGCCGCACTGACCACGCAGATCGGCGGCGAAGTCATCCCCTCGGACGTGCCGGGGAGCCTGGCCATGGGCGTGCGTCAGGCGGCCGGCGTGGTGATCGGCATCGCGCCGTGGAACGCGCCGGTGATCCTCGGCGTGCGCGCCATTGCGACGCCGCTGGCCTGCGGCAACACGGTGGTGCTGAAGGGCTCGGAGCTGTGCCCGCAGACGCATGCGCTGATCGTCGAGGCGCTCAACGAAGCCGCCCTGCCGCCCGGCGTGCTGAATTTCGTCACCAACGCGCCGGCCGACGCGGGCGCCGTGGTCGAAGCCATGGTCGCGCATCCGGCGGTGCGGCGCGTCAACTTCACCGGCTCGACCAAGGTCGGCCGGATCATCGCGCAGACCTGCGCCAAATACCTGAAGCCAGTGGTGCTCGAACTCGGCGGCAAGGCGCCGCTGGTGGTGTTGGACGATGCCGACATCGGTGCGGCGGTGAACGCGGCCGCCTTCGGCGCTTTTGCCAACTCGGGCCAGATCTGCATGTCGACCGAGCGCATCGTGGTCGATGCGGCCGTCGCCGACGAGTTCGTCGCCACGTTCGCGGCCAAGGCGCAAAGCCTGCCGCTGGGCGATCCGCGCGAAGGGCCGGTGGTGCTCGGCTCGGTGGTCGACCGCAGCACGGTGGCGCGCTGCAACGCGCTCATCGACGACGCGCTTGCCAAGGGCGCCACGCTGGTCTGCGGCGGCCGCGCCGACAGCACGCTGATGCCGGCCACGGTGCTCGACCATGTGACGCCTGCGATGCGGATCTACCGCGAGGAATCCTTCGGCCCAGTGAAGGCGGTGGTGCGCGTGCGCGGCGTCGAGGAGGCGGTCACCACGGCCAACGACAACGAGTTCGGCCTCTCCTCGGCCGTGTTCGGCCGCGACGTCGCGCGGGCCTGGAACGTGGCACGCCGCATCGAGGCCGGCATCTGCCATGTGAACGGGCCCACGGTGCACGACGAGGCGCAGATGCCCTTCGGTGGCGTCAAGGCCTCGGGCTATGGCCGCTTCGGCGGCAAGGCCGGCGTGGAAGCCTTCACCGAGCTGCGCTGGATCACGGTGCAGACCACGCCGCGGCACTACCCGTTCTGAACGGCCGGGCCTTGTCGCCTGCGCTACCGGTGCGCGAGCCGGGCGGGACTACGATGCGCTCCCCGTATACCCCGCATGCAGGAGACACGCACATGAGCAGCACCCTCACCAACCACCAGGTCCGACTCGCCAAGCGCCCCGAAGGCGCGGCCACGCGCGACAACTGGCAGTTCACGACCGAGCCGGTCGGCGAGCCGGCCGATGGCGGCGTCCTGGTCAAGACCCTGTCGCTCTCGCTCGACCCCGCGATGCGCGGCTGGATGAACGAGGGCAAGAGCTACATCGCGCCGGTCGAGATCGGCGCCGTCATGCGCGCCGGCGGCGTCGGCCGCGTGATCGCCTCGCGCAACCCGGCCTTCGCGGTCGGCGACACGGTCTACGGCACGCTGGGCGTGCAGGAATACATCGTGATTCCGCAGGAGGACATCAAGCGCAACGGGCTCACCAAGATCGACCTGCGCGCCGGCTCGATCACGCAATGGCTCAACGTGCTCGGCATGCCGGGCATGACCGGCTACTTCGGCCTGATGGACATCGGCCAGCCGAAGCCGGGCGAGACGGTCGTCGTCTCGGGCGCCGCCGGCGCGGTCGGCCAGACCGTGGGCCAGCTCGCGAAGATCAAGGGCTGCCGCGCCGTCGGCATCGCCGGCGGCCAGGAGAAGTGCGACTGGGTGGTGAAGGAGCTCGGCTTCGATGCCTGCATCGACTACAAGGCCGGCCCCTCGGCGGTGCGCGATGGCCTCAAGGCCCATTGTCCCAAGGGCATCGACATCTACTTCGACAACGTTGGCGGCGAGATCCTCGATGCCGCTCTGGCGCGGCTCGCGCGCGGCGCGCGCATCATCATCTGCGGCGCGATCAGCCAGTACAACAACGCCAACAGCGCACCCGCGCAGGGCCCGAAGAACTACCTGAGCCTGCTGGTGAACCGGGCGCGCATGCAGGGCATGGTGGTGTTCGACTATGCCGATCGCTACCACGAGGCGGTAGCCGAGATGGCGGTGTACCTGAAGGATGGCCGCATGAAGAGCCGCGAGGACGTGGTCGAAGGCATCGACACCTTCCCCGAGGCGCTGACGCGCCTGTTCACCGGCCAGAACTTCGGCAAGCTGGTGCTCAAGGTCTCTGATTGACCTGCCTACCGGGCGCGTGACCCCATCACCGCCGCGGAGATGATCAGGGCCGCCGCGAACGCGATGGTCCAGCTCAGCGGCCGCGCCGTGACCACCAGCAGCAGCGCCGTCGAGGCCAGCGGCGTGATGTAGCTCAGGATGCCGATCTGGCGCACGTCGCCGCGCTTGAGCGCCATGTCCCAGAGGAAGAAGGCGGCGCCCAGGGGGCCGAGGCCGCACAGCGCGACCAGCAGCCAGTCGCGAGAGGACAGCGCCGCGGCCGGCTCCAGCAGGACATGGCACAAGAGCGACAGCGCGCCCGACACCAGGCCGAAGAGCCCGATGGCCGCGGTCGGGAACGCGGGCACGCGCCGGGTCCAGAGCGAATAGCTGGCCCAGATGAAGGCTGAGCCCAGGGCCGGCGCGAAGCCCCAGTAGGCGCTGCCGGCCGAGGCGGCGCCGGCGCCGCGCGTGCCGAGGATCGCGATGGCGGCGCCCGCGAAGCCCAGCAGGGCCGCGACCACATGCAGCGGCCGCAGCCACACGCCCGGCAGCAGCGCCGGCGCCAGCACGACCATGAAGAGCGGCCACAGGTAGTTGACCAGGTTGGCCTCCACCGGTGGCGCGTGCCGCAGCGCGATGAAGAGCAGGAAGTGAAAGCCGAACAGCCCGTAGACGCCCAGCGCCAGCGTGCGCGCCGGCACGGCCCAGGCCCGGCGGTCGCGCAGCACGGCCGGCCAGCTCATGACGCTGCCGATCATCAGCGCGAGCCCGGTCAGCAGGAAGGGCGGCAGGTGCGAGAGTGAAGTGCCCAGCGAGGCGAGCGTGCCCCAGAGGGCGATGGCGGCGAGGGCGTACAGCGTGGCGGACATTCGTCGAGCTTACGCGGCAGGCTCGTCGCGCAACGACGGGCCGTCGTCGAGAGACAACGGTCTTCAGCTCTTTCGCAATGCAGCGGTGAGCGCCGAAGGCGAGCGGTAACCCGTGCGGCGCGCGGTCTCCGCGACGCTCATGCCGCCGCTGCGCAGCTGCCGCGCCTGCAGCAGTCGCTGGCTTCTCAGCCATTGCATCGCAGCGACGCCCTGCTCGTCGCGGCAGCGCTGGGCGAACTGGCTGGGGCTCAGGCACGCGACCGCTGCGAGGTCGGCGACGCTCAAGGGCCGATGCCAGCGCGCCTGCGCCCACGCGGCAAGGGCCGGCCAGTCGATGGCGCGCCGGCGGCCGTTCGCAACGATGGGGCCCCAGGCTTCCAGCAGCAGCGCCGGCGCGTGATGCAGCGCCGTCGCGGGCGGCGAATCCTGCGTCACGCACAGTGCCAGGTAGCGCGCCAGCGACAGCAGCTGTGGTGCCATCGGCGAGCGTCCCGCACACTGCGCCCACAGGTCCTGCGTGGTGTCGAGCACGAGGCAGCGGCTGCCGGTGCGCGATTCGAAGTCGTGGCGCTCGCCGGGCGTCACCACCCAGCCCTCGCCGGCGCCGACACGTCGGCCGCGCCCCTCGACCTCCAGGTCCAGCACGCCATCGAGCCCCACCAGCACCTGGAAGTGCTCGTGCGCGTGGCTGCCGCGCGAGGCGCCGTAGCGCCGCAGCGAAAGACCGTGCGGAGGCGACGGGGACGTGCTGTCGAAGTGCATGGGAGGGCGCCGATTGTCCTCGGCCCGCGCGCGCCTGTCACCCCAGGCGCAGCAGCAGCGCCGAGGCGGCGCAGACCAGCAGGAAGGGAATGCTGATGCGATGGAACTCGCGCAGCCCGTGCGGCACCCTGGCCAGCCTGAGCGCGATCAGGTTGGCCAGCGATCCCAGCACGCAGCCGAAGCCGCCGACGCTCACGCCGGCCGCCAGCGCCGGCAGGTCGTGCACGTAGCGCTCCAGCAGGATGGCCGCGGGCACGTTGCTGATGAACTGCGACGTGGCGATCGCGGCGAGGTAGGCGCGCCAGCCTTCGCCGATGGTCCATTGGCCCAGCAGCGACGCGACCGCGGGCAGCTCGGCCAGCTGCCGCAGGTCGACGAACATCAGCGCGATGATCGCGAGCAGCGCCCAGTCGACGCCCAGCAGCACGCGCGGGCGCAGCAGCAGGAAGGCGCCGAACACGACGGCCAGCCCGGCCGCGAGCCAATGGCGATCGAGCGCGATCACGAAGCCGACGAAGAGCAGCCCCGACAGCGCGAGCAGCCGCGGCTGCATCGGCGCCTCGTCGCCGGCCGGCTTGAGCAGGATCGGCGCGCGCGGCACCAGGAAGCGGATGGCGAGGAAGAGCCAGAACAGCATCAGGGCCACGGTCGGGGCCATCATGCCCATGAAGCCGGCGAAGCTCTCGCCCGAGCGATGCCAGAGAAAGAGGTTCTGCGGATTGCCGATCGGCGTGAGCGCCGAGCCCGCGTTGACAGCCAGAGCCTCCAGCACCACCAGCCGCGCCAGCGGCAGATGGGCCTGCGCGGCCAGCACGCGCGTGAGCGGCACCAGGAGGAACAGGCTCACGTCGTTGGTGACCAGCGCCGAGAGCAGCGCCGCGCTCCCGGTGAGCAGAAAGACGAGGGTGCGCAGCTCGGTGGTGCGCGCGAGCAGCCGCGCGGCGGCGGCCTGCAGCATCCCGCTCTTCTCCACGCCCTGGGTGATGACCAGCAGGCCGGCCAGCGCGCCGATGGTCTGCCAGTCGATCAGCAGCAGGTAGTCCGCCGGCGCACGCGGCCGTGCGATCGCGAACCCGATGGCGACCAGTGCCAGCACCCACAGCAGCGTGTTGCCGCCGCCGTGCACGGGCGCGGCTTCAGCGCGTGGTATCGCGCTCACGCAACTCGCGCTTGAGCACCTTGCCGATCGCGCTGCGCGGAAGCTCGTCGATGAGCTGCAGGCGCGCGAGCCGCTGCGTCTTGCCGAGCTGGGTGTTGGCCCATTGCAGCAGCGCGTCGGCGCTCGTGTCGTCGCCCGCGCGCCGCACCACGAAGGCCACCGGCGTCTCGCCCCATTGCTCGGAAGGCACGCCGACCACCGCGACATCGGCCACCGCCGCATGGCCGCGCAGCACCGTCTCGAGGTCACTCGGGTAGATGTTGAAGCCGCCGCTGATGATCATGTCCTTCTTGCGGTCGAAGAGCGTGAGGAAGCCCTCTTCGTCGAAGCGTCCGACGTCGCCGGTGCGGATGAAGCGCTTGCCCGCGGGGTCGAACCACTCGGCTTCGCGCGTCTTCTTCGGCTGGCGGTGGTAGCCGACCATCATGCCGGCCGAATGGCCCACCACTTCGCCGGCCTCGCCGCGTGCGACTTCACGGCCGCTTTCGTCGATCAAGCGGATGTCGCTGCCCTCGGCCGGCTGGCCGACCGTGTGCAGCTTGTCCGGGTGCAGGTGCGCCTCGAGGATGCAGGTGCCGCCGCCCTCGGTCATGCCGTAGAACTCGATCAGGCCACCGGGCCAGCGCTTCAGCACGTCGGCCTTGAGGGCCGCATTGAAAGGCGCGCTGGTGCTGAACTTGAAGCGGAAGCTCGAGAGATCGTGCGCATCGAAGGCCGGATGCGCCATCAGGCGCTGGTACTGCACCGGCACCAGCATCGTGTGCGTCACGCGATGCTGCTCGGCCAGCTTCAGGTAGCCGGCGGCATCGAACTTCGGCATCAGGATCACGCAGCCGCCGCACGCGATGGTCGGAAAGAACACCACCAGCGTGGTGTTGGAGTAGAGCGGCGTCGACAGCAGCGTGACCGTGTCGCGCCCGTATTCGTACTTCGCGCCGCGCCGCACATGGGCCCAGCGCATGCCGTGGCCCTGCACGATGCCCTTGGGTTCGCCGGTGGTGCCCGAGGAATAGATGATGTTGAAGGGCCAGGCGGGCTGCGGCTCGACGGCCGCGGGCCGCGTACCGGCCGGCGCGAGCCAGGCTTCGAGCGCGCGAGCGGCCGCGCCGCCGTCGAGCGCGATGCGCGGGACGCCTGCCGCTGCCGCATCGCCGATCACCTCGGCCGCCGCCGCATCGACGAACAGGATGCGCGCCTCGGCGTCCTCGATCATCCGCGCCAGGCTGGCGGGGGTGGAGCCCGGTGCCAGCGGCGCGACCGCGACACCGGCGCGCAGGGCGCCCAGGAACACGGCCGCATAGTTCACGCTCGATGCAGCGCAGATCGCGATCGCATCGCCTGCGCGCAGGCCGTCGCGTTGAAGGCTGGCCGCGATGCGGTCCATCAGCGCGTCGAGCGCGCCGTAGCTCAGCGTGCGCGTGCCGTCGACCAGCGCGGGCCGCTCGGGCGATTCATGCGCGTGAAGGCGGATCAGCTCGGCGATGGCGCCGAAGTCGCGGTCCATCGCCGCATGGAAGTCGGTCATACGTGGTGAGAAGGATGTGGCACGCACAGGATACCGAAGTCCTGGCGGCCAGGGATCGGATGCCGGCTTCGGCATCCGCCGCCTCAGCGGGCGTCCGTCTCTCGATACCAGTAGGTCCGCTTGCGCACGTTCTTGATCGGGATGACCGGCTTTTGCGCCCCCAGGCCGGACTTGCCGTCGGCGCCGGAGCCGCCGCCGCCGCCGATCAGGAAGGGCAGCTGGCGGTCCGTGCCGCCGACGTTGACCGTGACGATGCCGAACACGGGCGAGGGCGCCAGCCCGCCGCCATCGAGCACACGGAAGCTCGAAGCGCCGGTGAGGAAGTTCACCGAGTAGCTGCGTGCCGTGCCGAGATTGGCCTGGCAGGTGGTGGCGCTGGGAACGATGGGCTGGTTGGTGCCGAAGTAGACCAGGCCGCCGACGGTCGTCGGCGCGTTCACGCCTTTTTCTCCAGCCCCGGCCAGGGTGACGTAGAAACCGTTCAGCGAGCCGTCGTACGGAATCGTGTTGGTGGCCTTGAACAGCGCCGCCGGCGCGAGGTCGGCGCTGCTGCTGGTGTCGTCGCGCACCGTCGTCCAGCCGCTCGCGCTCATGCCGACCTTGGTGTCCTTGATCATGTAGAAGCGGTTCACGATGCCGGTGGCCTCCTTGTGGGACAGCAGCGGGTGCTCCCGGTCACCGGTGATGTCGAGCACCACGTCGTACATCTTCGTCAGCACCACGTCCGGCGGAAAGAAGAACTTGCGCTTGGTGGCGCTGGTGGCGCTTCCGCCCAGAGCGGCGAAGTGGGTGGCCTGCCAAGTGCTCATGTCGCCGCTGCCTGTGGGCTGCAGGTCCACGCGCCAGATGTTGCCGCCGGTATCGGCCGCATAGAGCCGGTCGATGAGGCCATCGAAGTCGCGATCCACCAGCGTGACGTCGGCGGGGATCGAATAAGTCATCTCGGCCAGCTTGCAAGGGTTGCCCGTGCAGCTGCTGCCGGCGCCGCCCGGGCCGGCCTGCCACAGCACGTTGCCGGTCACCGCGTCGACGATGAAGATCCCGCGGCCCATGGTATCGGCGTTGGGCGGCTCGACATCCTCGTTGGTGTCGTAGCCCGCACCGAAGATCAGCACCGGGTTGGCATGGCCCTTGATCATCGCCACCTTCGGCTGCGACCATGTCTGCCCGAGTTCCGCGAAGCCTGTGCTCGCATTGCTGCGCTTCCACATGAACTTGGGGTTCGTGGGATCGCTCACGTCGAGCGCATAGAGCAGGCGGCCGCCGCGACGCGCCGAGAGGAAGATATAGGCCTTCCCGGTGGCGCTGTTCTGGTAGACGCTGGGTGCGCCGTCGAAGAAGTAGTTCTTCGGGGTGCCGGTGGTCAAGGTGCCCAGCTTCAGGGTCGGACTGTTTTCGTAGAGCCGCTGCAGGCCCGGGTAGAACTCCGAGGGCACGAAGCTCCACAATTCGCCGCCCGGCGGGATGCTGGTGGTGGCGCCGGTCGCGTCCTTCATGGTGAGGGCGCAGGTCGACGACACCGTGCAGTTGCCCTTGGGCTTGCTGGTGTCGGTGGGGTTGTTCGGCTGGTTGCCGTTGATGGCGCGGAACATGCCGTCGTTGGCGCCGTAGAACACCACCACGCCGGTCGTGCCGCCGTAGTTGATCACCGCGGGGCGCGAATGCAGGACGTCGCCGTGGACGGAGCCGCGGATCTTGATGCTGGCGTCGGGCGGGCTGCTCGATTCGCGGCCCGCTGCGGTGTCGCCGGCCGCGTAGGTGTCTTCCCCGCGTACCCAGTTGATCAGGTTGGCCGGGGTCAGCTTGCTGTCCGTGATGCCCAGGGCGGTCGCGCTGAGATTCGTGTTGTCGGCCTTGAAGGGCATCGTGCTCAAGGCCGCGTTGGCGCTGCAACCGGTGCCGATGCAGGTGAATACGTTGCGCGCGGTGGTGGGCGCGGTGACGGCCGCGGTGGCCGAATAGCTGTCCGTCAGGTACTTGAGCCGAATCTGTTGCCCGACGCCACCCTTCTCGACGACCTGTCCATCCTCCCAGTCGTACCCGTCCTTGGCGCCTTGCTCCTTGAAGGCGTTGAGCCAGAAGCCGCCTTTGGAGTCGGGCAGGGAAGCGATGGACTTGGAGGTCCAGAAGCTCACTGCCGAGGGCGAGATGAAGCCCGTGCCCGCTGCGCTCAGTGCCCGGTTGGCGTTGGTGCCGATCGAGTACTTCCCCCAGGAGGCGTCGGCCAGGAACAACTGCGGCGCCGTCGGGTCGGTGATGTCGACGCCGAACTGGTATTGCTTGAGGTTGCCCTGCCATCGCGGGTTGACGTCGCCATCGGGGCGGAACATGCCCATGTAGATCTGGTTGAGGTAGGTGCCTTGCGTGTTGGCGCTCACCGGCAGCACCGGCGCCGCGAACACGCTGTTGACGGCCTGAACCTCGTTGAAGATCTGGACGATGGCGTCGATCAGGCCCTGGACGTCTCCGAGCTCCACCGGGAAATACTTGCCGCCGCCCCGCTCGGCCATGCTGACCATGAGCTGTTCGTAGTCGGGGTTGCTGCCATCCCTGAGGATGATGGTGTAGGTCGTGATCCCCGGGTACGTCGTCGCAAGATTGGGCGAGCTGCCCGTGTACATGAAGTTCGCCCATTCGTCCGCATAGTCGCTGCGGTACTTGCCGGAGGCCGACGGCCAGGGCGACAGATTCAATTGCGCAGGGAGTGCGCTCAAGCCTGCTGCGGCCTGCAAGGCCGTGCCGCCCCGGGTGCCGCTGTCCTGCGGTTTCTGGTTGTTGGTGGCGAGCGTGATGTAGAGAACGAAGTTCTTGCCGCAGGCTTGCTGGTTCGCCAGCCCCGGGTACCTGGTGCCCGAGAGGCCGGTCTTGCCCTGGTAGAAGGCCCAGGCTTCCTGCATCGCCTGCGCGATCTGGTTGTTGTTGCCCTTGTCCTTGTTGAGACTCAGCGCCTCGATGCGCCGGAGCATCTCGCCGACGCCCTCGTTGCCGGAGCTGGTGCCGTTCATGAGACGCAGCGAGTCGGGCGCCGGCGATGGCGGGGGCAGGACGAAGGTGCCCCCGTCGGTGGGGCCCCCGGGGAAGTACATCAAGCCCAGATTGATGTTGCCGTTGAGTGCTGCGTTGGTCCCGATCTTGGAGACCGCGCTGTGCAGGCCGCATTGTTCGAAGCCGAGATTCTTGTTCGGGTCGTTGACCGTCAGGGATGGGCATGTGAAGCTCGAGCTCGCACTGGCCGCCGCGGCGTTGTCGAGAATAATCAGCATGTTCGGGGCGCCGCCGCCGGACGTGCCCTGGTAGATGTCGATGTCCTCGGCCCGCACCGCGGCGCTGGCCAGCGTCAGCAGGGCCAAGGCACCCAGTTGTGAAAATTGCGAGGGGCGCATCGGTCCTACTCCTGATTGATCAGCATGCGGCGCCAACGGCCACGCGCACGGCGATGCCCTGGTGCACGGTCGGGGCCGGCTCCGTGCTCCCGGGCGGCGTGGCGGTGGCATTGACTTCCCAGTTCGAGTGCGAGCACAGCGAATTGCCGCCCGCGCCCGAGCCGACGATGCCCGTGTTCTGCGCCGCGCCGCTGGCATAGCAGGGCTGGTCGTCCGTGTTGGTGGCGTCCAGCTCGCTCAGCTTGATCGGCTTGACGCCGGTACAAAGCGGCGCCGGCACGACAACGGTGTAGGCCGAGCCGGCCTGGCCGCTGTTGTTGATGTCGATCACCGGGGTGCTGGGCGTCGGCAGCGAGGTGAAGTCGGCGCTGATCGTG
Source organism: Variovorax sp. Soil_C_33 (assembly GCF_057656935.1). Lineage (NCBI taxonomy): Bacteria > Pseudomonadati > Pseudomonadota > Betaproteobacteria > Burkholderiales > Comamonadaceae > Variovorax > Variovorax sp. Soil_C_33. Next base: position 35,375 of record NZ_JBDGJK010000004.1, read on the forward strand.
CTTTCGATCGCCTGCTGCGCGGCCGCGCCGGCCTCCTTCTGGGTCTGCATGTTGCCGACCAGCTTGGTGTTGACGTTGACGGCCTTGATGGACGAAACGACGATCAGCGTGATCACCATCAGAAAGATCATCGAGACCAGCAAGGTGGCGCCTGCCTGAGTACGCGGCGCGGCGCTGCGCCTGAAGCGGTTCATGGTGTTTCCCTCTGGCCCGAGCTGTTGTACAGGCGCGCGACCGTGCTGTAGACGTGCCGCTTGATGCGGTCGTTGAAGGGGCCTGCGGTCGGCACGGCCAGGCCCATGTCGTAGGTTCTGGCGTCCGTCCAGCCGCCGCTCGGCTCGGTGTTGCGCGCCAGCACGTGGATGCGAATGGCCATCACGTTGGCCCAGTTGGCCAGCGCCGCGGTCCAGTCGTAGGCCGGCGTGGTTTGCGGGCATACGGCGACGGCAATTTCCGACGCCGGCGGGCTGGCCGGATTGCTGGTGTAGCAGTCCGGGGAGCCGTTGGCGTCCATGTCGATTCCGTAGTCGAGCTGCAGGTTCTCGATGCCTTCGACCAGCGGGGTGATCTTCATCTCGCCGTTCAGGTACTCGGCCATCTTGAGGGTGGGGATGGTGTCGGTGCCGCACACATTGCAGGTGCTCACGAAGTACACGTGCTGCACGATCTTGCGCAGCGGCGCAAGGGCGCTGGGCAGGCAGTCCTTCTGCATCAGCGGAAAGCTGGCCGCGGAGGCGCCGGCTGCAGCCGCAAAGGGCAGCGTGTCGTTCGAGCAGGTGGAAACCTGCAGGTAGGCCTCGGCCGCGACGGCCGATGCGGGAGTCACGGCGTTGGTGCTGACGCGCGTGACGATCAGCATCGCGGTGCCCGCCATGACATTGCTGATGCAGCTCGGCGTGCTGCTCAGCCCGTAGACCGGCAAGGGAACGGTGGAGGTGCCCGGGCTCGTCATTGCGAAGTAGCCGAGGGCGGCGATGTTCGTGGGGCAGGCCACCGGCGCCACTGTCGCGAAAGCGGTGCTCGAGGAAGCGCCGACGAAACCGGCCATCTGGATGTCTTCGCTGAGCAGTTGGAGTGCGTAGCGGCCGTTCTCGATCTGGCGCCCGGTCTTGTCGAGCTCGGTGCGCGAGCTCACGGTCGAGACCAGCAGGCTGATCAGGCCGATCATCAGGAACAGGCCGAGCGTGATGGCCACCATCAGCTCGACCAGCGTGAAGCCGCGGTTGTGCCGCCGGTAGCCGGAATGCATGCGCGCTCTCACGACAACGCCCCGATCCGCACCTTGGTCGTGACCACCCGGTGCAGTTTTTCGTCGCCGTAGGCTCCGTTGCCGCAAGGAAAGGCGGTGCTGCCGTCGGCCAGGGTCGGCGCGGCCGTCTTGGCCAGGCCTTGCCACGAGACGGCGATCAGATAGATGTTGTTGGCGGCGTCGTCGAGGGTCACGCAGCCGATCGCTCCGATCATGGCGCCGAGCTTGGCGCCCGACTGGGTTTCGGCTTGGCCACTGATCAAATCCTTCCAGGCCGTGAGATCGGCAGCAGCCTGGGTTTGCTGCTGCACGTTGCCGGCGGTGCAGGTCGGCACGGTGGTGCTGGTCGCGCTCAACTGCACGCCCGTGGCGCCATTCGAATAGCAGCTCGCGACCTTCCGGTTCGCATTGAGACGATCGGCCATGTCCTGCACGAGCTGCAGGGCCTTGATCCGCTGGTAGGCCTCCATCTCGGCAACGTTGGCGCGGCTGCTCACGCCTGCCAGGCCGAGCAACCCGAAGAGCAGGATCACGAGCGTGATCAGGACTTCGATCAGTGCGACCCCATGCTGGGGGGCGGCCATGCGACGCGCGCGAGCCGGAATCCGCGGCGCCATCTAGCAGGCCCCCATGCTGCTGCTCGGGAGGCCGCTCAGCCCAATGGAGATGCAGCGCGAATTGACGCCTGCCATGGTGGCCGGCGGCGCGATGGTGAACTTGGTGCTCGTGGTCACGGTGCGGCCGTCCTTGCCATAGGTGATGACGTCCAGGTCGCTCGAGTCGCTGATGGCGAGGTTCTTGTAGGCCTGCTGGCTGTGGAAGACGTTGACGCTGTCCTTCACTTCCCAGCCTTCGTCCCAGGCGCTGCCTGTCTTCGCCAGATCGACGCTGCGATTGCGGGTCACGGCCTCGCTGCGAGCAAGCGTGAGCGCCGCCATCAAGTCGAAGGAAACGTTGCGGATGCGCTGGTTCGCAACGAAGGCGCGAAACGAGGGCAGCGCAAGCGCAGCGAGAACGCCCATCACCGTGATCACGGTGACCAGTTCGATCAGGGTGAAGCCGCGGACGTGGCGGCGCGTGCGGCGACGGCCTACCAGCATCCCGCAGCTCCAGTCGACGCGCCCTTCGCTCCCGCTTCGTCGATGGTCAGCGTCGCGCAGGCGGTGTCCCTGGCCAGCTGACTACCGATCGGCGTGGCGGTGATCGTGAATCCCGGCGGTGTCGTGCCGGCTTTGGGGACCGCTGTGAACGAGTAGTTGGACGACACGTTCGACGGCGGTGGATAGTTCAACGCAGCCAGATCCGGGGCGTAGCTCCGCGCGTCCAAGAGGTAGCGCTGCTCCAGGTTGCTGAGCTCGAGCATGTAGCCCTGGGCAGCCGATCGATTAGAACGAACGATGTAATTGGTGTACGAGGGATAGGCGATCGCGGCCAGGATCGCGACGATCGCCACCGTCACCATCAACTCGATCAGGGTGAAGCCACGCGATTGCATTCGCGCATTGCAGCGCGCACGCCGGCTTGGCAGCGTGAATGCAGCCGACGGCAGTTCCAGAAACTGATGCATGGAGGCCAATCCCTTCGAGCGCCCAGAAATTCAAAAACGTGACTGTATGTCAACAATGTGAAAAATTCACATTCGACGAGAAGGCTTTTTCGCGCACAAGTTCACGCCTGGGCGGCGCGGGTGAAGGCGCAGCCTTCAAGGCCTGTCAAATGAACAAAAAAGAGTTACACGCACAGGGGCGCGACGCACGCGATCTGCTTGCGCCACGAGAATCCGCAGTGGTTTTTTACGTTGAGCAGGCCGAGTGCGCAAGGCACCTGCCGGCAGTGGCGAATGCGCTCGCGCGCTGAAGCCCCGAGCAGGCTTCCGGTCGAGGCCTAGACGCCGGCCGCGTGCGCCTGCTGGTCGGCGTGGTAGCTGCTGCGCACCATCGCGCCCACGGCGGCATGGCTGAAGCCCATCTTGTAGGCCTCTTCCTCGAACATCTTGAAGGTGTCGGGATGCACGTAGCGGCGCACCGGCAGGTGGCTGCTGCTGGGCGCGAGGTACTGGCCGATGGTCAGCATGTCGATGTCGTGCGCGCGCATGTCGCGCATCACCTGCAGGATCTCTTCGTCGGTCTCCCCGAGGCCGACCATGATGCCGCTCTTGGTCGGCACCTCGGGATGCAGGGCCTTGAACTTTTTCAAGAGATTGAGGCTGAACTGGTAGTCGCTGCCGGGGCGCGCTTCCTTGTAGAGGCGCGGCGCGGTCTCGAGGTTGTGGTTCATCACATCGGGCGGCGCGGCCTTGAGGATCTCGAGCGCGCGGTCGTCGCGGCCGCGGAAATCGGGCACCAGGATCTCGATCTGCGTTTGCGGCGAGAGCTCGCGGATGTTGCGGATGCAGTCGACGAAGTGCTGGCTGCCGCCATCGCGCAGGTCGTCGCGGTCGACGCTGGTGATCACCACGTACTTGAGGCGCAGCTTGGCAATGGTCTTCGCGAGGTTCAGCGGCTCGTCCTTGTCCAGTGGATCGGGCCGGCCGTGGCCGACGTCGCAGAAGGGGCAGCGCCGCGTGCACTTGTCGCCCATGATCATGAAGGTGGCCGTGCCGTTGCCGAAGCACTCGCCGATGTTGGGGCAGGAGGCTTCCTCGCACACCGTGTGGAGGTTGCTCTCGCGCAGGATCTGCTTGATCTCGTAGAAGCGGGTGGTCGGGCTGCCGGCCTTGACGCGGATCCAGTCGGGCTTCTTGAGCGCTTCGCCCTGCTGGATCACCTTGACCGGGATGCGCGACAGCTTGGCCGCGGCCTTCTGCTTGGCCAAGGGGTTGTAGCTGTCGGGACCTTGGGCATCGCGGACGACTTCGGGGGTGCTCATGGCTTCTCTTGAGTGGGGCTCAAGGCGCGAGGTAGGCGGCCAGCTTGTTGGCCAGCACCTGCGCGGCTTCGTCCCAGGTTGTTTGAACGCCGATTGTAGAAAGATCGACGGTTTCGAGCCCTGCGTAGCCGCAGGGGTTGATGCGCGAGAAGGGTTCCAGATCCATCGCGACGTTGAGCGCGACGCCGTGGTAGGTGCAGTGGCGGCTGACCTTGATGCCCAGCGCGGCGATCTTGCCGAGGCCGCGGAACGGGTCGGCGGGATGCATCGGGCCGGTCAGCGCGGCATGCGAGAACGGATCGTCGAGCCGCACATAGATGCCCGGCGCCCCGCCCACGCGGTGGCCGGTGACGCCGAAGTGCGCCAGCGTGCGGAGCACCGACTCCTCGATGCGATAGACGTATTCCTTCACGTAGTAGCCGGCGCGCCGCAGGTCGACCAGCGGATAGGCCACCACTTGGCCGGGGCCGTGGTAGGTCACCTGGCCGCCGCGGTCGGTCTGCACGATCGGGATGTCGCCGGGGTTCAGCACGTGGTCGGCTTTGCCGGCCAAGCCCTGGGTGTAGACCGGAGGATGCTCGCAGACCCAGAGCGCATCGGGCGTGTCCGGCGTGCGCTCCCGTGTCGCCTGCTGCATCGCCGCGTAGGTCGGCGCGTAGGCGACGCGGCCGAGCCACACGGCTTCGAGCGCTGTGCTCAGAGCACCACCTTGACCATCGGATGCGCGGACAGCGCCATGTAGATGGCGTCGAGCTGCTCGCGGCTGGTGGCGGTGACGGTGATGGTCACGCCCAGGTAGTTGCCGGCCTTGCTGTTGCGCAGTTCGATGGTGCTGGCGTCGAAGTTCGGATCGAACTGCTCGGCGATCAGCGTGACCGCGTGCACGAAGCCATCGGCCTTGACGCCCATGACCTTGATCGGAAACTGCGAGGGGTACTCGATCAGCGACTCCTTGCGCGCGTCGATCGGCGGGGTGTCGGGGGCTGTGCTCATGCGTGGACTCCTTGATCTTGCACGCTGCGCTCGATGGCCCTCTGGTAGCCGGCATGCAGTGCCTGGAAGACCGCGCCGGGACGGCCGTTGCCGATCGATTGGCCATCGAGCGTGACCACCGGCAGCACTTCCTTGCTGGCCGAAGACAGCAGCAGTTCGTCGGCGCCGAAGACTTCATCGCGTGCGATGCGGCGCAGCGAGAAGGGGATGTTCGCCTCTGCGCTGATGCGCTCGATCAGGCCGTAGCGGATGCCGGTCAGCACCAGCTCGTCCTTAGGCGGTCCGTAGACCGCGCCATCCTTCACCATCCAGACGTTGCTCGACGATGCCTCGCTGAGCCAGTCGCCGCGGAACATGATGGTCTCGGCCGCGCCGGCCTCGACGCTGATCTGCCGCGCCAGCACCGCGCCCAGCAGGCTGGTGCTCTTGATGTGGGCCTTCTGCCAGCGGAAGTCGTGCGCGCTCACGCACGCGACGCCCTTGACGCGCATCGCGTCGGACACCGGCTTCATCGGGTTCAGCATGACGAAGACGGTGGGCACGAGGCCCTGCACCATCGCATGCTCGCGCGGGGCAACGCCGCGCGTGACCTGGATGTAGATTGCCTGCACGGCCGCGCGCTCGGAAGGCGGGCTGGCCTCGACGAGGTGCATCGCGATCGCGCGCCATTGCGCATGCGTCAACGGATTGGCGATGCGCAGTTCGCCCAGCGAGCGATCGAGCCGCGCCATGTGTTCCTCGAAGCAGAAAGGCACGCCGCCGTAGACCGGCACCACTTCATAGACGCCGTCGCCGAAGATGAAGCCGCGGTCGAGCACGCTGACCTTGGTGTCGCGAAGCGGCGCGTAGGTACCGTCGAGATAGCAGAGAGAGTCGGGGAGAGCGGCGGCGATCGGATGCATAAGAGATTATGGTGGGGGCTCTCCCTTGCTTTCCAAGCGCTGCGCGCTTGCCGCAGCGCGGGGCAAGGATGTTTTGCGAGCTCGGCCCGGAACATGGCGGAGAGGCATGGGTTTTTACTTATAATCAATGGCTTTGTAGAAATTCTGGGTCGTCATCCGGGCTTCATTCGAAATGAAAACAATCGCCCGCGATGTGAGAGAGAGGGAAGTCCGAGAGGACGCTCGAGACCCGGATGCTGACTTCAAGCCGTTGACCGCCGAAGAGGCCCAGCGGCTGCGCGAAAAGAAACCGTCGATCTCGCCCTGGCGCGTGATCGCGGTTCAGATCGGAGCGGGGCTGCTGGTGGCGTTGGCCGCCTGGGGCCTGACAGGGAGGCAAAATCTGGGGTGGTCCGCCGGATACGGCGCACTGGCAGTGGTCATTCCCGCTGCGGTGTTCGCGCGGGGACTCACCGGGAGGTTCTCTTCCCTGAATCCGGGCACTGCGGTGTTCGGATTCTTCTTGTGGGAAATGGTCAAGATGGCCTTGACGGTGGCGATGCTGATCGCCGCGCCAAGGTTGGTAACGGCGCTGAGCTGGCCGGCGATGCTGGTCGGCCTGGTGGTGACAATGAAGGCGGCGTGGGTGGCAGTGATGCTGGCTCCCCGGCGCTTGAAACTTAAAGACGAGTAACGGATGGCTGCTGAAAACGCTGCGGAACATGGTCAGACCGCTGGTGAATACATCGTTCACCACTTGACGCATCTTCAGAGCTCCAAGCCGGCAGGTGTCGCCGACTTCTCGGTCTTCAACTTCGACTCCCTGTTCTTCTCGATCCTGCTCGGCGTGCTGGGCTGCTGGGTGCTGTGGTCGGCTGCGCGCAAGGCCACTTCGGGTGTGCCCGGTCGTTTCCAGGCCGCGGTCGAAATCCTGGTCGAAGTGGTCGACCAGCAGGCCAAGGGCATCGTCCATAACGCCAACAGCCGCAAGTTCGTGGCACCCCTGGCGCTCACGATCTTCGTGTGGATCTTCATGCTCAACGCGATGGACTTGCTGCCCGTCGATCTGCTGCCCTGGATCTGGGGCCTGATCCACGGCGATCCGCACCATGCCTACCTGCGCGTGGTTCCCACGGCCGACCTCTCGGTGGCGATGGGCATGTCGGTCTCGGTGCTGCTGATCTGCCTGTACTACAACGTCAAGATCAAGGGCCTGGGCGGCTGGATTCATGAGCTGTTCACTGCGCCCTTCGGCAACCATTGGGCGCTCTATCCCTTCAACTTCGCGATGCAACTGATCGAGTTCATCGCCAAGACCGTGTCGCACGGCATGCGTCTGTTCGGCAACATGTACGCCGGCGAACTGATCTTCCTGCTCATCGCGCTGATGGGCGGCGCCTGGACGCTGTCGGCCACGGGCGTGTTCCTGGCGCTCGGCCATGTCGTCGCGGGCACTGCGTGGGCCATCTTCCACATCCTGATCATCACGCTGCAGGCCTTCGTGTTCATGATGCTGGCGCTGGTGTACGTGGGCCAGGCGCACGATCACCACTGATCCGCTCTTTTTAGTTTTCCGTTTTTTCTTTTCTCTTCAACCAAAGTCCTCTAGGAGTCATCATGGAAGTTATTAGCTTTGTTGCACTGGCCGCCGGCCTGATCATCGGTCTGGGCGCTGTGGGCGCATGTATCGGCATCGGCATCATGGGCAGCAAGTACCTCGAGTCGGCCGCACGCCAGCCCGAGCTCATGGGTGAACTCCAGACCAAGATGTTCCTGCTGGCCGGTCTGATCGACGCCGCGTTCATCATCGGTACCGGTATCGCGCTGTGGTTCGCAACGGCCAACCCGTTCCTCTCGCAAATCGCCAACCTGCCGAAGTAATCGGGGGCCCGGCTTCTCGTCGGATTCAATCCCAAAGAGAGGGTGAAAAGTGAGCATTACCGGTACCCTGATCGTCCAGATGATCGTGTTCCTGATCCTTGTCGGGTTCACGATGAAGTTCGTGTGGCCGCCGATCGCAAAGGCGCTGGATGAGCGTGCCCAGAAGATCGCCGACGGCCTGGCCGCTGCCGACAAGGCCAAGGCTGCGCTGTCCGATGCGGACAAGCGGGTGGAAGTCGAACTGAGCAAGGCGCGCAACGAGTCCGCGCAACGTCTTGCCGATGCCGAACGTCGTGCGCAGGCCATCGTTGAAGAGGCCAAGGCCCGCGCCACGGAAGAAGGCAACAAGATCGTCGCCGCCGCTCGCGCCGAAGCCGAGCAGCAGGCCGTGAAGGCGCGCGAGGTGCTGCGCGAGCAGGTCGCCGCGCTGGCCGTCAAGGGCGCCGAGCAGATCCTGCGCAAGGAAGTGAATCCGGCCGTGCACGCCGATTTGCTCGCCCGCCTGCAGACCGAACTCTGATCGAAGCCATGGCAGAACTCGCCACCATTGCACGTCCCTACGCCGAAGCGCTTTTCAAGGCGTCTTCGTCGGACCTGGCAGGCGCCGGCGCCTGGCTCGAAAAAGTCGCCGCCATCGCCGCCAGCCCCGAACTCCAGCAGTTCGCGGACAACCCCAAGGTCACGCCAGAGCAGGTGCTCGGCGTCATCGCCGGCGCTTACGGCGCTGAGTTGCCGGCTGCCGCCAACAACTTCCTGATGGCCCTGCTCGAGAACGGGCGCTTTTCGGCGCTGACGGAAATCGCGAAGCAGTTCCGGGCCCTGGCGAATGCGCAAAGCGGTTCGTCCGACGCCGTGGTGTACAGCGCCTTCCCGATCGATGCCTCGGCGCTGAATGGCGTTGCCGCTGCGCTCGAAAAGCGATTCGGCCGCAAGCTGCAGGTCACGGTCCAGCAGGAGCCGGCCCTGATCGGCGGCATTCGTGTGGTGGTCGGCGACGAGGTGCTCGACACTTCCGTCAAAGCGCGCCTCGAACAAATGAAAGTTGCGCTGGCAGCCTGAGGCCGCCAGCCCCCTTAAAGAAAGAAGGAAAGAGTCATGCAACTCAATCCCGCAGAAATTTCCGAACTGATCAAGAGCCGCATCGAAGGCCTCGGCGTCAGCGCGAACATCCGCAACGAAGGCACCGTGGTGTCGGTGACCGACGGCATCGTGCGCGTGCACGGCCTGTCGGACGCGATGCAGGGCGAAATGCTCGAGTTCCCGCCCACGGCGGACGGCACGCCGTCCTTCGGCCTGGCGCTGAATCTCGAGCGCGACTCGGTCGGCGCCGTGATTCTGGGCGAGTACGAGCACATCTCGGAAGGCGACACGGTCAAGTGCACCGGCCGCATCCTGGAAGTGCCGGTCGGCCCCGAACTCATCGGCCGCGTGGTCAACGCGCTGGGCCAGCCGATCGACGGCAAGGGTCCGATCAACGCCAAGATGACCGACGTGATCGAAAAGGTCGCCCCGGGCGTGATCGCCCGCAAGTCGGTCGACCAGCCGATGCAGACCGGCCTCAAGTCCATCGACTCGATGGTGCCGATCGGTCGTGGCCAGCGCGAGCTGATCATCGGCGACCGCCAGACCGGCAAGACCGCGGTGGCGATCGACGCGATCATCAACCAGAAGGGTCAGAACATGACCTGCGTCTACGTTGCGATCGGCCAGAAGGCTTCGTCGATCAAGAACGTGGTGCGCGCCCTGGAGCAGGCCGGTGCGATGGACTACACCATCGTCGTGGCCGCCTCGGCTTCCGAATCGGCCGCCATGCAGTACGTGAGCGCGTATTCGGGCTGCACGATGGGCGAGTACTTCCGCGACCGCGGCCAGGACGCGCTGATCGTCTATGACGACCTGTCCAAGCAGGCCGTGGCCTACCGCCAGGTTTCGCTGCTGCTGCGCCGCCCGCCGGGCCGCGAAGCCTACCCCGGCGACGTGTTCTATCTCCACAGCCGCCTGCTCGAACGCGCAGCCCGCGTGAACGCCGACTACGTCGAAGCCTTCACCAAGGGCGAAGTCAAGGGCAAGACCGGGTCGCTGACCGCGCTGCCGATCATCGAAACGCAGGCCGGCGACGTGTCCGCTTTCGTGCCGACCAACGTGATCTCGATCACCGACGGCCAGATCTTCCTGGAAACCAACCTGTTCAACGCCGGCATCCGGCCCGCCATCAACGCCGGTATCTCGGTGTCGCGCGTGGGTTCGTCGGCGCAGACCAAGGTCATCAAGGGCCTGTCGGGCGGTATCCGTACCGACCTCGCGCAGTACCGTGAACTCGCGGCCTTCGCGCAGTTCGCCTCCGACCTCGACGAAGCCACCCGCAAGCAGCTCGACCGCGGTGCCCGCGTGACCGAACTGCTGAAGCAGGCCCAGTACAGCCCGCTGCCCATCTCGCTGATGGGTGCCTCGCTGTTCGCGGTGAACAAGGGCTTCCTGGACGACATCGACGTGAAGAAACTGCTGTCGTTCGAACACGGCCTGCACCAGTTCCTCAAGTCCAGCCATGCCCCCTTGCTCGACAAGATCGAACAAGCCAAGGCGATCGACAAGGACACCGAGGCCGAGCTGACGGCCGCCGTCACGGCGTTCAAGAAGTCGTTCGCCTGATCGACCCAAGGAGTCCCAATGGCAGCTGGTAAGGAAATCCGCGGCAAGATCAAATCGGTGGAGAACACCAAGAAGATCACCAAGGCCATGGAAATGGTGGCCGCGTCGAAGATGCGCAAGGCGCAGGAACGCATGCGCGCCGCCCGCCCCTACAGCGAGAAGATCCGCAACATCGCGGCCAACCTCGGCCAGGCGAACCCGGAGTACACGCACGCCTTCATGAAGGTCAACGACGTGAAGGCCGCGGGCTTCATCGTCGTGACGACCGACAAGGGCCTGTGCGGCGGCATGAACACCAACGTGCTGCGCGTCGTGACCACCAAGCTGCGCGAGCAGCAGGCCGCCGGCGTCGCCGTCGAGGCGGTGGCGATCGGCAACAAGGGCCTGGGTTTTCTCAACCGCATCGGCGCCCGCGTGGTCTCGCATGTCACCCAGCTGGGCGACACGCCGCATCTCGACAAGCTGATCGGCCCGGTCAAGGTGCTGCTCGACGCTTATGCCGAGGGCAAGCTCAGCGCCGTCTATCTCTGCTACACCAAGTTCATCAACACGATGCGCCAGGAGTCGGTGGTCGAGCAGCTGCTGCCGCTGGCCGCCGAGTCGATGAAGATGGAAAAGGGCCAGCACTCCTGGGACTACATCTACGAGCCCGATGCACAGAGCGTGATCGACGAACTGCTGGTGCGCTACGTCGAGTCGCTGGTGTACCAGGCGGTGGCCGAGAACATGGCGTCGGAACAGTCGGCGCGCATGGTCGCGATGAAGTCCGCGACCGACAACGCCGGCAACGTGATCGACGAACTCAAGCTGGTCTACAACAAGACCCGCCAGGCCGGCATCACCAAAGAGCTGTCGGAGATCGTTTCGGGCGCTGCGGCGGCCGCAGGCGTCTGAAGACCTTCGGTCCTTCGACCTCAACCAGATTTAATTTTTATCGGAGCAGATGATGGCTCAAGCAAACGCAGCAGAAGGCAAGATCGTTCAATGTATCGGCGCCGTGGTCGACGTGGAATTCCCGCGCGACCAGATGCCCAAGGTGTACGACGCCCTGCAATACGAAGGCGGCACGCTGACCCTCGAAGTGCAGCAGCAGCTCGGCGACGGCGTGGTGCGCACCATTGCGCTCGGCTCGTCCGACGGCCTGCGTCGCGGCCTCGTCGTGACCAACACCGGCAACCCGATCACCGTGCCCGTGGGCAAGGCGACCCTGGGCCGGATCATGGACGTGCTCGGTCGCCCGATCGACGAGCGCGGCCCGGTCGGCCAGGAAGTTACTGCTTCGATCCACCGCAAGGCACCGGCGTACGACGAGCTCTCGCCGTCGACCGACCTCTTGGAAACCGGCATCAAGGTGATCGACCTGGTCTGCCCCTTCGCCAAGGGCGGCAAGGTGGGCCTGTTCGGCGGCGCCGGCGTGGGCAAGACCGTGAACATGATGGAACTCATCAACAACATCGCCAAGGCCCACTCGGGTCTGTCGGTGTTCGCCGGCGTGGGTGAGCGCACCCGCGAGGGCAACGACTTCTATCACGAGATGTCTGACTCGGGCGTGGTGAACCTCGAGAACCTCGGCGAGTCGAAGGTCGCCATGGTCTACGGCCAGATGAACGAGCCCCCGGGCAACCGCCTGCGCGTGGCGCTGACCGGCCTGACCATCGCCGAATCGTTCCGCGACGAAGGCCGTGACGTGCTCTTCTTCGTCGACAACATCTACCGCTACACGCTGGCCGGTACCGAAGTGTCGGCTCTGCTGGGCCGCATGCCTTCCGCCGTGGGCTACCAGCCGACACTGGCCGAGGAAATGGGCCGCCTGCAGGAGCGCATCACCTCGACCAAGGTCGGCTCGATCACCTCGATCCAGGCCGTGTACGTGCCGGCCGACGACTTGACCGACCCCTCGCCCGCCACCACCTTCGCCCACCTGGACTCCACCGTGGTGCTGTCGCGCGACATCGCTTCGCTCGGCATCTACCCGGCCGTGGACCCGCTCGATTCGACCTCGCGCCAGCTCGACCCGCACGTGGTCGGCGAAGAGCATTACAACGTGGCCCGTGCCGTGCAGGGCACGCTGCAGCGCTACAAGGAACTGCGCGACATCATCGCGATTCTGGGCATGGACGAACTGGCTCCCGACGACAAGCTGGCCGTGGCCCGCGCCCGCAAGATCCAGCGCTTCCTGTCGCAGCCCTTCCACGTGGCCGAAGTGTTCACCGGCTCGCCAGGCAAGTACGTGCCGCTGGCCGAAACCATCCGCGGCTTCAAGATGATCGTGAACGGCGAAGCCGACCACCTGCCGGAACAGGCGTTCTACATGGTCGGCGGCATTGACGAAGCGTTCGAAAAGGCCAAGAAGGTCGCCTAAGGCGGCATAGGAATCCAGATGGCAAACACCATTCACGTCGACGTGGTCAGTGCCGAGGAGTCCATCTTCTCGGGCGAGGCCAAGTTCGTCGCGCTGCCCGGCGAAGCCGGCGAGCTCGGCATCTATCCGCGCCACACGCCGCTGATCACGCGCATCCGTCCGGGTGCGGTGCGCATCGAGACGGCCGACGGCGGCGAGGAATTCGTCTTCGTGGCCGGCGGCATCCTGGAAGTGCAGCCCAGCACGGTGACCGTGCTGTCCGACACCGCGATCCGCGGCAAGGACCTCGACGACGAGAAGGCCAGCAAGGCGAAGGCCGCGGCCGAGGAAGCGCTCAAGAACGCCAGGAGCGACATCGACATCGCGCTGGCGCAGTCGGAACTGGCCGTGATGGCCGCGCAGATCGCGGCACTCCGCAAATACCGGCAGAAAAAATAAGAACAGCAGCGCTGTTCTTCGAAAAAGCCGCCTCCGGGCGGCTTTTTTCATGCCCTTCGGTTTGAATCAGGCCGAAGTTCAATCTTGTTCGGCTGAAGCCCAGCGCCTAGTATTCGCCTTCGCCCGGGTCCACAGGGCGACAAGAACAAATTCTGGAGACGAAGCTTGGGCACCTGGAGCGGCCTCACTGCCGACGAGATGCAGCTGCTGGAAACGACCTTCTGGTCGGCCGGCGGCTCGCGCCATGGCATGGCCGAAAGGCTGGGCTTCTCCAAGAGCAAGGCCAATGCGCTGATCGCCGGGCTGGTGGAGCAGGGCCTCTTGGCCGAAGCCGGCCTGCAGCGCTCCTCCGGCGGCCGGCGGGCCGAGAATCTCCAACTCCACGCGGGGCTCGGCGTGCTGGTCGGCGTGGACATCGGCGCCACCAGCCTCGACGTCGCGGTGCTGCGGCCCGACCTGACGGTGCTGGCCCAGCATGCGGAGCCGGCCGATGTGCGCGAAGGCCCGGGCGTGGTGCTGGCCCGCGTGCGCGTGCTGATGCGCGAGTTGCTGGGCCGATGCGGCTTCGAGGCCAAGCAGGTGATCGGCATCGGCATCGGCGTGCCGGGTCCGGTCAACTTCGAGATCGGCCAGCTCGTGAACCCGCCGCTGATGCCGGCCTGGGACAGCTTCTCGATTCGCGACTACCTGCGCGAGGACTACGCGGCGCCGGTCTTCGTCGACAACGACGTGAACCTGATGGCGCTCGGCGAGCTCTGGCGCCTGAAGCGCTCGCTCTCCAACTTCCTCGTCATCAAGATCGGCACCGGCATCGGCTGCGGCATCGTCTGCCACGGAGAGGTGTACCGCGGCGCCGCCGGATCGGCCGGCGACGTCGGCCACATCTGCGTCGACCAGGAAGGCCCGCGCTGCCACTGCGGCAATCTCGGCTGCGTGGAGGCCATGGCGGCCGGCCCGGCCATCACGCGCATGGCCGTGCAGGCCGCGGAAGCCGGCGAGAGCGCCGCCCTGGCCGAGCGGCTGCGCGCGCAGGGCCGGATCGATGCCATCGACGTCGGCCAGGCCAGCCGCGCCGGCGATGCGGCGGCCAACGCGATCGTGCAGCGCGCCGGCAACCTGATCGGCCAGATGCTGGCGTCGATCGTGAATTTCTTCAATCCGTCGCACGTGTTCATCGGTGGTGGCATCACGCGCATCGGGCCGCTGTTTCTCGCTGCCCTGCGCCAGAGCGTCTACCAGCGCTCGCTCGCGCTCTCGACACGGCATCTCGAAATCCAGTACACGCCGCTCGGCACGCAGGCCGGGCTGATCGGCGCCGGCGTGCTGGCCATGCACGAGACGCTCAAGGTTCGCGGGGTCGCGCCATGACGCAGCAGCAGCCCAGGCGCAGCGTCGCCGTCGAATTCGACAAGGTCGTGAAGGCCTTCGGCCCGGTGCAGGTGCTGCACGGCGTGAGCTTCGCCATCGAACCGGGCCGCGTCTACGGCCTGCTCGGCGAGAACGGCGCGGGCAAGTCCACGCTGATGAAGATCCTCGCCGGCTACGAATCGATCACCGGCGGCGTCGTGCGCGTCAACGGCGAGCCGCAGCACTTCGTCAGTTCGCGCGATGCGGAAGCGCTCGGCATCGTGCTGATCCACCAGGAGTTCAACCTGGCCGAAGACCTGAGCGTGGCGCAGAACATCTTCCTCGGCCACGAGAAAAGGAAGGGCTGGCTGCTCGACGACGCGGCGATGGAGCGCGAAGCGGCGACTGCACTCGCCGCAGTGGGCCTCAAGGTCGACCCGCGCACCAAGGTGCGCCGCCTGATCGTCGCCGAGAAGCAGCTGGTCGAGATCGCGAAGGCGGTCTCGCGCCATGCGCGTCTCCTGATCATGGACGAGCCGACCGCCACGCTCACACCCGGCGAGACCGAGCGCCTGTTCAAGCTGATCGCGCAGCTGCGCGCCGACGGCGTGACCATCGTCTACATCTCGCACAAGCTCGACGAGGTCGAGCGCATCACCGACGAAGTGATCGTGATGCGCGACGGCCGCTTCGTGACGCGCGCGCCGACCTCCGAACTCACGCGCCACCAGATGGCCAACCTGATGGTCGGCCGCGAGCTCGCCGACCTGTACCCGCCGCGCGATGCCGTGGTCGTGGACGCGGCGCCTGCGATGCAGGTGCGCAACTTCAGCGTGCCCGGCTGGGCCGAGGACGCGAGCTTCGAGGTGCGCCCCGGCGAGATCCTCGGCTTCGCCGGCCTGGTCGGGGCCGGCCGCACCGAGCTCTTCGAAGGCCTGATGGGCCTCCGGCCCGCGAGCGGCAGCGTCGAGATCCTGGGTCGCCCGGTGCAGCTGCGCAACCCGCGCGATGCCGCCAGGCACGGCTTCACCTACTTGAGCGAAGATCGCAAGGGCAAGGGCCTGCACGTGCACCTGGGCCTGCGCCAGAACCTCACGCTGATGGCGCTCGAGCGCTACGCCACGCCGTGGCTGCACCCCGAGGCCGAACGCAGCGCGCTGGCCGCGGCGGTGAAGGACTACGGCATCCGCACCGGCGACCTCGACGCGCGCGCCTCGTCGCTCTCGGGCGGCAACCAGCAGAAGCTGGCGCTCGCCAAGGTGCTGCAGCCGCAGCCCAAGGTGGTGGTGCTCGACGAGCCGACGCGCGGCGTCGACGTCGGCGCCAAGCGCGACATCTATTTCCTGATCCAGAAGCTGGCCCGCGAGGGGCTGGCCGTGATCGTCGTCTCGTCGGAGCTGATGGAGCTGATCGGCCTGTGCCACCGCGTCGCGGTGATGCGCGCGGGCCGGCTCGTCAGCACGCTCAACGCAGACCAACTGACCGAAGAGGAGCTCATCGCTCATGCCACCGGAACCTCAACCAGCCACGCCTGAAGCCGCGACGGCCGCAGGCGCCGCGCATCGCGCTGAAAGCAAGCCGCGCTGGACCGAGCGCCTGCATGGGCTCGGCCCGGTCATCGGCCTGGTGCTGCTGTGCATCGCCGGCACCTTGCTCAACAGCGACTTCGCCACTGTCGACAACGCGATGAACGTGCTCACGCGCACCGCCTTCATCGGCATCATCGCGGTGGGCATGTGCTTTGTGATTATCTCGGGCGGCATCGACCTCTCGGTGGGCTCGATGGCGGCGCTGATCGCCGGTTGCGTGATCATGTTCATCAACGCGATGGGCCCCATGTTCGGCTCGCCGCTGCTGGCGGTGGTGCTCGGCGCCGTGCTCGCGGTAGCGCTGGGCGCGGCCTTCGGGCTCGCGCACGGCCTGCTCATCACCAAGGGGCGCATCGAGCCCTTCATCGTGACGCTGGGAACGCTGGGCATCTTCCGCGCCTACCTGACCTACTTCGCCGACGGCGGCGCGCTCACGCTCGACAACGAGCTGTCGGACCTCTACGCACCGGTCTACTACGCAAGTCTCCTGGGCATCCCGGTGCCGGTGTGGGTGTTCCTGATCGTCGCGATCATCGGCGGCGTGATCCTGAACCGCACCGCCTACGGCCGCTACGTACAGGCCATCGGCTCCAACGAGCAGGTCGCGCGCTATGCCGCGGTCGGCGTCGACGGCGTGAAGATCCTCACCTACGTGCTGCTCGGTGTCTGCGTCGGCATCGCGACGCTGCTCTACGTGCCGCGCCTGGGCTCTGCGTCGCCGACCACCGGCCTGTTGTGGGAGCTCGAAGCCATCGCCGCGGTCATCGTCGGCGGCACCGCGCTCAAGGGCGGCGCCGGCAGCATCACCGGCACCGTGATCGGCGCCATCCTGCTCTCGGTCATCAGCAACATCCTGAACCTCACCAGCATCATCAGCGTGTACCTCAATGCCGCGGTGCAGGGCATCGTGATCATCGTCGTCGCCTTTCTTCAGCGCGGACGCCGCTAAGCGCCCATTTCCCTTTCAACCACGGAGACAACAAGCATGAATCTCATCACCCGACGCATCGCATTCACCGCCGTCGCAGCCGCGAGCTTCGCGGCCTTCCCGGCCCTCGCTGCCGAGAAGGTCAACCTCGGCGTCTCGATCCCCGCCGCCACGCACAGCTTCATGGGCGGCATCAACTACTGGGCCAACCAGGCGAAGAAGGATCTCGAGAAGCAGCACAAGGACCTCAAGATCACGATCAAGACGGCGGCCAACGCGCCCGAGCAGGCCAACCAGCTGCAGGACCTGTCGACCGTGACCAAGATCAACGCGCTGGTGATCTTCCCCTTTGAATCGGCCGCTCTCACCAAGCCGGTGGCCCAGGTCAAGGCCAAGGGCACCTATGTCACCGTGGTCGACCGCGGCCTGACCGACACCAGCGCGCAGGACGCCTATGTCGCCGGCGACAACACCGCCTTCGGCAAGATCCCGGCCGAGTACATCGCGAAGAAGCTCAACGGCAAGGGCAACATCGTCGCGCTGCGCGGCATCGCCACCACGCTGGACAACGAGCGCATGGACGCCTTCAACAGCGTGCTCAAGAACTACCCCGACATCAAGCTGCTCGACGCCAAGTACGCCAACTGGAACCGCGACGACGCCTTCAAGGTCACGCAGGACTACCTCACGCGCTTCAAGAACATCGACGCCATCTGGGCCGCCGATGACGACATGGCGGTGGGCGTGCTCAAGGCCATCGAGCAGGCCAAGCGCGACGACATCAAGATCATCTTCGGCGGCGCCGGCGCCAAGGGCATGGTCAAGACCATCCTCGACGGCAAGGACAAGCGCATCGACGCCGACGTGAGCTACTCGCCCAAATTCATCTACGACGCGATCAAGCTCACGGCCGAGGCGCGGTTGAAGGGCGAGAAGCTGCCGGCGACGACGATCATTCCCTCGGTGCTGATCACCAAGGAGAACGCTAAGGACTTCTACCACCCCAACTCGCCGTTCTGAGGCCGATGACCGACACCTCCCTGCGCAAGCTGCGCTACGCCATGGTCGGCGGCGGGCGCGACGCCTTCATCGGTGCGGTGCACCGCAAGGCGATCGCGATCGACGGCCAGGCCGAGCTGGTGGCCGGCGCGCTGTCGTCGAGCGCCGAGAAGGCCCGGGCTTCGGGCCGCGACCTGCTGCTGGCGGACGATCGCAATCACGGCGACTGGCGAAGCCTGCTCGACGACGAATTGAAGCGCCCGGAGCATGAGCGCATCGACTTCGTGTCCATCGTCACCCCGAACCACGTGCACTTCCCGGTGGCGCAGGCCTTCGTCGAGGCCGGCTTCCACGTGGTGTGCGACAAGCCGCTGGTCCACACGCGCGAGCAGGCCGATGCATTGGTCGCGGCCGCGGCGCGCAAGGGCACGGTGTTCGCGGTCACCTACAACTACACCGGCTACCCGATGGTGCGCGAGGCGCGCGAGATGGTGCGCTCGGGCCGCCTCGGCGAGATCCGCAAGGTGGTGGTCGAATACAACCAGGGCTGGCTTTCGACCCAGCTCGAGAGCGAAGGCAACAAGCAGGCCGCCTGGCGCAGCGACCCGGCCATGAGCGGCGCGGCCGGCGCCATCGGCGACATCGGCTCGCATGCCGAGAACCTGGTCGCGACCGTGACCGGCCTCGAGATCGAAAGCCTCTGCGCCGATCTGAGCGCGCTGGTGCCGGGGCGGGCGCTCGACGACGACGGCAGCCTGCTGCTGCGCTTCCGCGGCGGCGCGCGCGGCGTGCTGATCGCCTCGCAGGTCAACACCGGGCTGGAGAACGACCTGCGGCTACGCGTCTCCGGAACGCTCGGCACGCTGGTATGGCGGCAGGAGCAGCCGAGCGAACTGCTGCATCTGCCGCACGACGGACCGCGCCGCATCCTGACGCGCGGATCGCCGTGGCTCGGCGAGTCGGCCAAGCGCGCGAGCCGCTTGCCGAGCGGCCATCCGGAGGGCTTCATCGAAGCCTTCGCCAATGTGTACGGCGGCGTCGTGGCCGACATCCGCGCGCGGCTCGCGGGCCTTGCGGCCGATCCGCTGGAAGCCGACTACCCGCGCGTCGAGGACGGCGCGCGCGGCGTTCGTTTCATCGAGCGCACGGTGGCCTCCGCGAAGAGCGAGGCGAAGTGGACGGCCTGGTGAGCCTGCATGCGCGCAGTCCGCATGCCGCGCTGTAGGTACCTTCCCACAGCTGAATGTCCGCTCAGCCGCTGACTTGGCGCGGCCGCCGGGACAGCATCCCACCAAGACACCCGCGATGACCGCCGATCGCGGTGGACCGCGAGTGTCCCGATGGAAGGGAGATGCGTATGGATACCACGAACACGCAGGCATGGCTGGCCCTCGGGATCGTCGTGATCCTCGTCCTGGCCGCGCTGGCCGCCTACTTTTCCTATCGAAAACGACAGTCGCGCCGGCTCGCGAATCGCTTCGGCTCGGAGTACGGTCATGCGGTCGAGGAACTCGGCAGCCGCAGCAAGGCCGAGGCCGAGCTCAGGCGGCGCGAAGCGCGCGTCGAAGCCCTGGACATCGTGGCGCTGGCGCCGGGCGAAGCCGCCAGGTTCAGCAGGGACTGGAAGCGCTTGCAGGCTGAGTTCGTCGACAACCCGGCGGGGGTGGTCAACCAGGCGGATCAGCTGGTGCGCGAGCTGATGCAGCAGCGCGGCTACCCGATGGGCGATTTCGAGCACCGCGCCGCCGACATTTCGGTCGACCATCCCGACGTGGTGAGCAACTACCGTGCGGCGCAGGAGATCCGGGCGCGCGACCTGCGCGGGGAAGCCGATACCGAGGAACTGCGCAAGGCGGTGGTCCACTACCGGGCGCTGTTCGACGAGCTGCTCGAAGTACGGCCTGAGGTGGACCAGCGACAGAGCATGCCGGCCCGACCGGTGGAGGCACGATCATGAATCGCGAATCGACACGGGAAGGCGTCGCGCCTGACGATCTGAAACAGCCGGTGGCGGAGAAACAGGCACTGGCGAGGAGCGAAGACGAGTCCCTGGAACCGCTTTTCTCACCCGACGCAGCCCGCGACTTTCGCGCGAGCTGGGACGCGGTTCAGATCGGCTTCGTCGATGACCCGCAGCAGGCGGTGCGCAAGGCCGACGAACTGGTCCGCCAGGTTCTCGAGAACCTGACGCAGAGCTTCTCCGTTGATCGCGGCGCGGCGGACGGCGGGACGACCGGGGCGGAACAGGCGACCACGGAGCAGTTGCGCATGGCCTTGCGGCGCTATCGCTCGTTCTTCCAGCGGCTGCTTTCTCTTTGAGGCCCGGCCGGCGCTTCAAGCGCCGGCGTGGGTCCAAATCCGGATTGGGAGCGAGCGACACGCACAACCGCCACAATCCGGCCCATGACCGAACACGAGTTCCTCAATCCCTACACCCACGGTTTCGCGCGCGTCGCCGTGGCGGTGCCGCGCAATCGCGTGGCCGATCCGGTGTTCAACGTGGCCGAGACCATTCGCATGTACCGCGAGACGGCGGCGGACGGCGCGGTGCTGGTCGCCTTCCCCGAGCTGGGGCTCTCGGCCTACACCTGCGACGACCTGTTCCACCAGGCGGCCCTGCTCGACGCCTGCGAGCGCGCCCTGCTGGAAGTCGCCGCGGCTTCGCGCGACGTCGGCGCCGTTGCCGTTGTCGGCCTGCCGCTGCGCGTGGACCACCGCCTCTTCAATTGCGCCGCCGTGATCGCCGACGGACGCGTGCTGGGCGTGCTGCCCAAGACCTACCTGCCGAACTACGGCGAGTTCTACGAGGGCCGGCAGTTCAACGGCGCCGACACCGCGCTCTCCACCGAGGTCGAGCTCGGCGGCGAACGCGTGCCCTTCGGCAGCGAGCTCCTGTTCCAGTCGCGGCAGATGCCGCTCTTCAAGCTGCACGTGGAAATCTGCGAAGACGTGTGGGTGCCCATTCCGCCCTCGAGCTACGCGGCGCTGGCCGGCGCGACGGTGCTGGTCAACCTGTCGGCCTCCAACATCACGATCGGCAAGGCGGACTACCGGCATCGGCTGGTGAGCCTGCAGTCGGCGCGCTGCCTCGCGGCCTACCTCTACTCGTCGGCCGGCATCGGCGAATCGACCACCGACCTGGCCTGGGACGGGCAGGCGCTGATCTGCGAGAGCGGCGACATGCTGGCCGAGAGCGAGCGCTTCAGCAACAGCTCGCACTTCGTCGCGGCCGACGTCGACCTCGAGCGCCTGTCGCGCGAGCGCATGCGGCAGAACAGCTTCGGCACCTCGGTCCAGAAGCACAAGGGCGCGCTCGCCAACTGGCGCACCGTCGAATTCGACCTCGCGCCGCCGCAGCAGCTTCCGCGCGGCCTGTTGCGCACGGTGGAGCGCTTTCCCTACGTGCCCGCCGACCCGGCGCGGCGCGACGAGCGCTGCAGCGAGGTGTTCAATATCCAGGTGCAGTCACTGGTGCAGCGGCTGGAAGCGAGCCATATCGACAAGCTCGTGATCGGCGTCTCGGGCGGGCTCGACTCGACGCACGCGCTCCTGGTCTGCGCGCAAGCCATGGACCGGCTGGGCCTGCCGCGCGCCAACATCCTCGGCTTCACCATGCCCGGCTTCGCGACCAGCGGGCGCACGCTGGCGCAGGCGCACCGGCTCATGGCCAGCATCGGCTGTACGGCGCGCGAGATCGACATCCGCCCAAGCTGCCGCCAGATGCTGGAAGACTTGGGCCATCCCTTCGGCCAGGGCGTGCCGCAGTACGACATCACCTTCGAGAACGTGCAGGCCGGCGAGCGCACCAGCCACCTTTTCCGCCTGGCCAACCATCACAACGGCATCGTGGTCGGCACCGGCGACCTGAGCGAGCTCGCGCTGGGCTGGTGCACCTACGGCGTCGGCGACCACATGTCGCACTACAACGTGAACGCGAGCGTGCCCAAGACGTTGATCAAGCACCTGGTGCGCTGGGTCGCAGCGACCGAGGTGCTGGGGGCCGACGGCAGCGCGGTGCTGCGCGACATCCTCGAGACCGAGGTCAGCCCCGAGCTGATTCCCGACGACGCCAAGGCCGAGGCCGGCACCGAGGCGTCGAAGCAGCCCGGCCAGCGGACCGAGGACGTGATCGGCCCCTACGAGCTGCAGGACTTCCACCTCTACTACACGCTGCGCTACGGCTTCAGGCCGACCAAGGTCGCCTTCCTCGCGCACGCGGCCTGGGGCGACCGCACGCGCGGGCGCTGGCCCGAGGACGAACTGCAGCCGGCGCGCAACGAGTACGCGCTGGTCGACATCAAGCGCCACCTCGGCACCTTCCTCTACCGCTTCTTCAAGATCAGCCAGTTCAAGCGCTCGTGCGTGCCGAACGCACCCAAGGTCGGTTCGGGCGGTTCGCTGTCTCCGCGCGGCGACTGGCGCGCGCCCAGCGATTCGGAAGCGGAGGTCTGGCTGGAGGACTTGAAGCGGGTTCCCGAGTCGGATTGAGCGCGGATCTCAGTGCGACGCGCTGGAACGCCTTCCGGCGCCGGCCTGGCGGCTTCCCCGCAGATGCCATTCGATGTCCGATGCGCGGCTGCCCACCGCGCGCACGGCTTCGCGCAGGCGGTCGTGCGTGACGTCCAGCTTCCTCGACCATTTGTCGAGCTCGCGGCTGGTGCTGATGTCGATGCGGTCGGACTGAATGCCGCCGCTCGTGCTGGCTTTCTTCATGCGTTGGCTCCTGTCGTCGTCGCACCCTAGGAGATGCACCATCTCCCGCTTGTAGGAAATCAGGCCACGGCATTGCCCGCCGCGTCAAGCGGACGGAAGGCGGGAGCCGGCCGGCCGATCGCTCTATTCCGCCGAACCGGTGCGTGGGTTAGAAAGCGGCTGGCTTTCATTTCCAATCCGTCTTTGCTGGAGTACACGATGAGGACTTACACCCCCCGCCTCGGGATCGCCGCCGCGGCCTGCCTTTTGTTCGCTGGCGCGGCGAGCGCGCTCGACTATCCGCCGCGGAAGCCCGGCCTGTGGGAAATGACGATCCAGTCGGACGACGGCGCGTCCAAGACGCCACCGATGCAGACCCAGCAATGCATCGACGCCGCCACCGACAAGGCGATGCGCGAGATGGGCAGCAGCACCGGCCAGCAAGCCTGCTCGAAGCAGGACATGCGCACCGAGGGCGGCAAGATGGTGGTCGATTCGGTGTGCAAGATCGGCACCACCACCGCCACCACGCATTCGGTGGTCTCGGGCGACATGGGCACCGGCTACCGCATGGAAAGCCGCTCCAGCTACAACCCGCCGCTCGCGGGCCGCAAGGAGGGCACGGCCGTCATCGAGGCCAAGTGGGTCGGGCCCTGCAAGGCCGGCCAGAAGCCGGGCGACATGGTGATGTCGAACGGCATGAAGATGAACGTGCTGGACATGATGGGCGCCCAGAAGAAGAAGTAGGCTGCCGCCGACAGCGCTTCGCGTCGGCTCGTCTGCGTGCATGGTGCGGCATCGACCTACGATGTCCGCCATGCCCGACGACCTGGTCATCGCCCGCCCCGAAGGCCTCTACTGCCCGCCGGGCGACTTCTACATCGATCCGTGGCGGCCGGTCGATCGCGCCGTCATCACGCACGCCCACTCGGACCATGCGCGTGTCGGCCATGGCCACTACCTCGCGCATCGCGACAGCGCCGGCACGCTCGCCGCGCGGTTGGGCGAGATCAGCCTGCAGACGCTGGACTACGGCGAGGCCATCGTCCACCACGGCGTGAAGCTTTCGCTGCATCCGGCCGGCCACGTGCTGGGCTCCGCGCAGGTGCGGCTCGAGCACGGCGGCCGCGTGTGGGTCGTCTCGGGCGACTACAAGACCGAGCCCGACGGCACCTGCACGCCCTTCGAGCCGGTGCCCTGTGACACCTTCATCACCGAATCGACCTTCGGCCTGCCGATCTACCGCTGGCCGTCGCAAGCCGAGCTGTTCGCTGAGATCAATGGCTGGTGGCGCGCCAACGCCGAACAGGGTCGGGCCTCGGTGCTGCTTTGCTACGCCTTCGGCAAGGCGCAGCGCATCCTGCACGGCGTCGATGCGGGCATCGGTCCGATCGTGGTGCACGGCGCGGTCGAGCCCTTGAATGCGGTCTACCGCGCGGCCGGCGTGGCGCTGGCGCCGACCTTGCGCGTGACCGACCCGGGCGTCGATGCCGCGCTGCTCCAGCGCGCACTGGTGCTCGCGCCGCCCTCGGCGCACGGCACGCCGTGGATGCGGCGCTTCGGAAACTACTCGGATGCCTTCGCCAGCGGCTGGATGCAGCTGCGCGGCACGCGAAGGCGGCGCGGCGTCGATCGCGGCTTCGTGATGTCCGACCATGCCGACTGGCCGGGGCTGCAGCAGGCCATCGCGGGCACCGGCGCCGAGCGCGTGTTCGTGACGCACGGCAGCGTGGCGGTGATGGTGCGCTGGTTGAGCGAGAGCGGGCTCGATGCGCAGGGATTCAAGACGGAGTATGGAGACGAGGACATGGAAGCGACGCCTGCGCCATGAAGCAGTTCGCCGCGCTCTACCGCGCGCTCGATGCGAGCACCTCGAGCCTGGCCAAGCAGGCTGCGCTGCAGCGCTACCTGCTAAGCGCCGCGCCGGCCGACGCCGCCTGGACCGTGTACTTCCTGGCCGGCGGCAAGCCGCGGCAACTGGTGCCGACCAAGCTGCTGAGGCTGCTCGCGCAGGAGGCCGCCGGCCTGCCGGAATGGTTGTTCGTCGAAAGCTACGAGGCGGTCGGCGATCTGGCCGAAACCATTTCCCTGCTGCTGCCGCCACCGACCGAGGCGCACGACCTGGGGCTCGCGGTCTGGATCGAAAAGCACCTGCTGCCCTTGCGGGGCATGGCGCCGGAGCAGCTTTCCGATGCGCTGCGCGCGCAATGGCGCCGCCTCGCGCCCGAGGAGCGGCTGGTCTATTTCAAGCTCATCACCGGCGGCTTCCGCGTCGGCGTCTCGCGCCTGCAGGTCACGCAAGCGCTGTCGGTAGTCGGCGGACTCGGCCCCAAGCGCGTCGCCCAGCGCTTGATGGGCTACACGCACATCGCCGGCCAGCCCACCGCGGCCGACTATGCCGCGCTGATTGCGCCCGAGAGCAGCGGCGAGCTCGACCAGCAGGCGAGCGGACAGCCCTATCCCTTCTTCCTCGCACATCCGTTCAACCTGCCGCTCCAACAGTTCGATGCGGCGCTCGGGCCGCCCTCGCATTGGCTCATCGAGTGGAAGTGGGACGGCATCCGCGCCCAGCTGGTCAAGCGCGCCGGCCGGGTCTGGCTGTGGTCGCGCGGCGAAGAGCTCGTGACCGAGCGCTTTCCCGAGCTCGCGCAGATGGGCGAAACGCTGCCCGACGGGACGGTGCTCGACGGCGAGATCGTGGTCTGGCGCGAGGGCCGCGTCCAGCCCTTTGCCGAGCTGCAGAAGCGCATCGGCCGCAAGACGCTCAGCCCCAAGCTGCTGCGCGAGATCCCCGCGGTGCTGCTGGCCTACGACCTGCTCGAATGGGAGGGCCACGACCTGCGCGCGCTGCCGCAGGCCGAGCGCCGCGTGCTGCTCGACGATCTGCTGACCGCGGCGCAGCATCCCTCGCTGGTCGCGAGCCCCATGCTGCACGGCGAGAGCTGGCAGGACTTCGCGCGCCAACGCGAAGCCGCGCGCTCGATGGGCGTCGAAGGGATGATGCTCAAGCAGCGCGAGGCGCACTACGGCGTCGGCCGCACCAAGGACGTGGGCCTGTGGTGGAAGTGGAAGATCGATCCGCTCTCCGTCGATGCCGTGCTGGTCTACGCGCAGCGCGGCCATGGCCGCCGCGCCAGCCTCTACAGCGACTACACCTTCGCGGTCTGGGACGGGCCGCCCGAAGCGCCGGAGCGCAAGCTCGTGCCCTTCGCCAAGGCCTACTCGGGCCTGACCGACGCCGAGATGGCGCGCGTCGACGCGGTCATCAGGAAGACCACCATCGAGAGCTTCGGTCCGGTGAGGAGCGTGCAGCCCACGCTGGTCTTCGAGCTCGGTTTCGAAGGCATCGCGAAGAGCACGCGCCACAAGAGCGGCATCGCGGTGCGCTTTCCGCGCATGCTGCGCTGGCGCGAGGACAAGCCGGTGGAGGAGGCCGATACCCTGCAGACGCTGGCGGCGCTGCTGCCCGCGTGAAGACGCATCGCGCAGAAAGAGAAGAAGTTCTCAGCCTCGGCGGCTACTTGAGCGCACCGCGGCAAACTGCAGGACCCGACGACGCAGTTCTGAGAAACTCGGCACTCCCATTCATGCACGATCACCGCAATCCTCGTCCCGGCACCGATCTGCGCGAGCACGCCGTTCAGCTGCTGATGCAGGCCGCACCGCTGGCCGGCATGGGGCTGCACGAGGCGCGGGTCGTGGTCGATGCCATGCGGCCGCTGCATCTGCTGGCCGACACCCTGCTGTTCGAGGAAGGCGATGCGGTCGACAACGACTACATGGTCCTGGTGCTCGATGGCCAGCTGCGCGTGGTCAGCAGCAACGGCGTAGCCGGCGACGAGGTCGTGATCTCGGTCATCGGCCCGGGCAGCCTGGTCGGCGAAATGGGCGTGATCGATGGCGGACCGCGCTCCGCGAGCTGCACGGCGCTGACCGACGTCAAGCTCGGCGTGCTGTCGCGGACATCGCTGCTGGAGCTGGTCGAGACGCACCCCGGCGCCGCAGCCCGCCTGATGCTGGGCGTTGCCAAGGGCCTGGCCGAGCGGCTGCGCGAGGGCAACCGGCGCTTGCGCACGCTGTCGCGGGTCACGCGTGCGCTGCAGTCGGAGCTGGACGCGGCGCATGCCGTGAACCGCCGCCTTCTCGACGCGCAGGGTCGCCGCTGAGCCTCAGATCAGCATGACCGGCTCGTCGGGCAGCTCGTTGCGGTCGGCCTGGCCCTCGGCCAGCGGAAAGTGCGTGACCAGCAGCGCCGACATCTCTTCCAGCGCCTGCGTGAGGCCGTCCTCGAAGCGCCCCTCGCGAAAGGCGGCGGCCATGCGCTGCGCCATCGCAGCCCATTCCTCGGTGCTCACGTGCGCGTCGATGCCGCGGTCGGCCACGATCTCGATCGCGTGCTCGGCCATGAGCAGGTAGATCAGCACGCCGTTGTTGTCCGCCGTATCCCACACGCGCAGCTTGCCGAACATCATGATCGCGCGCTCGCGCGCCGCGGCGCCGCGCCAGATGTAGGACAACGGCAGGCCGGCCTCGACGCAGATGCGCACCTCGCCGCTGTGGCGGCGCTCGCTGGCCGCGACCCGTCGCGAGAGGCGCTCGAGCGCTTCGGGCGGCAGCGCGCGCCGCACGTCGGCCGCGTCGATCCAGCGATGGCGCCAGAGGCGCGCGAGCTTCGAGAAGAAGGATGACGTCGCGGCCATGGCTACCAGTCCCCCGAGGCGCCGCCGCCGCCGAAATCGCCACCGCCGCCGGAGCTGAAGCCGCCGCCCAAGGAGCCGCCGCCCCAGCCGCCGCCACTGCCGCCGCCCCAACCACCGAAACCGCCTCCGCCCAAGCCACCGCCGCGCCGGCCGGCGCCGGCGCCGAAGGCCGTCGACAACAGCGTGAAGAGCAGCGCACCGAGCCCGGCCAGCACGGCGACCACCAGGCTGGAGGTCAGCACCATCACCAGCACGCCCGTCGCGCCGCCCAGCGCCAGCGGCCCCAGCACCTTGCCGAGGATGGCGCGCGCGATCGGGCCGCCGATCAGCACGCCGAAGAACAGGAAGATGGCGAGGTCCTGCCAGTCGAATCCACTGTCGTCGCGCTCGCCGTTGCCGAAGTCGCCGCTCTTGTTGTCGACCTCGGGCAGCGCCTCGCCCTTGACGCGCGCGATCAGCTGGTCGGCCGCCGCGTCGAGCCCGCCCGCGAAGTCGTTCTCGCGAAAGCGCGGCTTCATCGCGTGGTCGATGATGCGCGCCGCCGCGATGTCGGGTACTGCGCCTTCGAGCGTCTTCGCGACCTCGATGCGCATCTTGCGGTCGTTTTTGGCGACGATGACGAGGATGCCGTCGCCCACTTCCTTGCGGCCGATCTTCCAGGCATTGCCCACGCGGTTGGCGTAGCTCGCGATGTCCTCGGGCGCCGTGGTCGGGACCATCAGCATCACGATCTGCGAGCCTTTCTGCTGCTCGAAGGCCTGGAGCTTGGCTTCGAGCGCCTGGCGCTGCTGCGCATCGAGCGTGCCGGTCTGGTCGATCACCCGAGCGGTGAGCGCCGGCACCGGCAACAGGTCCTGGGCCTGCACGCCGGCGAGCGCGACGGCCAGCAGGAAGAGGGCTGTCAGCGCGCGCCGGATGCGGGCGGCGATCATTGAAGATTATTTTTTCGGCGCGCCGAAATCCACCGTCGGCGGCGTCGAGATCTGGGCCTCGTTCTGGACGCTGAAGTTGGGCTTCGGGTCGTAGCTGAACACCTTGGCCGTGATGATGGTCGGGAAGCTGCGCGCGAGCACGTTGTATTCCTGGACCGTCTGGATATAGCGGTTGCGCGCCACGGTGATGCGGTTCTCGGTGCCTTCCAGCGTCACGCGCAGGTCGCGGAAGGCCTGGTTGGCCTTGAGGTTCGGGTATTGCTCGGCCACCACCATCAGGCGCGACAGCGCGCTGGAGAGCTCGCCCTGCGCCTGCTGGAACTTGTTGAAGGCCTCGGGGTTGTTGAGCGTTTCGGGCGTGACCTGGATCGAGGTCGCCTTGGCGCGCGCTTCGATCACCTTGGTCAGCGTTTCCTGCTCGAAGTTGGCTTCGCCCTTGACCGTGGCCACGATGTTCGGCACCAGGTCCGCGCGGCGCTGGTACTGGTTGAGCACCTCGCTCCAGGCCGACTTGCTGGCCTCGTCGAGGCGCTGGAAGTCGTTGTAGCCGCAGCCTGCGAGCGACAGCGCCGCGAGGATGATCAGGAGCCAGCGTTTCACCATGTCGAACTCTCCGGGGTGCGAAGTGGGCGAAGGTAGCATAGATGAATGTCGGCCGACCCGCTTCAAGTCCTGCAGGCCGCGAACCGCGCGCTGCCTTCCGCCGGCGCGGGCGAGGGCACGCTGCTGATCGCCGGCGCCACCGGCGCGCTGGGCCAGGAACTGGTGCGGCGCCTGGCGGGCCGGCATCGCTTCGACCACACGCGCGTGCTGGCGCGCGAACCCATTCGCGACGGCCTGCGCGGCGTCGAGACCTTGCTCGCGCCGGCCGAGGAGATCGCGCAATGGCCGCTCGTCGCGGCCGATACGGCGCTGGTCCTGTTCGAGCCGCCGCGTCTGTACTACGACCGCGAGCGTGCGCTGTGGACGCCCGAGCCGGCGCAGCTGCCCGCGCTCGCGCGCTGGCTGCGGGCCTGCGGCGTAGGCACGCTGGCCATCGTGCAGCCGCACGACCAGGGGCGGCTGCCGGAAGCGCTGAAGCGCGGGCTGGCCAGCCTCGACGAAGAGGCGGTGGTCGCGCTGGGCTTCGAGCGCGTGGTCATCGTGCGCTCGGCGCGCAAGCCCGCCGCGGCGCGCTTCGCGAATCCGGCCGAGCGGCTCGCGGCATGGATGCTGTCCATCGCCCGCTTCATGGTGCCGACCAGCGAGCAGCCGGTGCGGGCCACCAAGGTGGCGGAACTGGTCGACGTCGCGCTGCGCATCGCGCCGCCGGGCGTGCACGTGGCGGCGCCCGAGCTGGTGTGGCAGGCGGCACAGGGCGAGCTGCAGGCGGTGGCCGAAGGCTGGTTGCGTGCGCGCTAGCCGAAGCGCAGCGAGCGCAGCCCCACCGTCCGGTCCACCCACACCACCACCGCCAGCGTGAGCACGATGCTGACCGTGGACACCGCGGCCGCGGTCGGGTCGAAGTCCCAGCGCAGGTAGTCGAAGAGCTGCAGCGGCAGCGTCGTCATGCCGATGCCCTTCAATAGCAGCGACATGTTGAAGAGGTCGAAGGAGATCACGAAGGCGAACAGCGCGCCGGTGATGATGCCGGGCTTGATCAGCGGCAGCGTCACGCGCACGAAAGCGCGCCACGGCGAGGCACCAAGGCTGCGCGCCGCCTGCTCCAGCGAGGCGTCCTGGTTGTAGAGCGCCGAAGCCACGTTGGTGAACACATAGGGCAGCGTGACCAGCACGTGGCCGACGACCAGGCCGAACATCGTGCGCGTGCCGATGCCGCTCGCGTAGAGGAAAAACAGCAGCGCGATGGCGGTCAGGATCTCGGGCAGCATGAGCGGCATCATCAGCAGCATGCGCAGGGGTTCACGCAGCCGCTGCGCATACCTCACCACGTAGAGCGCGCCGGCGATGCCGATGACCGACGAGATCAGCGTCGCGGTCGCCGCCAGCAGCAGCGAGCTGCGGATGGCGCGCATGAAGGCCTCGTTGACGAACAGCGCGCTGAACCAGCGCAACGAGATGCCCTGCGGCGGGAAAGTCATGAACTCGCCGGCGTTGAGCGACATCAGCACGATGATCGCGATCGGCAGCAGCAAAAAGGCGTAGACGGCGCCTACGTAGAAGAGGCCGAAGCCGTCGGCGACGCGATGCGACAGCGGTGCGTGGCGGGTCATGACAGGCCCTTCATGAAGCGGCCGGTCAGCTTCCCATAGAGCGCCACCGCCGCCATGCCGCAGGCCGTGAGCACCAGCGCCTGCGCCGCGCCGACGGGCCACTGGAAGTTGTCGATCAGGTTCTGTACCACCAGCACCGACATGGTCTTGACCTGCGCGCCGCCGAGCATCACCGGCGTCACGTAGGCGCTCAGCGCGAGCACGAAGACCAGGATCGTGCCGGCCTGGATGCCGGGCCACGACAAGGGCAGCACGAGGCGCCAGAAGACCTTGAGCCGCGAGGCGCCGAGCGAGCGCGCGGCCGCTTCGAGCGAGGGATCGATGCTCTGGATCACGCCGACCAGCGGCAGGATCATGAAGGGCAGGAACACGTGCACCAGCGCAATGGTCACGCCGAGCCGGTTGTTCATCAGCTGCAGGCCGGTCTCGACCAGGCCGAGGTCGAGCAGCACGCGGTTGACCACGCCGTTGCCCGACAGCAGGATCAGCCAGCCGAAGCTGCGCACCACCACGCCCACCAGCAGCGGCGAGAGCACCAGCACGTAGAGCACACTGCCCCAGCGCGAAGTCGTGCGCGCGAGGTGGTAGGCCACCGGGTAGCCCAGCAGCAGGCAGATCGGCGTGACGGTGAGGCCCAGGAGCAGCGTGTCGCCCAGCACGCCGAGCAGGTAGCCGTCGGAGAGCGCGCGGCCATAGTTGGCGAGCGTGAGGCCCGCGCCGTAGGGTGCGCCGACGGCCGGCGGGCGCAGGCTCATCAGCACGATGTTGAGGTAGGGCAGGACCAGGAAGACGCCGATCAGCACCAGCGCTGGCGCGATCAGCCAGAAGGCGCGGCGGGCAAGGGGCACGGCGCGCGTCGCGTTCGGTGCCGCGGCGACGGAAGCGACCGCGCTCATTCGCCCTCCGCAATGATCCAGGCATGCCCCGGCTCGAAGCGCATGCCGCTCGAAGCTCCGGCCGCGACCCGCTGGCCCGGTGCGGTCTGCACCAGCAGCGAGGGGCCGCCGGCGCATTGCACCGTGTGCTCCACGCTGCTGCCGAGGAAGTAGCTGGTGGCCACCTGGCCCTGGTAGGGGCCGCCGGCATCGAAATGGATGGCCTCGGGGCGGATCGTGACGTGCACGGCCTGGCCGGGCGCGAGCGGCTGGTCATGGTCGGCCTCCACGGTGCCGAGCGCGGTGTCGAGGCGAAAGCGCAGCCACGGGACTTCGCTGGGCAGCATCGATTCGACGCGGCCCTCGATCAGGTTGGAGCGGCCGATGAAGCGCGCCACGTCCACGCTGCGCGGGCGCAGGTAGATGGCTTCGGGCGCATCGAACTGCTGCAGCCGGCCGCCCAGCATCACCGCCACGCGGTCGGACATCACCATCGCCTCGGCCTGGTCGTGCGTGACGTAGAGCGTGGTGATGCCGACGCGCTTCTGCAGCTCGCGGATGAAGACGCGCATGTCCTCGCGCAGCACCGCGTCGAGGTTGGCCAGCGGTTCGTCGAGCAGCAGCAGGCGCGGCTCGATCACCAGCGCGCGGGCCAGCGCCACGCGCTGCTGCTGGCCGCCCGAGAGCTGGCGCGGATAGCGCTCGGCCATGCTGGTGAGCTGCACCATCGCCAGCACCGCGTCGATGCGGCGCGCCATCTCGGCCTTGGGGACGTTGCGCATCTCCAGGCCGAAGGCAAGGTTGCGCCGCACCGTGAGGTGCGGGAACAGCGCGTAGTTCTGGAACACCATGCCGATGTCGCGGCGCTCCGGCGGCAGGCCGGTGATGTCCTCGCCGTCGAGCAGCACTGCGCCCTCGTCGGGGTACTCGAAGCCGGCCACGCAGCGCAGCGTGGTGGTCTTGCCGCAGCCGCTCGGCCCTAGCAGCGAGATGAACTCGCCGGGCTCGGTGTGCAGTTCCAGCGCGTGCAGCGCCGTCATGGCCTGGAAGCTCTTGCCGAGGCCCTTCAGCGTCAGCCGCGTCATGCGGCGTGCGCGCACCGCGGCGGCCGCGTCCGAATCCGCCGGCCGCGTGCCGGCCGGCAGCACCGCGCTCACTTGATCTCCCGGTTCCAGCGGTCGGTGATGGCCGGCAGCTGCGGATTGACCTTGCTCCAGTCGAAGCCGACGATCGATGCCATCGCCTTGCCGCTGACCGGCACGTCGGCCGCCATCGACGATGCCAGCTGTACCCTGGTGTTGGTGGGCGAAGTGAAGAACTCCTTGGCCATCATTTCCTGCACCTCGGGCTGCAGGATGAAGTTCAGGTACTTGTAGGCATCCTCCTTGTTGGGCGCATTCTTGAGGATGTTGAAGGACTGCTCGAAGGCCACCACGCCCTCGCTCGGCACCACCATCTCGACCGGCACGCCCTTCTTCTTCAACGCGACGATCTCGGGGAAGTCGATCACCGCCACCGTCACGTCGCCGCGCGTGAGCATGGTGGAGAGCGTGCCGCTCCAATCGGCCTGCGTGAAGGGCAGCAGCTTCTTGATCTCGACGAAGGCGCGGTCGATCGCGTCCTGCGAGCCGCCGTGGATCTTGGCGGTCATCAGCAGGAACAGCATCGCGGCCGTGTTGCCGATCTGGTAGAGGCCGATCTTGCCCTTGAACTCGGGGTTGCTCCAGAGGTCGGTCCAGGACTTGGGCGGCGTCTTCACCAGGTCCTTGCGGTAGCCGATGCCGATGGTCGACACGATGCCGCGCACGCCGTTGTCGCCCGCGTTGCGCAGGTTCGGATAGACGTTCGCGAGGTTGGGCACCTTGGCGGCGGGAATGGGCTCGAAGTAGCCCTCGCCGCGCACCACGCTCGCGATGTTCTCGTTGACCATCAGCACGCTGTAGGGCGGCTTCTCGATGCCGGCGGCGCGCAGGTTGGCGATGAAGTTCTTGCCCAGCCCGACGTCGAGCGTGGGCTGCACGCCGCTCGTCTTGTCGAGCATCGGCAGCAGGTCGCTGCGCCAGAACTTCTCCCAGCGGCCGCCGTACGTGTTGACCACCAGCGGCGAAGCGGCGAAGGAGGGCAGGGCGGGCAGCGCGAGGCCGGCGGCAGCGCCGAGGCTGCGAAGAAGAAGGTCGCGACGGTTGGAGAAGGCGTGCATGGAATCTTTCAGGCGGCAAGTGAAGGAATCAGGCGGTGACGGCATCGCCGGCCGGTGCGCGGCGGTAGTCGTAGTTGCGGTTCAGGCGGTCGAGCAGGTAGTCGCCGTAGCGCACCGGCGCGTGCTTCGGCGGGTTCGCCTCGCCGGTGCAGCTCGGCAGGCATTCGATCAGCGCGTCCATGCCCGGGTCGAAGAAGTAAGGCAGCGAATAGCGGTCACCGCCGGAGCGGTTGATGACGCGGTGCGGCGTGGAGACGAAGCGCATGTTGGTCCAGCGCGCGAGCATGTCGCCGACGTTCAGCACGTAGGTGTTCGCAATCGGCGGCGCCTCGATCCAGTCGCCGCCGCGCGGGCGCACCTGCAGGCCGCCCGCGTCGTCCTGCGCCAGCAGCGTGACGACGCCGTAGTCGGTGTGCGGGGCCGAACCGATCTGCTCGTCTTCCAGCGGCGGCTGCGGCGGGTAGTGCAAGAGGCGCAGGAAGGTGGTGGGCTTCTCGAAGTGATGATCCAGCGCATGCGCCGGCAGCCCCAGGCTCATCGCGATCAGCTGCACGAGGTAGCGGGAGAGCGCGTCGACTTCGGCGATGTAGCGCTCGATGCGCACCTGGAAGTCCGGCACCCAGCCGGGCCACTGGTTGGGCCCCTGCAGCGGCAGGCCGGCCAGCAGGCGGTGATCGTCCGGCGGCAGCTCGTGCATGAGCATCAGCGACTCGCTCATGTTCGGCCGCGTCACCTTCGCCACCGAGGAGGTGACGATGGTGGAAGTGGCCATGCCCATGTAGCCGCGATGAAAGCCGTTGATCGCGATCGACTGCTTGCGTTCGAGCGGCGAGGCATGGAACTCGCGCGAGGCCGCGAAGGCCGCGTCGCGCGAAGCGGCCGCCACGTTGTGCCCCGCGATGTAGGCGAAGCCGATGGTGCTGAGCGCCTCGTGAAGACGCGCCGCGGTCTCGCGCGCCAGCGGTGCCTGCGGGTCGATGTTGCCGTGTAGATCGATGAGGGGAATGGA
Source organism: Variovorax sp. Soil_C_33 (assembly GCF_057656935.1). Taxonomy (NCBI): domain Bacteria; kingdom Pseudomonadati; phylum Pseudomonadota; class Betaproteobacteria; order Burkholderiales; family Comamonadaceae; genus Variovorax; species Variovorax sp. Soil_C_33. The sequence goes on from NZ_JBDGJK010000004.1 coordinate 70,180, forward strand.
TGTCATTGGATAGCCTTCGCGCTGCGCGCTACGGTATTCGCCTTGGGAACGGCCCGGCGGCTCATGGATGAACTTCGAACGAGAAGTACTGCTGCCAGTGCGCCAGCAGGTCCGCCGCCTCCACGACCAGCCCCAGGTGCAGCGACACCATGCTGAGCGCCGCGGCCTCGAGGTGCGCGTCGGTGCCTCGCACCAGGTCGCGCAGCACGATCACGCGGTAGTTGTGGTTGTTGGCGTCGAAGGCGGTGTTGAGCACGCAGCAGTCGGTGAAGCCGCCGTTGAGCACGACGGTGCGGATGCCCTGGTTGCGCAGCAGGAAGTCGAGATCGGTGGGATAGAAGGCCGAGAGGCGGCGCTTGTTCTCCACCCGCAGGTCGCCGGGCTCGACGCGCGTGACCCACTCGGTCCAGCGGCTGCCCTCGATCGCATGGGCATCGGCGTTCGGGATCTCGCCCACGTGCAGCGGAAAGGTGCGCCGCCATGCGGCCGGGATGCCGCGCAGGTCGTCGGCGCCGTCGGGCCTGAGCACCGACTTCACGTGCACGATCGGCACGCCCAGTGCGCGAGCCTGGTCGTGGAAGGCGTCGATCGGCGCCACCAGCTCGCGTGCGCGCGGGGCCGGGCAGGGGCAGTCGGGGCCTTCGTCGAGATGACCGCGGTGCATGTCGATCGAGATCACGGCGGTGGCCGCCGGGTCGAGGTAGTCCTCGAAGCCCGCGTCCAGCTCGCGCGGCTTCTCGTAGACGTAGGCCTTCATCGCCTTTCCTCCCGCACGTAGGGCACGCCCAAGGCGCCCGGTTCGCCATCGCCGCCGCGTCGGGCCAGCGCCACCCAGACCATCACGCCCAGCGTCACCGCATAGGGCGTCATCAGCACGAAGTACTGCGGCAGTTGCACGCCGGCCGCGGCCAGCTGCGGGATCAACGCCTCGATGCAGCCGAAGAGCAGGGCACCGACGAGCGCCTTCCACGGCGACCAGCGCGCGAAGATCACGAGGCCGACCGCGATCCAGCCGCGCCCGCCGGTCATGCCGGCGATCCACAGCTTGGTGCTGACCACCGAGATGTAGGCGCCGGCCAGGCCGACGAGGGCTGAGCCGGCCAGCACCGCCGCGAAGCGCCAGGCCGAGACTGAGAGGCCGGCCGCATCGGCGGCCTGCGGGTTCTCGCCCACCGCGCGCAGCCGCAGGCCCGCATCGGTGCGCAGCAGGAACCAGGTGACGGCCGCAAAGACCGGCAGCGTGAGCCAGACCATCGCGTTCTGCTGGAACAGGCGCCCCACGACGGGCAGCATCGACAAGGGCCACAGCGCCAGTGTGCCGATGCCTGGCGTGGCCTGGTTGGTCCACTGGGCCAGCGTGCCGATCAGTGCCGTGAGCCCCTGGCAGAAGAACACCAGCGCCAGGCCCGCGATCACCTGGTTGACGCGCAGCCAGATCACCATCACCGCGAACAGCATCGAGACGACGGCGGCCGCCAGCATGGCCAGCAGCAGCGACACCGCCGGCTCGCCGAACGCGAGTTGCGCACCGATGCCGGCCAGCGCGCCGACCAGCATCAACCCTTCGGCGCCGAGCGAGAGCACGCCCGCGCGCTCGCAGACGATCAGGCCCAGTGCGGCCAATGCATAGGGCACCGCGAAGTCGGGGGTGTTGGCGAGCCAGTTGAGCACGATGTCCATCACGCGGCTCCAGCCCCCAAGCGGCGCAGCCGATGCCGGATAAAGAAATCGCTCGACGCCACGCACACCACGATCACGGCCTGGATCAGCTGCACCATCGAGAAGGGCACCTGGTAGAACACCTGCAGGCTGCGCCCGGTCACGAACAGCGCGGCGACCATCAGCGCGACGACGCTGGCGGCCAGCGGATTGTTGCGCGCGAGGAAGGCGATCAGGATGCCGGAGAAGCCATAGCCCTGGTAGAAGGCCTGCGTGAGCCGGCCCTCCTGCCCCGCGGCGACGGCGAAGCCCGCGAGACCGGCCATCGCGCCCGAGAGCAGCACCGCGCCGTAGATGACGCGCGCCACCGGCACGCCGGCCGCCTGCGCCATGCGCGGGTTGGCGTCGACGAAGCGAAGGTAGAGGCCGGCGCGGCTCACGCCGACCAGCCACCATCCGAGGAGCGCGACGATCGCCGCCAGCCCGATCGCGCTGTTCACGCCCGCGAAAAGATCGGGCAGCCGCTCGAAGGCGCGGAACTGCGGCGAATAGGGAAAGTTGTCCTTCGGGTCCTTCCAACTGCCGTACACCAGGTGCAGCAGGAAGTTGGCCGCCATGTAGTTGAGCATCAAGGTCGAGATGATCTCGTTGACGCCCAGCCTGAGCTTGAGCAGCGCCGGGCCCAGCACCCACAGCAACCCGGCGGCCAGCGCGGCGACGAACATCAGCGGCAGGCGCAAGGAAGGCGGGCCGATCTCGAAGACGGAAACGGCCGTCGCGCCGATCGCGCCCCAGATCATCTGGCCCTCCAGGCCGAGGTTCCAGAAGCGTGCGCGGAAGGCCATCGCACCGGCCAGCCCGACCAGGATCATCGGCGCTGCCTGGAACAGCACCGCGCGGAAGTTCTGGCCATCGAGGAAGGTCTGGACGATGAACTCGTTCGCCAACTCGGCGGCCGGCACGCCCGCGGCCACCAGGATGGCGGCCGAGAGCAGGAGCCCCATGCCGATGGCGGCGGCGAGGATGAGCGCCTGCCAGTGCCAGGCCATGTGCTGCCGGATCTCGAGCGCATAGCGGCGCGCGACCCAAGGCTGGCGTGCCGCGCCTGCCTCCGGTCGCCCCGAGCCCGTCGAAGGGCCGGCGCAGGCTTCGACAGGCTCGGCCCGAGCGGTCGGCGCCGCCTGCGTCGGCATCGCGAGCGAAGGCTCAGCCATGGTCCACCATGGCCTGACCGACGGCTTGCCGATTGGCCGGCTGCGCGAACTCGGCCACGATGCGGCCGCGCGTCATCACGCCCACCCGGTCGGCCAGTGCCAGCACCTCGTCGAGGTCTTCGCTGATCAGCAGAACGGCCGCGCCGGCATCGCGCGCCGCGCGCAGCCGCGCATGCACCTCGGCGCCGGCGCGCACGTCCAGTCCGCGGCTCGGGCTGTGGGCCAGCACCAGCCGCGGCGACTTGCCGAACTCGCGCGCCAGCACCAGCTTCTGCGCATTGCCGCCCGACAACAGCGCGGCCTTCTGCGCGATCGAGCGCACGCCCTGCACATCGAAGGCGGCGCAGGCGGCCTGTGCGTCCTTGTCCATCTCGCGGCGCTTCAGGCGCCAGGCCGAGCCGTAGCGCCCGCTGTGGACCTGGCCGATGCCATGGTTCTCGGAGACCGAGAGGCCGCCCGCCAGCGCGAGGCCGTAGCGGTCGGCGGGAATGGTGGCCAGCCCCAGCGCGCGGCGCGCCGTCGTCGGCGTGGCCTTGAGATCGCCATGGCCGTCGAGCGCGATCTCGCCTTCGGTCTGGCCCGGCAGGCCCATGATCGCGCCCGCGAGTTCGCCCTGGCCGTTGCCGCCGACGCCGGCCAGCCCGTAGATCTCGCCCGCGCGCAGATCGAGGTCGACACCGTCGAGCACGCGGCGGCCCTGCACTTCGGGCGAACGCAATCCGCGCACCGTGAGTCGCACCGCGCCCGGTGTCGCGCGCGTCGCGCCGGCAGCGGGCGCGGTGATCGATTCGCCGACCGTGAGCCGGACCAGTTCGCCCACCGGCATCTGCTGCGGGTCGACCGTCGCGACCGTGCGGCCGCCGCGCATCACGCTCACGCGGTCGGCATGGCGCTTGACGTCGGCCATCTTGTGCGTGACCAGCACTACCGCCGCGCCGCGGCGCGCGAGCCCGTGCACGGTCGAGAGCAGGCGCTCGGCTTCCTGGTCGGTCAGCACGGCGGTGGGCTCGTCGAGGATCAGGATGCGCGCGCCGGCCAGGAGCACCTTGAGGATCTCGACGCGTTGCTGCTCGGCGACCGACAGTCGGTCCACGCGTTGCGCCGGGTCGATGTCGAAGCCGAGCTCGCGCGCCTTGTCGCGGATGGCCTCTTCGACGCGGCGCAGGCGTTTGCCGTGGCCTTCGAAGCGCTCGGACCGCGGCACGGTCAGGAGGATGTTCTGCGCCACCGTGAAGGGAAGCACCAGCCTGAAGTGCTGGTGGACCATACCGATGCGCGCCTTCGCGGCATCGCGCGGCCCGCTGAAGCGCACCGGGTTGTCGTCGACCAGCATGGCGCCGGCCTCCGCCGCATAAAGACCGGCCGCGATGTTCATCAGCGAGGACTTGCCCGCGCCGTTTTCGCCCAGCAGTGCATGCACCTCGCCCCAGCGCGCCGAGAAGTGCGCGTCGGTAAGCGCCGCAAATCCGTCGAAGGACTTGTGGATGCCGCTGAGCTGAAGTGCGGTCGTCATTTCTGCGTGACGACGCCCTTGACGAACCAGTCCATCTTCCACAGATCGGCGTCCGACAGCACGGCGCCCTTGGCGACGCGTTCCTTTCCGTCGCGGTCGGTCAGCGGGCCGGCATAGATCTGCTTGCCCTTGAGCAGCGCGTCGCGCTCGGCGCTGATGGCGGCGGCCTTGTCCTTCGGCACCCCTGGGCCGAAGCCCGCGATGTCGGTGCCGCCCGCGCTCATCGGAATGAAGGCACCGTAGGGCGCCGGCTTCCAGTTGCCTGCCATGATCTTCTTCAGCTCCGGCGTGAGGAACTTGTCCCAGACCCAGACCGAGGAGCACAGCGTGGCCTTGGGCGCGAACTGCCGCAGGTCGCGGTGGTGGCCGGTGCCGTAGACGCCGCGCTCCTGCGCCACGATCTGCGGCGTCGGGCTGTCGACGTGCTGGCCGATCACGTCGGCGCCCTGGTCGATCAGGGCAGCCGCTGCGGCGCGCTCCTTCACGGGGTCGTTCCACGAGCCGGTGTAGATCACGTTCACCGTGGCGTTCGGGTTCATCTTCTGGGCGCCGAGCGCGAAGGCGTTGATGGTCCAGTTGACGACGCCGAAGGGGTTGGCCGCGACGAAGCCGAGCTTGCCCGTCTTCGATGCCGCGCCCGCGGCCATGCCGCACAGGTACTGGCTCTCGTAGGTGCGGCCGTAGAAGGATTCGAGGTTGGCGCCGTTGCTGGTGCCCGAGCCGTTGAGGAAGGCCACGTCCGGGTACTTGGCCGCGAGCTCCTTGAAGCTGTCGGAATAGCCGAAGGCGGTGCCGATGATGATGTTGGCGCCGCGCTGGATGAACTTCTCGGCCGCGGGCTTGATGGCGGAGGCGTCTTCCGGCACGTTCTCGACGAACTGGATCTTCTCGCCGGTTTCCTTCTCGACCTTGATGCGCGCCTCGTCGAAGGCCTGCGTCCAGCCGCCGTCGTTCTTGGGGCCGAAGTACAGCATCGCGATCTTGGGCTTGCCCTTGAGGGTGAAGCCGTCGGCCGCCGCGGCCGGGCCGGCCAGCGCTGCACATGCCAAGAGCGCTGCCACGGCGCAGGAAATCGGTTTACGCAACATCACTCGGACCTTTCATCATGAAATTGATACGGAACACATTGCCCTCGGGGTCGAGCAGCACCGACTGGTACCAGTGGTAGTAGGTGAGGTAGGGCGGCTTGACGAGCGTGGCGCCGGCGGCGACGGCGGTCGGTACCAGCGAATCGACTTCCTCTTGCGAATCGACATCGATGTTCAGCAGGAACTTGACGCCGCGCGTGTCGGAGAACTCGGCCAGCTGCAAGAGCTCGTAGGCATCGAGCGCGTTGAAGCCCAGGCTGGACTTTCCCGTGTCCAGGCCGCGAAAGATCGGCGAGCGGATGGCCTCGATCTCGGGGAAACCGAACACGCGCTGGTAGAAGCCGCTGAGCGCGACCACGTCTTTGGCGAAGACGTTGACGTAGGAGAGATGGGCCATGGTCAGGCGGTGACCTTGGTGCCGCCGAAAGTCGTTTGCTTCAGGAACTTCGACTTCAAGTGGTCGCCGGAAGAGATCGGCGCGTACTTCGGCGCCTCGCCGGGCGCGAGGCAGCTCGGCAGGCATTCGACCATCGCGTCGTAGTTGGGCTGGTGGAAGAACACCAGCGACTGCCGGCGGTTGGTGCTGGCCGCATCCGGCGGCGGGTTGACCACGCGGTGCAGCGTCGAGACCCACAGATCGTTGGTCCACTGCATCATGAGGTCGGCGATGTTCACCACCAGGCCGCCCTCGACCATCGGCACGTCGACCCATTGGCCGGCCTTGTTGAAGACCTGCAGCCCCTTGTCGTCGGGTAGCACGACGGTGAGGCTGCCGTAGTCGCTGTGCGCGCCGGCGCGCAGCTGGCCCGGCAATGCAGCCTCGGTCTGCGGCGGATAGCTCAGCACGCGGAACATGCTGATGTGCTTGTCGATCTTGTCGTCGAAGAAGGTCTCGGGCAATTCCAGCGCGAGCGCGAAGATGCGCATCAGCGAACGCGAGAGATCGCTCATCGCTTCGAAGTAGTCGTCGAAGGCCGGCTGGAAGCCCGGCAGTTGAGGCCAGACGTTGGGCTCGAAGTGCGGGCCGGCCGCAACGCCCCGGTGGTATTCGTCGGTCGGCACATTGGAGGGGCCGATGGAGAAGGACTCCTTCAGATCGCCCGGCGCCGCTTCTTCGAGGCTGTACGACAAGCCTTCCTCGCCCACCGCGCTGTAGCCGCGCACCGCATCGTCGCGCGGGCGGTCGACCTTGCGCTTCTCGGCCAGCGGCAGGGCAAAGAATTCGCGCGACGCCGCCGAGACACGTGCGATGAGTTCGGGCGCGATGCCGTGGTTGGTGATGACCAGGAAGCCGATGCTGCGGCAGGCCTCGTCGACCTTGCGCGCCACCTCGGCCTTGCCTGCGGGCGTTCCGGAAAAGAAGGGTGCCAGATCGATGATCGGTACGGACAGCAGGGTCATGCTTTCAATCCTTCGGTGTGACGGTGGCGGCGCTTCGACATGCAACGTCCATGCCAGTTGGACCAAATGGACAAATGCGAACTGCTGCATCGGCGTGGTGCGCGGGCAGCGGCGCGGCGCGGCGAATGCGTGCGCCCGGTGTTGCCGTGGTGCGTACGTGCGTACCATGGGCGGTACGGCTCGCGCGTGCGGGCCGCGTCGCAGGCAACGAGAATCCCAGGTGGAGAAGGAAGCAAAGCAACCCATGCCGAAAACACGCAGCAGCAGCATCAAGGCGCCGGCCGTGCTGGCCGCCGAAGCGCCGCAGTCCAAGCGCGTGCATCCGAAACGCGCACCCGTGGCGCGCAGCGTCACGTCGGTGAACCGGCGGCTGCGCCAGATCGAGGACAAGCGCGCGGCGATCCTGCGCGCAGCGCTGGGACTCTTCTCGCGCTTCGGCCTGCACGGCACCAGCGTCGACCAGGTCGCGGCGCGCGCGGATGTCTCGAAGAGCAACCTGCTCTACTACTTCGCCAACAAGGAGGAGCTCTACGTCTCGGTGCTGCGCGAGCTGCTCGCCGTGTGGCTGGAGCCGCTGCGCGGCTTCAGCGCCGAGCAGGATCCGCGGCAGGCGATCGGCGACTACATCCGGCGCAAGCTGGTGATCTCGCGCGACCAGCCCGATGCCTCGCGCCTGTTCTGCCTCGAGATGATCCAAGGCGCGCCGCTGCTGCGCGACGAACTCGACCGCGAACTGCGCGATCTGGTGACGCGCAAATCCGAAGTGATCCGCGCCTGGGTGGCCGCCGGCAAGCTCGCGCCGGTCGATCCGCATCACCTGATCTTCGCCCTATGGGCGACCACGCAGCACTACGCCGACTTCGGCGTGCAGGTACAGGCCATCACCGGCCGCACGCTGGACGACCCGGAGTTCTTCGAGGAGACGGTGGACAACGTGCAGCGCATCGTCCTGGGCGGCATCACCACGCGTTGAGCGCGCCGCGCGCTCAGTGCGGCGCGGCGACGATGTCGTGGTAGCGGCGGTCGAAGTAGATCAGGCCGTGCGCGGTACCGCCGATCGCGATGGCGACGGCCTCGCAGAACAGCACGTCGTGCGTACCCACGCGCGTCACCTGCGACAAGCGGCAGTCGAAAGACACGGCCGCACCCTCGAGCACCGGCGCGCCGGTGCGCTTGCGGCTCCAGCGACCCGCGGCGAAGCGTTCGTCCATCGGCGTCTTGCCGCCGAACAGGCCCGACAGCGCCTGCTGTCCGGCGGCCAGCGCGTTCACGCAGAGCACGCCGTTGGCCTGGAAGGCCGGATAGACCGAGGCCGAGCGGTTGAGGCAGACCAGGAGCGTCGGCGGCTCGTCGGTCACGCTGCACACGGCCGATGCGGTGAAGCCGGCGCGCCCAGCGGGGCCGTCGGTGGTGATGACATGGACGGCCGCGCCGAGGCGGGCCATCGCATCGCGGTAGTCGCTCCTGGGCAAGGCGTTCATGGCGTCGGTACCTTCCTCAGGCGAGCGCGCAGGCTTGCGAGAAATCCAGCCGCGGCAGGCGGCCGAACAGCTTCGCGGGGTCGCCGTGGCCCAGGTTGATCAGGAAGTTGGTGGTCCAGGGCGTGCCGGTGAAGAACGCGGCGTCGATCCTGGCCCTGTCGAAGCCCGACATCGGCCCCGCATCCAGCCCCAGCGCGCGCGCGGCGAGCAGCAGGTAGGCGGCTTGCAGCGTGGCGTTTCGAAAGGCCGTCTCGCGCGCGGCCTCGACGCTGCCGGTGAACCAGCTTCTGGCGTCGGCATGCGGGAACAGCGTGGGCAGCTTGTCGTAGAAGGCGCTGTCCCAGGCGGCGATCACGGTGACCGGCGCGTTCATCGTCTTCTCGAGATTGCCCTTCGACAAGGCCGGCGCCAGGCGCGCCTTGCCTTCGGGCGTGCGCACGAAGACGAAGCGGCCCGGCGAACAGTTGGCCGAGGTCGGCCCGGTGCGCGCGAGCGCGTAGACCTGTTCGAGCAGGGCGTCGGAGACCGGCTCGGGGCGCCAGCCGTTGTGCGAGCGGGCTTCGGTGAAAAGAAGCGCCAGGGCGTCGTCGTCCAGTGCTTTCATGCGGGGACTCCCGATGCGTTCACGCGCGCCAGGAAGGCGAGCAGGCTGCGGTTGAAGAGCTCGGCCCCGGTCACGCTGTGCGCATGTCCGCCATGGGGCACGCATTCGAGGCGCGCGCGGGGCAGGCCTTCGGCGAGGCGCTGCGAGCAGGTCCAGGGCACCAGCGTGTCGTCGGTGGCGGCGGCCACCAGCGCCGGCACGGCGATCTCGGCCAGGCGCGCGTCGACATCGAAGGCGCGCAGCGCTGCGATGCGCGCGCGCATGTTGGCCTCGCCCGGGAAATGCGCGAGCGCATGCTCGACCTCGTCGGCCACGCGCTGCGCATGGGCGGCGCACCAGGCGGCGGGGTAGAGGAAAATGGGTTGCGCCTCGACATAGGCGCGCGGGCCGCAGGCGCCGAGCAGCGCCAGCCGCGCATCAAAGCAGCGGGCCGAATGCGCATTGGGCTTCGACCACGCATTGACGAGCACGAGGCTGGCCACCCGCGAGGGCGCATCGAGCGCGAGCTGCAGCCCGACCAGGCCGCCGAGCGCATGGCCCACCAGGTGGCAGCGCGGCGTCGAGGTGGCGTCGAGGATCTCGAGCACGTCGCGCGCCATGTCGGCGATCGCGTAGCCGGCCTGCAGCTCCGCCGGGCTGCGGCCGGTGCCGCGCTGGTCGTAGGCGATCACGCGATGGCCGGCTTCGATCAGCGCAGCGAGCTGCGGCGACCAGAAGCCGGCCGAGCCGCCGAGGCCCGAGGACAGCAGTACCGCCTCGCCCTCGGCCGGTCCGTGCACCTCGTAGTGCAACGGCATGCTCAGGCCTTCTTGCCCACGTGCGCGATCGAGGCGATCTCGATCAAGGCGTCGGGCTTCACCAGGCCGCACTGGATGCAATAGCGCGCCGGCTTGGTGCCGGGGAAGAACTCGGCATAGACCGCGTTGATCTTCGCGTAGTCGGCCCAGTCCTTGATCATGATCATGTTAAAGGTCACGTCGTCCATGCTGCCGCCGGCGGCCTCGACCACGCCCTGGATGGTGCTGAGCACATGGCGCGCCTGCGCGCTCGCGTCGCCGACGTGGACCACGTTGTTGTCCTTGTCGAAGGGCAGGGTGCCCGACACGTAGAGCACGCCGTCGGCGAGCGTGCCGGGAACATAGGGTGCGAGCGGCACGCCGGTGCCGGGCGGGATGATGGCTTGCTTGGGCATGGATGGGTCCTTGTCGAAAAAAGAATCAGACGGCGGCCGCTTCGGCCGGTACGGGTCGGGTGGCGGTCTCGGGCGCGAAGGTTCTGCAGAAATCGTCGACCCTGGAGACCCAGCCGAAGAAGGTCTCGACGTTGTAGACCGCGGCCTGCTGGATCGCGGGCCCACCGAGCTCGTGCGTTGCGTCCTCGAGCATCACGGCGAAGTACTCGAGGTGGAAGGCATCGCGCAGCGTGGACTCCACGCACACGTTGGTGGCGATGCCGGTGAAGACCAGGTTGCGGATGCCGCGTGCGCGCAGGCTGCTGTCGAGCGTGCTGTTGAAGAAGCCGCTGTAGCGGGTCTTGGGGATGACGATGTCGCCCGCTTGCGGCCGCAGCGAATCGACGAGCGCGTAGTCCCAGCCGCCCTTGGCGAGGAAGCGGCCTTGCAGCTCGGGCTTCTGGCGCATGGTCTTGAGCGCGTTGGACTTGTACCAGTTGGGCGAGCCGGGGCCGCCGGCTTCCACGTAGTGCGCATCCCAGCCGTTCTGCAGGAAGACGGCCAGCATGCCGGCCGCGCGCGCGGCGGCGATGGTGCGCGCGATGTTGGCGATCACGCCCTGCGCGCCCGAGATGTCGAAGCCGGCCGTGTCCACGTAGCCGCCGATCGAGGCGTAGGCGTTCTGCATGTCGACGACGATCAGCGCCGAGTTGGCGGCATGCAGCGCCAGCGGCTCGGGCCGCGCCGGCAGCACCAGCGGTGCGGGCGCGCCGGGCGCGTTCGGCACGCCCACCGGCGTGCTGGAGGCGATGGTGGTGTTGTTCTTGGCGGTGCTCATGGCAGCGGCCTTTGCGTTTCAGGCGGCCAGGCGCTCGGCGGCGACGCGCGAAGGCACGGGGCTCGCGATGTGCGTGCGGCTCTTCATCAGGGGCTGGATGTACTCGCCGAAAGCCTCCACGCCGGGCACGAAGTCGTCGAAGGTCAGGAGCACGCCTTCGGTGCCGGGCACCTCGGCGACTTCGTCGAGCAGGCGCGCGATGGTCGCGTAGGAACCGACCAGCGTGCCCATGTTGATGTTGACGGCCGAGGTCGGATCGGCCATCTGGCGCACGTTGGTGTCGGCGCCCGACTTGGTGTCGGCCGCGCTCTGCTGCGTGAGCCAGGCGAGCGCCTCCTGGTCGGCGCCGGCCTTGTAGTGCTCCCATTTGGCGCGCGCCGCCTCGTCGGTGGCATCGGCGATCACCATGAAGAGCACGTAGGAGGTCACGTGGCGGCCCGTCTTCTTCGTCGCCTCGACGAGCTTCTCGGCCGCCGGCGCAAAGGCCTTGGGCGTGTTCACTCCCTTGCCGAAGCAGAAGTTGTAGTCGGCGTACCTGGCGGAGAAGTCCATGCCGGCATCGCTCTGCCCGGCGCAGATCACCTTTATCTGGGCTTGCGGCTTCGGGCTCACGCGGCAGTCGTCCATCTGGAAGTGCTGGCCCTTGAAGTCGGACTGCCCGGTGGTCCACAGCTCGCGCAGTACCTGCACGTATTCAGACAGGTAGCGGTAGCGCGTCGCGAAGAATTCGTCGCCGGGCCACAGGCCCATCTGCGAGTACTCGGGCCGCTGCCAGCCGGTGATCAGGTTGAGGCCGAAGCGGCCGTTGGAGATCGAGTCGATGGTGGAGGTCATGCGCGCCACGATGGCCGGCGGCATGACCAGCGAAGCCGCCGTGGCGAAGAGCTTGATCTTCGAGGTGACCGCGGCCAGCCCGGCCATCAGCGTGAAGCTTTCTAGGTTGTGATCCCAAAATTCGGTCTTGCCTCCGAAGCCGCGCAGCTTGATCATCGACAGTGCGAAGTCCACGCCGTAGTGCTCGGCCTTCTGCGTGATCTGCTTGTTGAGTTCGAAGCTCGGCTTGTATTGGGGGGCGTTCTCCGAGATCAGCCAGCCGTTGTTGCCGATGGGGATGAAGATGCCGACGTTCATGCGTTGCGCTCCTGGACCGAAGGTGAGGGATGGGCTGCGGGCGCAACGTCGATGGACGCGCGCCGACGCTCTTATGCATAGGCCGTGCCACTCGGCCAAGCCTTTTGAAATCAACCACTTACGCGTTTGCATCGATCAGGATTGGACCAAATGGTCCAAAATGGAGTGTTTGGTCTGTCCGGTCGCGGCCGGCTTTGGTGCAAGGACGCCGCACAATCACGGCCAGTTGCCTGTTTTCTCTGCCATGCCCAAGACCAAACTCCGCGCCGCAGCCGTCGGCGGCACCGCCGACGACGTCGAGACCGCCTTCTACGAAGCGCTGCAGCGCGGCGACATCGACGCCTTGATGGCCTGCTGGGCCGACGAGGACGAGGTGTTCTGCGTCCATCCCGGCGGCCCGCGGCTGGTGGGCACCGAGGCGATCCGCGCCGCCTTCGAGCACATGTTCGCCAACGGCGCGATCCACGCCACGCCGGCGCGCGTGCGCCGGGTCGAGTCGCTCGCGAGCGCGGTGCACAACGTGCTGGAGCGCATCGAGGTGCTCACCGCCGAGGGGCCGCGCCATGCCTTCGTGCTGGCCACCAACGTCTATCACAAGACCGCCCAGGGCTGGCGCATGGTGGCGCACCATGCAAGCCCGGGCAGCGTGCACGCGCCCGAGGACGAGGACGACGCCGCGCCCCAGACGCTTCACTGACATGCAATACGTCGCGCCCCTCTGGCTGCCCGGCGGCAACCTCCAAACCATCTGGCCCGCGCTCTATGCACGGCGCGTGGACGCACCCTTGCCGGCCTACAGGCGCGAACGCTGGAACACGCCGGACGGCGACTTCATCGACGTGGACTTTCTCGATGCGGCCGGGCCCGGGTCGAAGCCGCTGCTGATCCTGTTCCACGGCCTCGAAGGCTCGTCGAAGAGCCACTACGCCGAGGCTTTCGCGGCCTTCGCGAGGGTCCGCGGATGGGACTACGCGGTGCCGCATTTCCGCGGCTGCAGCGGCGAGCTCAACCGCGCGCCGCGCGCCTACCATTCCGGCGACTACGAGGAGGTCGGCTGGATCCTCGGGCGGCTGCATGCGCAGCATGGCGGGCCGATGCTGGCAGCCGGTGTGTCGCTGGGCGGCAATGCGCTCTTGCGCTGGACAGAGGAGGCGGGCGGCGAGGCCTCGAAGCTGGTCAGCGCCGTGGCCTCGATCTCGGCGCCGCTGGACCTGGCCGCCGGCGGCGCGGCGATCGGCCGCGGCTTCAACCGGCTGGTCTACACGCGCATGTTCCTGTCGACCATGAAGCCCAAGGCGCTGGCCAAGCTGGCCCAGCATCCGGGCCTGTTCGACCGCGACAAGCTCCTCGCGGCCCAGGACCTCTACGCCTTCGACAACGTGTTCACCGCGCCGCTGCACGGCTTTCGCGACACCGACGACTACTGGACGCGCGGCTCGGCCAAGCCGCATCTGGACGCGATCCGCATTCCCGCGCTGGCGGTGAACGCCACCAACGATCCCTTCGTGCCGGCGGCCAGCCTGCCGCGCCAGAGCGAGGTCGGCCGCCACGTCACGCTCTGGCAGCCGGCCCACGGCGGCCATGTGGGCTTTCCGCTGGGCGCGCCGCCCGGCCATGTGCGCGGCATGCCGGAGCGCGTCGGCGGCTGGCTGGCGCAGCACTTGAGCGCTTGAACTACAGCCGCGCGGCCCGATCCGCGCCAGAATGAGATTCATGGACGACATCGTCAGACAGGCGCTCGCCAAGTGGCCCAACGTGCCGCACTGCTACGGCTGGCTCGGCCTGGACGCGCGCGGCAATTGGTACATGCGCGACGACCGCACCCAGGCCATGGGGCCTTTCCCGGCGGCCAAGGGCTCGCTGCTCAGGCACGACAAGCTGATCGATTTCATCCAGCGCAACTACGAGCACGACGAGCGCGGGCAGTGGTTCTTCCAGAACGGCCCGCAGCGCGTCTACGTCGAGCTCGAAGCCGCGCCGTGGATCTGGCGCGTCGCGGAAGACTTCTCGGTGCATTCGCACAGCGGCCTGGACGTCGAACCCTCGGCCTGCCTGCTCGACGAGGAGGGCCGGCTCTACCTGGTGGCGCCGCTCGGGCTCGGCCTGGTCCATACGCAGGATGTGGGCGTGGCGGCCGAGGCGATCGAGGCGGGGCGCTGGGCGCCGCAGAACGTGCGTGCCGCGGAGCTGCCCGCGCGCTTCGGCCATGTCATGAGCCCGGCCGCCGGGCAGCCGCTCAGGCAGCCGGCGCACCCATAAAAAAGAGCCCGCATGCGGGCTCTTTGGTCGAGGGGCGAGAGTGCGCCTGGTGCGCCTAGGGCTTCGCCGGCGCAGCCGCATCGGATGCCGCCGCGTCGGGCGCCGCCGCCGCTGGACGGTCCGGCACCGGGAACTTGGCGCCGCCCGAATTGGCCAGATAGACCACCGCGCGGCCGATCTCGACATCCTCGAAGTCGCCGCCGCCCTGGGGAGGCATGGCGCCCTTGCCCTTGAGCGCATGCTCGAGCAGCGTGGCGTAGCCCTGGCCGATGCGGGGGCCCCAGGCCGCGGCATCGTTGAGGTGCGGAGCCGTCGGAATGCCGGGCGCGCCGTGGCAGGCCACGCATTGCGCCTTGAACACCGCTTCGCCAGCGGCCAACGGCCGGTTGGCGTCGCGGATCTCGATCGAGCCGACCTTCTTGAGGCGTTCGGCGATCTCGCGGTCGCGCGCTTCCTTCGACACGCCGTAGAGCGACATACTGTCGCCCTGCGCATCGCCCGAGGGATGGGTGCCGGAGACCACGTAGGAGACGAGGCCCGCGATGATCAGGATGGGAGCGATGAACGAGAAGAAGACCGCGAGCAGCAGCTGTTTCGGGTTCTTGATCGGGCCGGTGTGGGCGTCTTCTGTGGCCTGGTAGTGCGGGTCGTCGCTCATTGGCGTCCTCAATATCGGGGGCTCTTCGGGGGCGTTTTCGAAATCAACCGGCGATTATAGATAGGGCGCCCAGGGGCGCCCGCCTCAACGCGTGGCCCAGCCGCCGCCCAGCGTTTTATAGAGCGCGACCTGGTTCTGCAACTGCAGCAGCCGGGTCTGCACCGCGGCCTGCTGCACGCTGTAGAGCGAGCGCTGCGAATCGAGCAGGTCGAGCGCGCTCGCGATGCCGTTGCGGTAGCGCAGGTCGGAGAGCTTGAAGCGGACCTCCTCGGCGTTCGACTGCGCGCGCAGGGCCCGCAACTGCTCGCCGAGCGTGGCGCGGCCGGCGAGCGCATCGGCGACTTCGCGGAAGGCCGTCTGGATCGACTTCTCGTACTGCGCCACCGCGATCTCGCGGCCGGCCCGGGCCGAATCCAGCCCGGCCTGGTTGGCGCCCGCATCGAAGATCGGCAGCGTGACCTGCGGCGCGAAGGACCAGGCCTTGGAGCCCTTGTCGAACAGCCCCGAGAACTCGCTGCTCGCGGTGCCGATCGACGAGGTCAGCGTGACGCGCGGGAAGAAGGCCGCGCGCGCGGCGCCGATGTTGGCGTTGGCCGCGATCAGCTGCTGCTCGGCGGCGCGGATGTCGGGCCGCTCGCCCAGCAGGTCGGAGGGCAGGCCGGCCGGCAGCTCCGGCATCAGCGCGATCGCATCGAGGCCGCGGCCGCCTTCGGTCGCCTCGGCCGGCACCGGCGCGCCGAGCAGCAGGGCCAGCGCGTTCTCGTCCTGCATGCGCAGGCGTTGCTGCTCGGCGTAGGAGGCACGCGCGGATTCGGCCAGCGTGTCGGCCAGGCGCAGGTCGATTTCCGAGACCACGCCGCTGTCGAAGCGCATGCGCGTGAGCTTCTGCGACTCCTCGCGCGTGGCCAGGGTCTGGCGCGTGAGCTCGAGCAGCTGGTCGTCCGCGATCAGCGTGAGCCAGCCGCTGGCGACCGCGCCGATGAGGCTGATCTGCGCCGCCTTGCGCGATTCCTCGGTGGCGAGGAACTGCGCCAGCGCCTGTTCCTTGAGACTGGCGACGCGGCCGAAGAAGTCGAGTTCCCAGGCGGTGATGCCGAGGTTGACCGAATAGCTCGATGCCACGCTGCCGCCCAGGCCCACGGCCTGGAGCGCGTTCGGGCTCGAGCGCGAGCCGCTGGCCGTGAGATCGACCGCGGGGAACTGGGCCGCGCGCTGAATCCGGAACTGGGCGCGCGCCTGCTCGATGTTGAGCACGGACACGCGCAGGTCGCGGTTGTTGGCCAGCGCGGTCTCGATCAGCTTCGCAAGGCGCGCATCGGTGAAGAAGTCCTGCCAGGCGAGCGTGGAGGCGGGCGATTGCGCACTGCTGGCGGCCTGCGCGCCCGGATAGGCCGCCGGCACGGGCGCGGCAGGGCGCTCGTAGGCCGGGATCAGCGAGCAGCCGGCCATCAGCATCGCGGCGGCGCCGGCCAGCGCGGTGGAAAGGAATTTCTTTTTAGTCATGGGCGGGGCTTTCCTCGATGCCTGCGGCTTGCGCGTGGCGCCTGTCGACCTCATGCTGGCGCTCGCTGCCCTTGAACAGGCTGCGCACGACCACGAAGAAGACCGGCACGAAAATCACCGCGAGCACGGTGCCGGTCACCATGCCGCCGATCACGCCGGTGCCGATCGCGCGCTGGCTCGCCGAGCCCGCGCCCGAGGCCAGCACCAGTGGCAGCACGCCGAGGCCGAAGGCCAGCGAGGTCATGATGATCGGGCGGAACCGCAGGTGGGCGGCGGCCAGCGCCGACTCGACCACGCCCTTGCCCTGCGCCTGCAGGTCCTTGGCGAACTCGATGATCAGAATCGCGTTCTTGGCCGACAGGCCGATGATGGTGATCAGGCCGACCTGGAAGTACACGTCGTTCGAATAGGCGCGCAGCAGGGTCGCGAGCAGCACGCCCAGCACGCCCAACGGCACCACCATGATCACGGACAGCGGAATCGTCCAGCTTTCGTACAGCGCGGCCAGGCACAGGAACACGGCCAGGATCGAGAAGGCGTAGAGGATGATGGCCTGCGCGCCGGCGAGCTTCTCTTCGCGCGACTGGCCGGTCCACTCGTAGCCGAAGCCTGGCGGCAGCTGCGCGGCGAGCTTTTCGATCTCGGCCATCGCGGCGCCCGAGCTGGAGCCCGGCGCGGCCGAGCCCGAGATGCGGACCGCGGGGTAGCCGTTGTAGCGCACCGTCTGCTGCGCGCCGGTGATCCAGCGCGTGCTCGCGAAGGCCGACAGCGGCACCGGCTCGCCCTTGGTGTTGCTGGCGTTGAGCCTGAGCAGGTCCTCGGGTTGCATGCGCGCCGGCGCGTCGGCCTGCACCACCACCCGCTGCAGGCGCCCCTGGTTCGGGAAGTCGTTCACGTAGGTCGAGCCCAGCCCCGTCGACAGCGTGCTGTTGATGGCATCGAAGCTCACGCCCAGCGCGTTCGCCTTGTCGCGATCGATGTCGATCTGCAGCTGCGGCGCG
This sequence comes from Variovorax sp. Soil_C_33, assembly GCF_057656935.1. NCBI lineage: Bacteria > Pseudomonadati > Pseudomonadota > Betaproteobacteria > Burkholderiales > Comamonadaceae > Variovorax > Variovorax sp. Soil_C_33. The sequence goes on from NZ_JBDGJK010000004.1 coordinate 87,701, forward strand.
TCTTCCAGGCCGTCCGGGCGCACCTGCGTCAGGATCGCGCTCTTGCTGGCCATGCCGAGCAGCTGGTTGCGCGCGTTGATCAGCGCCTCGTGGCCGGCGCCGCCGCGGTCCTGCAGGCGGAAGCTGAAGCCGCTGGCGTTGCCCAGCTCGGGGATGGGCGGCGGCGACAGCGGGTAGATGAAGGCGTCGCGGATGCCCGACAGCGCCCCGAAGGCGCGGCCGGCCACCGCCTCGGCCGAATGGCTCGGGTCGTGCCGTTGGTCCCAGTCCTTGAGCGTCACGAAGGCGAGGCCGGCGTTCTGGCCCTGGCCCGAGAAGCTGAAGCCCAGCACCCCGACCATGCTCTCCACCTCGGGCTGCTTCAGGATGTACTTCTCGACATCCTGCATCACCGACAGCATGCGCTCCTTCGTCGCACCCGGGGGCAGCTGCACGTTGACGATGATGTAGCCCTGGTCTTCCTGCGGCAGGAAGGAGGTGGGCAGCTGGCGGTAGACCAGCACCACGGCGCCGATGATGGCCACGTAGATCACCAGGTAGCGCGCCGCGCGCTTGAGGATGCGCGCCACCAGGCTCTCATAGCCCTTGGCGGTACGGGCGAAGCTGCGGTTGAACCAGCCGAAGAAGCCGCGCTTCTCGTGGTGGTGGCCGGCCTCCACGGGCTTGAGCAGCGTGGCGCACAGGGCCGGCGTGAGCGACAGCGCCATGAAGGCCGAGAAGGCGATCGAGGCCACCATCACCGCCGAGAACTGGCGATAGATGTTGCCGGTGGAGCCGGCGAAGAAGGCCAGCGGCACGAACACCGAGATCAGCACCACGGTCACGCCGATGATGGCGCCGGAGATCTGGCGCATCGCCTTGCGCGTGGCTTCGAGCGGCGAGAGCCCCTCCTCGCTCATGATGCGCTCGACGTTCTCCACCACCACGATCGCGTCGTCCACCACGATGCCGATCACCAGCACCATGCCGAACATGGTCAGCACGTTGATCGAGAAGCCCAGCGCCAGCAGGATGCCGAAGGTGCCCAGCAGCGCGATCGGCACCACCACGGTCGGGATGAGCGTGTAGCGCCAGTTCTGCAGAAACAGGAACATCACCAGGAACACCAGCGCCACCGCCTCGAACAGCGTCTTCACCACCTCGGTGATGGAGATGTTCACGAAGCGCGAGCTGTCGTAGGGGATGGTCCACTTCACGCCCTGCGGGAAGTAGCGCTCGAGCTCGGCCATCTTGGCGCGGATCGCCTTGGCCGACTGCAGCGCGTTGCCGCCGGGGGCGAGCTGCACGCCGATGCCCACCGCCTGCTCGCCGTTGAGCCGCGCCGAGGTCGAGTAGGCCTGACCGCCGAGCTCGATGCGCGCCACGTCCTTGAGCCGCACGCTGGAGCCGTCGGTGTTGGCGCGCAGCACGATGTCACCGAACTGCGAGGTCGAGGTGAGCTGGCCGTTGACCACCACGGTGGCCGCGATGGCCTGGCCCGCCACGTTGGGCAGGTCGCCGATGGTGCCCGAGGAGACCTGCGCGTTCTGGGCGCGAATCGCCGCGTTGACGTCGGCCGCCGACAGGTTGTAGCCCTGCAGCTTGGCCGGCTCGATCCAGATGCGCATCGCGCGCTCGGTGCCGAAGAGCTGGGCCTGGCCGACCCCGGCCACGCGCTGCAGCTCGGGCACCACGTTGCGCGATGCGTAATCGCCCAGCGCCGTGGTGTCGATCGCCGGGTTGTCGGAGGACAGCATCGTGAACAGCAGGAAGTTGTTGCGCGACTTGTCCACGCGCACGCCCTGCTGCGTCACGGCGGCCGGCAGCCGCGGCGTGGCGCGCGACAGCCGGTTCTGCACGTCCACCTGGGCGAGCTCGGCGTTGGTGCCGGTCTCGAAGGTGATGGTGATGGTGCCGGTGCCATCCGCCTGCGCGACCGATTCCATGTAGATGAGGCCCGGCGAGCCGTTCATCTCGCGCTCGATGACCGAGAGCACGCTGTCCTCCAGCGTCTGGGCCGAGGCGCCGGGATAGGCGACGTTGACGACGATGGCCGGCGGTGCCACCGGCGGGTACTGCGCGATCGGCAGCTGCGTGATGGACACGGCGCCCACCACGATGATGAACAGCGCGATCACCCACGCGAAGATCGGACGGTCGATAAAGAATTTAGCCATGCGGGGGCGCTCCTTACTGCTTCGCGGCAGGAGCCGAAGCAGCTGCCGTGGCAGCAGGAGCGGCGTTCGCGGCGCCCGCGGAAGCCGGCGTCGGCGCCTTCCACGGCACCGCCTTCACCGGCGCGCCGGGCGGCATCATCATCAGCTTCTGGAAGCCGTCGACCATGACCTGCTCGCCGGCCTTCAGGCCATCGAGCACGATCCACTGGTTGTTCTGGGCCGCGCTGATCTTCACTGTGCGCTTGTGCATCTTGCCCTCGGCATCGACCACCGTCAGCGTGTCGCCCTGCTGGGTGCGCGTGACGGCCTGCTGCGGCACGGTGATTGCGTTGGTGGCCTGGGCCTGCTCCACCTTCACCCGCACGTAGAGGCCGGGCAGCAGCTCGCCCTTTGGATTCGGCACCTCGGCGCGCAGCGTGACCTGGCCGGTGGTGGAGTCGACCGTCAGGTCGGAGAACAGCAGCTTGCCGGGCAGCGCGTACTCGCTGCCGTCTTCCAGCACGACGCGCACGCTGGCTGCGTCGGCGCCGCTGGCGCGCTTGAACTGGCCGGCCTCCATCGCGCGGCGCAGCCTGAGCACGTCGCTGGCCGACTGCGTGAAGTTCACGTACATCGGGTCGATCTGCTGGACCACGGCCAGCGCGGTCGCATCGCCCTGGCCCACCAGTGCGCCTTCGGTCACCAGCGCGCGGCCGATGCGGCCGGAAATCGGGGCCGTCACGCTCGCGTAGCCGAGATTGATCTTCGCGGTCTGCACCGAGGCGCGGCCCACCGCGACATCCGCCTCGGCCGTCTTGGCCGCGGCCACGGCATTGAGATATTCCTGCTTGCTGACGGCGTTGGCTTCCACCAGCGGCTTGTAGCGCTCGGCCAGGGCCTTGGCCTGCACTGCGTTGGCTTCGGCGCGCGCCAGGCTCGCCTGTGCGCTCTGCGCCGCGGCGGCGTAGGGCGCGGGGTCGATGTTGAACAGCGGCTGGCCTGCCTTCACGTCGCTGCCTTCGCGGAACAGCCGCTTCTGCAGGATGCCAGCGGCGCGGGCGCGCACCTCGGCCACGCGCGAGGCTTCGAGCCGGCCGGGCAGCTCGGTCACCAGGCCGACGTCGGTCGGCGTCGCAACCACCACGCCGACTTCGGGCGGCGGCGGTGCACCGCCGCCGGCACCACCGCCCTGGGCGGCAGCGGCCGGCGCTCCGCTCTTGCCGCAGGCTGCGAGCACAAGCCCCGCAGCGACCGCGGCCGCGACGGCTGCGCGGCGCGGCGAAAACAACGAATGACGCGAGACATGCAGTTGAGGCATGCGAATCCTTTGAGCAAAGAAGGGGGACGGTACGTCGCGGCGAGGTGCTTAAACCATCACGGCGAGTCAGGCCATCGGGAGGGACCCGAGTTTACATACATTCATGGATGTATAGTGATTACCCTCACATGAATAAAGGGGCATAGTGGTCCGACGTACCAAGGAAGAGGCGCTGGCGACACGGCACCGGTTGCTCGATGCTGCCGAAGTGCTGTTTCAAGGCCAAGGCGTTTCGCAGACCTCATTGCAGCAGATCGCGCAGCAGGCCGGCGCCACGCGCGGCGCAATCTACTGGCACTTCAAGGACAAGGCAGACCTCTTCAACGCGATGATGGAGCGGGTCACGCTGCCGCTGGAGGCGGCGACGCGCGAGGCCAGCACGACGGGCGAGGATCCGCTGGCGGCGATCGAGCGGGTGATGGTCCAGGCCCTGAGCCTGATGGTCAGCGACCCGCAGGTGCGGCGCGTGTTCGAGGTCGCCACGCTCAAGGTCGAATACACCAGCGACATGGAGGCGGTGCTGCAGCGCCACCGCAGCGCGCGCAACGAATGCGTGGTCGATTTCGGCAATGCGCTGCAGCACGCGGCGCGGCAGGCGGGCATCCAGCTGCCGATCCCGGTCAAGACCGCGGCCTACGGCCTGCATGCGGTGATCAGCGGGTTGATCCAGGACTGGCTGCTGGAGCCCGAGGCCTTCGACCTCGTGCCGGCCGGCCGCCACATCTTCCGCGTCTACCTGGCAGGCCTCGGGTTCGAGCGCCCGTCCGCGGTCGTCGACGCAGACTGCAAGGCCGCGGCCTGATGGGCGATAATGACGGGCTCCGGCCGCTGGCTGGAGCCCCATCTCGCTGTATTTCAACGGATAGAATTCGGCCCTCCGAAGGCTGAGATCCAGGTTCGATTCCTGGCGGCTTCGCGGAGGGCCTTCCTTGACCTACCAACTCCACTACTGGCCCAGCATCCAGGGCCGCGGCGAGTTCGTGCGCCTGGCACTCGAGGCGGCCGGCGCCGCGTATGTCGACGTGGCGCGCGAGCCGGCGGGCAAGGGCGGCGGCGAGGCGGCGCTGGCGCGATCGCTCGACGACCCGGACAACCCGCGCGCGGCCTTCGCGCCGCCCTTCCTCGTCGACGGCGACATCGTGGTCGGCCAGACCGCCGCGATCCTGCTCTATCTCGGCCCACGGCTCGGGCTCGCCGGCATCGGCGAGGCCGACGCGCTCTGGACGCACCAGTTGCAGCTCACCATCGCCGACATGGTGGCCGAGGCGCACGACACGCACCATCCGATCTCGACCGGCCGCTACTACGAAGAGCAGCGCGAGGCCGCGCAGGAGCGCGCCAAGTGCTTTCGCGAAGAGCGGATTCCGAAATTCCTCGGCTGGTTCGAGCGCGTGCTCGCGCGCAATCCCGCAGGCGATCTGCACCTCGTCGGCGATGCGCTGACCTATGCCGATCTGTCGCTGTTCCAACTGGTGGCGGGTCTGCGCTATGCCTTTCCGAAGGCCGCGGCACGCGTGCTGGCCGAGACGCCCGCGGTCGCCAAGCTGCATGCCAACGTGGGCCGCCGCCAGCGCGTGCACAACTACCTCCAGAGCCCGCGCCGCGTCGCCTTCAACGAGGAAGGCATTTTCCGGCGCTATCCGGAACTCGACGGTTAGGGCCTGTCAACAGGCCCTAGTCGCTCGGTTCGTCGCGCAGCCGCAGCGCGGTGTCGTAGAGCGCATTGCGCGGCGCGCCGCTGATCTCGGCCGCCAGCCGCACCGCGCTCTTGAGCGGCAGCTCCGCAAGCAGCAAGCGCAGCACGCGTTCGGCTTCGGCGTTGCCGTCATCTTCTGCCGCGGGCTTCGGATGCAGCACCAGCGCAAACTCGCCACGCGTGCGGTCGCGGCTGCGCGCGAACCAGTCGGGCAGGGCGGCGGCGGCCACGGTGGCGATCTCCTCGAATTGCTTGGTGAGTTCGCGGCCAACTGTCACGCGCCGCTCGCCCAGGACGGCCAGCGCGCGTGCCAGCGCTTCGATGCGATGTGGCGCCTCGAGCAGAACCACGCTGCGCGGCTCGGCGGCCAGCGCCTGCACGGCGGCATCGCGCTCGCCGGACTTGCTGGGCAGGAAGCCGGCGAACACGAAGGCGCTGCTCGAATCGCCCGTCGCAACCAGCCCGGCCGCGCCGATCAGCGTCGTCACGCTGCTCGCGCCAGGCAGGGGCAGCACGCGGTAGCCTGCCTCGCGCACGGCCGCGACCAGGCGCGCGCCCGGGTCGCTCACGCCGGGCGTGCCGGCGTCGCTGACATAGGCGATGCGTTCACCGAGGGCAAGCCGCGCGATCACGGCCTGCGCCGCCTCGGCTTCGTTGTGCTGGTGCACGGCGAGCAACCGGGCCGAGGGGCGGTCGATGCCGTAGGCGCGCAGCAGGCTCTGCGTGTGGCGCGTGTCCTCGCAGGCGACGGCATCGACCAGCTGCAGCACCTGCAACGCGCGCAGCGTGATGTCCGCCAGGTTGCCGATCGGCGTCGCGACCACGTAGAGCGCGCCTTCCGGATAATGCTGCGCACCCGCAGCATCGCGCGCGGCCTGCAGGGCGGCGGCGAACGAGGCGGGAGCGAGAGAGTTCAATGAGTTTTCTCCAGAACAAGACGGCAGGGAGGCATTCAAGTGACGACCAAGCAGCGCGGCGATGCGGCGGAAGACGCCGCGCTCGCCCATCTGCAGGCGGCCGGCCTGGTGCTGGTCGCGCGCAATTATCGAACCACGGGCCGCGGCGGCGGCGAGATCGACCTGATCGTGCGCGATCCGCGCGACGGCACTTGGTGTTCGTCGAGGTGCGCCAACGCGCCAGCGCCACGCATGGCGGCGCGGCCGGCAGCATCACCGGCGTGAAGAAGCGGCGCATCGTGTTCGCTGCCCGGCACTATCTGAGCCGCCTGCGCACGCTGCCGCCCTGCCGCTTCGACGTCGGGTTGGTGGAAGAGCGCATCGCGTGGATGCAGGCCGCATTCGACGCGGATTGAGCCGCCGAGGGAACCGATGCGTTGCCCCATACTCAAGCGCAGCACCTACGTCTTGTTTCAGAACCCGCAGTTATCATCCCGGCCCATGCTCGAGCAACGGATCCAGCAGCACTTCATCGACAGCGCGGACCTCAAGTACCAGGCAGGCCCGCTACTCAGCAAACCGATTGCACAGGCAATGCAGGCGTTGCTCGCCTGCGTCACCAGCGGCGGCAAGATCCTGGCCTGCGGCTCCGGCGTCTCGGGGCTTCTCGCTGCGCAGTTCGCCGCCCAGTTCGTCGGCCGTTTCGAGCGCGAGCGCCCCGAGCTCGGCGCGATCGCGCTGCCGGGCGACACCACCGACCCCGCCGCGGATACCGCCGACGCGAACGACGCGGACCGCTTCGCGCGCCAGGTGCGGGCCCTGGGCCAGGCCGGCGACGTGCTGCTGACCCTGAGCGCCAGCGGCCAGTCGGCCGCGGTGCTCGCTGCGGTCGAGGCGGCCCATGCACGCGACATGACGGTGGTCGCCCTGCTGGGCAATGCCGCGGGCGGCGGCGCCAGCAGCAGCCCAGGCGGCGCCGTGGGGCGCGCGCTGCGCGAAACGGATGTCCAGATCTGCGTGCCGCACGAACGCGCGGCACGAATCCATGAAGTTCACCTGCTCGCGCTGCACTGCCTGTGCGACGGCGTGGACGCCCAGTTACTCGGAGAACAGGAAGGTTCCACATGACGAAGACATCCACCCGACGCCTCGCGTTGACTCTGGCCGCGGGCGCCGCGCTGGCTGTCGGCCTTTCCGCCTGCGTGCCGCTGGTGGTCGGAGGCGCCGCGGTCGTCGGTGCGGGCATGGTCGCGACCGACCGCCGCAGCTCGGGCGCGCAGATCGACGACCAGGGCATCGAGCTGCGCGGCGGCGCGCGGGTGCGCGAGATCGCCAACGACCAGATGTACGTCACCATCACGAGCTACAACCGCCAGGTGCTCCTGACCGGCGCGGTGGGCAGCGACGCCGACCGGCGGCGCGTCGAGGAGGTGGTGCGCCGCGTCGACAACGTGCGTTCGGTGGTCAACGAGCTGACGGTGGGGCCGCCGAGCACCTTCCCGCAGCGTTCCAACGACGCCTTCATCGTCGGCAAGATCAAGGCCTCGCTGCTCGATGCCAAGGATGTCTTCGCCAATTCCTTCAAGGTCGTCGCCGACCGCGGCACGGTGTATCTGATGGGCCTGGCCACGCGGCGCGAAACCGATCGCGCGACCGACATCGCGCGCGGCGTGTCGGGCGTGGAGAAGGTGGTGCGCGTGGTCGAGATCGTCAGCGAAGCGGAGCTCGCGAACCAGGCGCAGCAGGGCGGCACCGGGCCGGCGCCGGCTTCGCGTTCCAACGTGCCGCTGCCGCCGATGGAGCCGCTGCCGCCGGCGGGTTCACCGCCAGCCGGCGGCGCGACCGCCACGCCGGTTCGCTGATTCCTACTTGAGCCTGGTGATCAGGCTCGAAGTGTCCCAGCGCCGCCCGCCGGCCTGCTGCACGTCGGCATAGAACTGGTCCACCAGCGCGGTCACCGGCAGCCGCGCGCCGTTGCGCTTGGCTTCGTCGAGCACCAGGCCCAGGTCCTTGCGCATCCAGTCGACCGCGAAGCCGTAGTCGAACTTGCCTTCGATCATGGTCTTGCCGCGGTTGTCCATCTGCCAGCTCTGCGCCGCGCCCTTGCCGATCACGGCCAGCACCTCGTTCATGTCCAGGCCGGCACGCTGGCCGAAGGCGATCGCCTCCGACAGGCCTTGCACTAGGCCGGCGATCGCGATCTGGTTGACCATCTTCGCAAGCTGGCCCGCGCCGCTGCCACCGAGCAGGGTGACGGCGCGCGCGAAGGTCGCGATCACCGGCTTCACGCGTTCGAAGGCGGCCGCGTCGCCGCCGCACATCACCGTCAGCGCGCCGTTCTGGGCGCCGGCCTGGCCGCCGGAGACCGGCGCGTCGATGAACTGCAGGCCGCGTTCCAGTGCCGCCTTCGCGAGTTCGCGCGCGACGTCCGCCGACGCGGTGGTGTGGTCGACGAAGACCGAGCCCGGGGCCATGCCCGCGAAGGCGCCGTCGTCGCCGAGCACCACCGAGCGCAGGTCGTCGTCGTTGCCGACGCAGCAGAAGACGATGCTTGCGCCCGAGGCGGCTTCGCGCGGCGTGGCCGCGTGGCGCAGCGCGCCCTTGGCCTGGGACGCGAATTCCTTCTGCCAGTCCGCAGACTTGGCGGCGGTGCGGTTGTAGACCGCGACATCGTGGCCCGCGAGCGCGAGGTGGCCGGCCATGGGGAAGCCCATCACGCCGAGGCCGAGGAAGGCGAGCTTTTGCGCGGGGACGGGATCGTAGGTTTTGGGATTGAGGCTGCTCATGGGCGCTAGCTTAGCGCCCACCGCTGCTGGGCTGGTTCCGGGAACACCGCGGAACCGTGCCGGGCCGCTGGTGTTGCCCCCGGTGAGGGGGTTGGCGCAGCGACACGAAGTGCGCGAAGCCTGGGGGAGAGCTAAACAATGGCGAAGTGCTCGGTGCCTGCGGACAAGTCGGTCGAACGCGCGCGCTGGCTGTTGAGCTTGATCTGCAGGCGCAGGTCGTTGGCCGAGTCGGCGTTGCGGATCGCTTCTTCAAAGGAGATCGCATTGGCTTCGAAAAGGTCGAACAGCGCCTGGTCGAAGGTCTGCATGCCGAGGTTGCGGCTCTTCTTCATGATCTCCTTGATCTCGCCCACTTCGCCCTTGAAGATCATGTCGGCAACCAGCGGCGTATTGAGCAGGATCTCGACCGCGGCGATGCGGCCATGGCCGTCTTCGGTCGGAACCAGGCGCTGCGAAATCAGCGAGCGCAGATTCAGCGACAAGTCCATCAGGAGCTGGGCGCGGCGCTCTTCGGGGAAGAAATTGATGATCCGGTCCAGCGCCTGGTTGGCGCTGTTGGCGTGCAGCGTGGCCATGCACAGGTGGCCGGTCTCGGCGAAGGCCACCGCGTGCTCCATGGTCTCGCGGTCGCGGATCTCGCCCATCAGGATCACGTCGGGCGCCTGGCGCAGCGTGTTCTTGAGCGCGGCTTCCCAGCTGTCGGTGTCGATGCCGACCTCGCGCTGCGTCACCACGCAGTTCTTGTGCGGATGCACGAACTCGACCGGGTCTTCCACCGTCACGATGTGGCCGTAGGAGTTCTCGTTGCGCCAGTCGATCATGGCGGCCAGCGTGGTCGACTTGCCCGAGCCGGTGGCGCCCACCAGGATGGTGAGGCCGCGCTTGGTCATCGCCACGTCCTTGAGCACCTGCGGCATGCCGAGCGCGTCGATGGTCGGCAGCTTGGCCGGAATGGTCCGCAGCACCATGCCGACCTTGCCCTGCTGCACGAAGGCGTTGACGCGGAAGCGGCCGATGCCGGTGGGCGAGATGGCGAAGTTGCACTCCTTGGTGCGCTCGAATTCGGCGGTCTGGCGGTCGTTCATGATCGAACGCGTCAGTGCCAGCGTGTGCTGCGCGCCGAGCGCCTGCTGCGAGACCTTGGTGACCTTGCCGTCGACCTTGATCGCGGGCGGAAATTCGGCCGTGATGAAGAGGTCGCTGCCGTTGCGGCTCACCATGAGCTTGAGAAGTTCGTTGATGAACTGGCTGGCCTGATCGCGTTCCATGTCGGTACTCCGGTGCGGGCGGGGCTGTTCTTCAGCCCGGGAAGTTTTCTGGGATCTTGGCCTTGCCGCGCGCTTCGGCCGCGGAAATGACGCTGCGGCGCACCAGGTCGGTCAGGTTCTGGTCGAGGGTCTGCATGCCCTGGCCGCTGCTGGTCTGGATGGTCGAATACATCTGCGCGACCTTGCCTTCGCGGATCAGGTTCCGGATCGCGGAGGTGCCGAGCATGATCTCGTGCGCCGCCACCCGGCCCTGGCCGTCCTTGGTCTTGCACAGTGTCTGCGAAATCACGGCCTGAAGCGACTCCGACAGCATGGCGCGGATCATGTCCTTTTCCTCGCCCGGGAACACGTCGATGATCCGGTCGATGGTCTTGGCGGCCGAGGAGGTGTGCAGGGTGCCGAACACCAGGTGGCCGGTTTCGGCCGCGGTCATCGCGAGGCGAATGGTTTCGAGGTCGCGCATTTCGCCGACCAGGATCGCGTCCGGGTCTTCGCGCAGCGCCGAGCGCAGCGCGTTGGCGAAGGAGAGCGTCATCGGCCCGACTTCGCGCTGGTTGATCAGGCACTTCTTCGATTCGTGCACGAACTCGATCGGGTCTTCCACCGTCAGGATGTGGCCGTACTCGGTCTCGTTCAGGTAGTTGACCATCGCCGCCAGCGTGGTCGACTTGCCCGAACCGGTGGGCCCGGTCACCAGCACTAGGCCGCGCGGCTTGAGCGCGAGGTCGCCGAAAATCTTCGGCGCGTTGAGCTGCTCCAGCGTGAGGATCTTCGAGGGAATGGTGCGGAACACAGCGGCCGCGCCGCGCGCCTGGTTGAAGGCATTCACGCGGAAGCGCGCCAGGCCGTCGATCTCGAACGAGAAGTCGACCTCGAGGAACTCTTCGTAGTGCTTGCGGTGCATGTCGCTCATGATGTCGTACACCATGGCATGCACCGCCTTGTGATCGAGCGCGTCGACGTTGATGCGCCGCACGTCGCCATGGACCCGGATCATGGGTGGCAGGCCGGACGAGAGATGCAGGTCCGAAGCCTTGTTCTTGACGCTGAAGGCCAGCAGTTGGGTGATGTCCACGAAGCTCCTCGGTGACGTTTTGATACGCTTTTGACGATTATGACGATGATTGGTGACAAGCTCCAGCAAGTTCGGGCCCGGATCGTGACGGCATGCACGGCCGCCGGCCGCGATCCGGCGAGCGTGCGCTTGCTTGCAGTGTCCAAGACCTTCCCGGCCGAGGCCGTGCGCGAGGCCCGCGCCGCCGGACAGATTGCCTTCGGCGAGAACTACGTGCAAGAGGGCGTGGCCAAGATCGAGGCCCTGGCCGATCTGCGCGGCGAGCTCGAATGGCACTGCATCGGCCCTCTGCAGAGCAACAAGACGCGGCCGGTGGCCGAGCACTTCGACTGGGTGCACAGCATCGACCGGCTGAAGATCGCCGAGCGCTTGGCCGAGCAGCGGCCGGCGCATCTGCCGCCGCTTTCGGTGTGCCTGCAGGTCAACGTGGACGGCGGCGCCAACAAGTCCGGCGTGCCGGCCGAGGAGGCCTTGCAACTGGCGCGCGCTGTGGCGGCCTTGCCACGTTTGCGGCTGCGCGGGCTGATGGCGATCCCCGAACCGGCGCCGGATTTCGAGGCACAGCGCGCGGTGTTCCTGCACGCGGCCGTTCTTTTCGAGACATTGCGCACGGCGGGACTGGAGCTCGACACGCTTTCGCTGGGCATGTCGGCCGACCTCGAAGCGGCGGTCGCGGCCGGCAGCACCATGGTGCGCGTCGGCACGGCGGTCTTCGGCGCGCGCTAGAAGCCCAGCGGAATCCGCGCGCTGCTCTTCACCTCTTCCATCACCGCATAGGTCCGCGTCTCGCGCACGCCGGGCAGCTGCCACAGCACCGTGCCGGCGAATTCGCGGTAGGCCGCCATGTCGGCCATGCGGGTCTTGAGCAGGTAGTCGAAGCCGCCCGCGACCATGTGGCATTCCATGATCTCGTCGCGCACCTGCACCGCGGCCTTGAACTGGTCGAACACGTTGGCCGTGGTGCGGTCCAGCAGCACCTCGACGAAGACGGTGAAGCCGCGGCCGAGCTTGTGCGGGTCGAGCCGCGCCTCGTAGCCCTGGATGAAGCCCTCGCGTGTGAGCCGTTGCACGCGCGCCAGCACGGCGGTCGGAGACAGCGAGACGGTCTCGGCCAGCTTGAGGTTGGAGATTCGACCGTCCTCCTGAAGAATCTTCAGGAGTTTCATGTCGATGCGGTCGAGATTGGCTGGTTCGTTGCTCATGGCTGGAGAATTATCCAGCGGCAGGCCAATATTTGGTGAATAACTCGGCGGCGAAAGGCGGACCATCGCTGCATCGACACCGGAGCTTTCTCATGCGCCTGCCTACCCCCTATCGGCCGGAAGCCGACATCGTTTCGCACCGCCTCGCCGCCCTGAAGGGCGCGCTCGACTGGACCGCGGCCGCAGCCGTCGCCACCCCCTGGGTGCGCGCCGTGCGCGAGCGGCCGCCGCCCTTCTGGGCCATGGAAAGCCTGCTGCGCGAATACCCGATCTCCAGCGCCGAGGGCTTGGCGCTGATGCGCCTGGCCGAAGCGCTGCTGCGCGTGCCCGATGCCGAGACCGCCATCGCGCTCACCGCCGACCAATTGGGCCGCGCCGACTTCGATGGCGCCGCCGACTCGACGCTGTCGCGCCTCTCTTCGTCGGCCATCGCGCTGTCGAAGCGCTTCCTGCCCGACCCGGGGCACCCCGGATCGGAGCCGGGACTGATGGCCCGCCTCGGCGCGCGTACCGTGGTCGCCGCCACGCTGCGCGCGGTGCAGCTGCTGGGCCGCCAGTTCGTGCTGGGCCAGACCATCGAGGAAGCGATGACCGAGGCCCGATCGGCGCACCGGAAGCAGGAAGCCCTGCGCTTCAGCTATGACATGCTGGGCGAGGGCGCACGCACCGATGCCGATGCGCTTCGCTACCTCGACAGCTACGCCAACGCGATCCGGTCCATCTCGGCCGGCGCCGACAGCGAGGGCATGCCCGAGCACAACGACGGCATCTCGATCAAGCTCAGCGCGCTGCATCCGCGCTACGAAGACGCGCAGCGCGAACGCGTGATGCGCGAGCTGGTGCCGCGCGTGTGGCAGCTGTGCGAGCTCGCGGCCGACGCGAATCTCAACCTCACCATCGATGCCGAGGAGGTCGACCGCCTCGAGCTCTCGCTCGAAGTGTTCGAGGCGCTCGCTGCGAAGGTGGCGGCCCAGCGCCCGCAGTGGCGCGGCTTCGGCCTCGCGCTGCAGGCCTACCAGACGCGCGCGCTGGAGCTGATCGAGCACGTCGCCGCGATCGCGCGCAAGTACCGGCTGCGCCTGATGTGCCGCCTGGTCAAGGGCGCCTACTGGGATGCCGAGATCAAGCGCGCTCAGGAGCTGGGCCTGCCGCACTACCCTGTGTTCACGCACAAGCACCACAGCGACGTCAGCTACCTGGCCTGCGCCCGCGCGCTGCTGGCCGCGCCGGACGCGATCTATCCGCAGTTCGCGACGCACAACGCGGGGACCATTGCGGCCATTCTGCAGATGGCGGGGGATCGCCGCTTTTCCGCCGGGCCGCCCCAAGGAAAAGCAGCCCCCTCGGGGGGCAGCGAAGCACACGCAGTGGCGAGCGTGGGGGCCACATTCGAATTGCAGCGCCTGCACGGCATGGGCGAGGGCATCTATCGCGAGGTGATGAAGAGCACCACCGCACCGGTGCGCATCTACGCGCCGGTGGGCCAGCACAAGGACCTGCTGGCCTATCTGGTGCGCCGGCTGCTGGAGAACGGCGCCAATTCCTCCTTCGTCAACCAGCTGGGCGACGAATCGATCGCCGTCGACGAACTGCTGGTGTCGCCGCTCTGGCTCGAGCGCGATGCCTCGCTGCCCCTGCCGAGCGCGCTCTACGGCCCGCCGCCGGCGCGCCGCAACAGCAACGGCGTGGACCTCGCGGTCGAATCGATGCGTGCGCCGCTTCTTGCCGCCTACGATGAGTGCACCGTGCCGGCCGTGGCCGAGTTCGATGCAGAGCGGGCCGCCGATGCCGTCGCCGCCTCGGCGGCCGGCTATCGCACGTGGAGCAAGACGCCCGTGGCGCAGCGCGCCGCCGTGCTGCGCTGCGCGGCCGACGCGCTCGATGCCGAGCTGCCGCGCTTCTGCGCCTTGCTGGTCAAGGAAGCCTTCAAGACCTGGGGCGATGCGGTCGCCGAGGTGCGCGAGGCGGTCGACTTCCTGCGCTACTACGCCGACGAGGCCGAGCGGGTCATGCGGCCGGTCGTGCTGCCCGGCCCCACCGGCGAGAGCAACGAGCTGCGGCTCACGGGGCGCGGCCCCTGGGTTTGCATCAGCCCCTGGAACTTCCCGCTCGCGATCTTCCTGGGCCAGGTGGCGGCCGCGCTCGCGACCGGCAACACGGTGCTGGCCAAGCCGGCCGAGCAGACGCCGGCCGTCGCCCTCGAAGCCGTCCGGCTGCTGCATGCCGCAGGCGTGCCGGCCGATGCCGCGCAGCTGCTGCACGGCCCCGGCGACACCGTCGGCGCCGCGCTGGTGGCGGCGCCCGGCGTGGCCGGCGTGGTGTTCACCGGCTCGACCCAGGTGGCGAAGCTCATCCACCGCGCGCTGGCCGCGAAGGACGGCCCGATCGTGCCGCTGATCGCCGAGACCGGCGGCATCAACGCGATGGTGGTCGACTCCAGCGCGCTGCCCGAGCAGGTGGTCGATGCCGTGGTGCAGAGCGCCTTCCGCTCGGCCGGCCAGCGCTGCTCGGCGCTGCGCCTGCTGCTCCTGCACGAGAGCATTGCCGACGGGGTGATCGAGATGATCCGCGGCGCGGCGAATGAGCTTGCAGCGGGCGACCCGTCCGAACTCGCGACCGACGTCGGCCCGGTGATCGACCGTGAAGCCTTCGAAGGCATCCAGCGCCATCTGCAGCGCCTGAACGCGGAGGCCCGCGTGCTGGTGGCGCCTGCGTCTTCCGCATCGCCGCTGCCCAACCTGATCGCGCCGCATGCCTACGAACTGCCCGCCATCGAGCACGTGAGGACCGAGATCTTCGGCCCGGTGCTGCACATCGTGCGCTGGTCCGGCGAGCCGCAGGCCGTGATCGACCAGATCAACGCGCTCGGCTTCGGCCTCACGCTCGGCATCCAGACGCGCATCGACAGCCGCGCCCTGGCCATGGCCGTGCGCGCCCATGTCGGCAACATCTACGTCAACCGCAACATCATCGGCGCGGTGGTCGGCGTGCAGCCATTCGGCGGCGAGGGGCTGAGCGGCACCGGGCCCAAGGCCGGCGGGCCGCACTACCTGCTGCGCTTCTGCGCGGAGCAGACGCTCACCATCAACACCACTGCGGCCGGCGGCAATGCCGCGCTGCTTGCCGCAAGCGCATAAGGGGCAACGCAACGCGCATAGGTCATGGCGCCGCGGACGCCGCGCGGCTATCGTCCGCGGCATCCCAACAGCAACCAGGAGTGCCATGAGCGCCGATCTGTCCTACGTTCAACCGACCGCCAACAGCCCGTGGGGCACCTATCTCTCGCAGGTCGACCGCGTCGTTCCCTACCTGGGCGGCCTGGCGCGCTGGGTCGAGACGCTCAAGCGCCCCAAGCGCGCGCTGATCGTCGACGTGCCGATCGAGATGGACGACGGCACCATCGCCCACTTCGAGGGCTACCGCGTGCAGCACAACATGTCGCGCGGCCCAGGCAAGGGCGGCGTGCGCTTCCACCCCGACGTGACGCTGGAAGAAGTGATGGCCCTGTCGGCCTGGATGACGGTGAAGACAGCCGCGGTGAACCTGCCCTACGGCGGCGCCAAGGGCGGCATCCGCGTCGATCCGAAGAAGCTGTCGCTGCAGGAGCTCGAGAAGGTCACGCGCCGCTACACCAGCGAGATCGGCATCATCATCGGCCCGCAGCAGGACATTCCGGCGCCCGACGTCAACACCAACGCCCAGATCATGGCCTGGATGATGGACACCTACTCGATGAACGTCGGCGGCACGGCCACCGGCGTGGTCACCGGCAAGCCGCTGCACCTTGGGGGCTCGCTGGGCCGCGTCAAGGCCACCGGCCGCGGCGTCTTCGTCACGGGGCGCGAGGCGGCGCGGCGCCTCGGGCTCGAGCTGCGCGGCGCGCGCGTCGCGGTGCAGGGCTTCGGCAACGTGGGCTCGGTCGCGGCCGAGCTGTTCGCCGAGGCCGGCGCCAAGATCGTCGCGGTGCAGGACCACACCGGCACCATCGTCAACAGCAAGGGCCTCGACCTGAAGGAACTGGTGCCGCTCTCGCGCACCGAAGGCGTGGTGGGCTTCAAGGGTGGCGACGTCATCAACAACGAGGCCTTCTGGGAAATCCCCTGCGACATCCTGATCCCGGCCGCGCTGGAAGGCCAGCTGACCGCGGAGCGCGCGCAGAAGACCACCGCGAAGCTGGTCCTCGAAGGCGCCAACGGTCCGACCGTTCCGACGGCCGACGACATCCTGGCCGAGCGCGGCGTGCTCGTGGTGCCCGATGTGATCTGCAACGCCGGCGGCGTGACGGTGAGCTACTTCGAATGGGTGCAGGACTTCTCGTCCTTCTTCTGGGACGAGGACGAGATCAACGTGCGTCTCGACCGCATCATGATGAACGCGCTCAACCAGATCTGGGACACGGCGGACAAGCACAGGATCACGCTGCGCACGGCCACCTTCGCGGTGGCTTGCGAACGCATCCTGATGGCGCGGCAGGAGCGCGGCCTCTATCCATGACGCCTGACGACAGCGCGCGCATCGACGCCCTGCTGGCCGACGGCCGGCGCAAGCTGCTCGGCCTGGTCGGGGCGCCCGGCTCGGGCAAGTCGACGCTCGCGCTGGCGCTCCAGCAGGCCCTGCCCGGGCGCGCGCAGGTGGTGCCGATGGACGGCTTCCACCTCGCCAACGCGGAGTTGCAGCGACTCGGCCGGGCCGGGCGCAAGGGCGCGCCCGACACCTTCGACGCCGCGGGCTATGTCGCGCTGCTGCGGCGCCTGCGCGAGCAGCGCGCGGACGAGATCGTCTATGCGCCCGAGTTCCGCCGCGAGATCGAGGAGTCGGTCGCCGGTGCGATCGCGGTGCTGCCGCAGACGCAGCTGCTCATCACCGAAGGCAACTACCTGCTGCTGCAGGAAGGCGCCTGGGCCGAGGTCGCGCCGCTGCTCGACGAGGTCTGGTACGTGGAAGTCGACGACGACAGCCTGCGCGTGGAGCGCCTGGTGCAGCGCCACCAGCAGTTCGGCCGCAGCCGCGAAGCCGCGCTGGCCTGGGCGGCAGACACGGACGAGCCCAATGCGCGCCGCATCGCCGCCACGCGCGGCCGGGCGCACCGTGTGGTTCGGCACGAGCGCTGAAGAGGGAACGCCGCGCGCATCGGGCCCTCCAAGAAAAGCCGGCGACGCCGGCGGCGTGCCGCGAGCATTCGCGGCTCGCCCATTCCGATGCTTCACATGCGCCTTCCGTTCTCGTGCACCGCCGCGCTGCTGTTCTCGCTCGTCCTGGCGGGCTGCGCCTCGCCTGCCAAGCGCGTCTCCTACGATCCCGAGGAATTCGATTCGACCACCACCCACACGCGTGTCTTCCGCGCCACGCAGGCGCAGACCTGCGAGGCCGCGCGTCGCGCGCTCTTGAGCCAGGGTTATCTGGTGACGGCCGCGAATGCCGACCTGGTGGCCGGCCGCAAGAGCTTCCAGCCGACCGGCGAGGTGCACGTGGAAGTCGAATTGCGCGTGGTCTGCGCACGCGAGGGTGGCGCCAGCAGCACGGTCGCCTTCGCCAGCGCGCTGCAGGATCGCTACAGCCTGAAGAAGGTCAACAACTCGGCCAGCGTGGGCGTGGGCGCGCTGGGTTCGCTGTCGCTGCCGTTCTCGTCCAGCGACGATGCGCTGGTCAAGGTGGCCAGCGAGACGCTGACCGACGAGCGCTTCTACGACCGCTTCTTCGCCTTGATCGACCGTTTCCTCGTGCCCGAGTCGGTCGAGGTGATGCCGGTCGCACCGCCCGAGCCGCCGAGGCCGAGCACCGACGCGCCGCTGCGGCCGGTGCCGCTGACACCCTCGCGGGGCTGACTCGAAGTCAAAGCGCGACCGTGCGCGCCGCGTAGGCCGGCAGGCCGGTCAGGCCGCAAAGGCGCTGTAGCACGCCGTAGCCCTGGGCCAGTGCGGCGGAATAGGTGGCGAAGGAGCGTTCGGCTCGGTGCAGCGGCTCGAAATGGCCGTCGTGGCGCACGTCCTCGTGAATCACCCAGTAATAAGAACCGTCGAAGGGTTGTTCCACCAGCAAGCCAATCTTCCGTACGTCCATGTCCAGTACTCCGTTGTCGAAATGAGTACTAAAGAATGTAAGACTATGCGTCTATTCGGCGGAGATGAAAAAGTCACGCTCCGGTGGCTTTTGCGCTCCCTCAGCGCGCCAGCGTCGACTTGCCGAACAGGCTCTCGATCAGTTCCACCGCCACTTCCGCCGTCCGGTTGCGCACGTCGAGCGCCGGATTGAGTTCGACCACGTCGAGCGAGCCGAGCCGGCCGGTGTCGGCGATCATCTCCATGCACAGCTGCATCTCGCGCCAGGTCGGCCCGCCGCGCACGCCGGTGCC
Source organism: Variovorax sp. Soil_C_33 (assembly GCF_057656935.1). NCBI lineage: Bacteria > Pseudomonadati > Pseudomonadota > Betaproteobacteria > Burkholderiales > Comamonadaceae > Variovorax > Variovorax sp. Soil_C_33. The sequence goes on from NZ_JBDGJK010000004.1 coordinate 106,429, forward strand.
GACGCCCGGCGCATAGTCGGGGTCGAGGCAGTCGAGGTCGAAGCTCACGTGCAGGTGCGTGTCTTCGTCGATGTCCTGCAGCGCCTCGGTCATCGTCGTGCGCATGCCGTGTTCGTCGATGTGGCGCATGTCGAACACATGCAGGCCGAGCGCGCGAATCGCGGCCTTCTCGTCGGCATCGACGCTGCGGATGCCGAGGAAGCGGATCGCATCGTGCTCGAGCGCCGCGGCCTCGCCGCTCCAGCCGGTCAGCGCCGCCGGCCCGTGGCCGAGCAGGCAGGCGACCGGCATGCCGTGGATGTTGCCGCTGGGGCTGGTGCGCTCGGTGTTGACGTCGGAGTGCGCGTCGAGCCACAGCACGCGCAGCTTCTTGCGGCGCTGGCGTGCATGCCAGGCGATGGCGCTGATCGATCCGATCGCGAGGCAGTGGTCGCCGCCCATCAGCAGCGGCAGGTGGCCGGCACGCAGCGCCTCGTCGACGGCGTCGTAGACCGATCGATTCCAGCTCACCACCTCGTCGAGATGGCGCAGCCCGTTCGCCGGCTCGGTCCAGGGCGTGGCGGGCCCGGCCAGGTTGCCGCGGTCGACGATCGCGAAACCGAGTCGCGCGAGGGTGCCGGCGATGTCGGCGACCCGCAGCGCATCGGGCCCCATGCCGGCACCGCGCACGCTGGCGCCGATGTCGGTCGGCGCGCCGATCAGCTGGATGGTGGGAGTGTTCATTGGAGCCTCATGCATATGCGGGGGCGAGTCCGCGCCGCAGCCGCCCGCTCGCGCCGTCGACGATGACGACCAGCACGAACATGGCACCGATCACGGTCGACGCCTGCGCCTGCTGGAACAGCGAAAGATGAAAGTACAGCATCTGCCCGAGCCCGCCGGCGCCGACGAAGCCGAGCACCGCCGCCATGCGGATGTTCATCTCCCAACGGTACAACGTATAGGCCAGCCATTGGGGCCAGACCAGGGGCAGGCTGCCGTAGGCGAAGGCCGCGACCGCCCCGCTGCCGCCATCGAGCAGCGCACGCTCCGGCGCTTCGGGCACGTTCTCCAGCGTCTCGCCGAAGAGCCGGCCGAACACTCCGGTGGTGTGCAGCGCGAGCGCCAGCACGCCGGCGAAGGGGCCGAGCCCGGCGGCCAGCACCATCAGTGCGGCCCACACCAGCTCGGGCACGCTGCGCAGGAAGTTCAGCACCAAGCGCGAGGCCTGGCGCAGCGCCAGGCCGAAGCGCCCCGAGGCGGGCAGCGCCAGGGCGGCGCCGGCCAGCATCGCGAGCAAGGTGCCGAGCGCCGACATCGCGAGCGTCTGCAACGCCCCCCATGCCGTTTTGGCGAGGAAGGCGTGCGAGAGGTCGGGCGGGAAGAACTCGGCGATGAACTTCGCCATCGCCGCGATCGACTCGCGCGCGAACAGGGCGCGGAAGTCGATGCCGAGGTAGATGAAGCTGGCGACCACCGCGATCGCCACCGCGGAAGCTGCTGCGATGCAGCCCAGGCAGGGCCCGGCGGCCCGCGCGCGCTCCGAGGCTGACGGGTGCACCGGGCTCATGCCAGCCATTTTCTAAGGGCGGCGCTGAGCGCATCGGCCATCAGCACGAGCAGCAGGAACACGATCAGGATGCTGCTGGCCTCGCCGCCGTTGAGCATCTTCATCGACTGGTCCATCAGCTGGCCGAGCCCGCCGGCGCCGACGAAGCCCATCACGACCGAGGCGCGCACCGCGCATTCCCAGCGGTAGACGGTGTAGGAGACCAGCTCCTGCGCGGCGCCCGGAAGCAGGGCGTAGAACAGCGCGGCGAGGCGCCCGCTGCCGGCCTCGAGCAGCGCCCGCGCGGGCCGCGTGTCGCCCGATTCGAGGATCTCCGCATAGACCTTGCCGAGCATGCCGCCATAGGTGATCGCCAGTGCGAGCACGCCCGCTGCCGGGCCGAGGCCGAGGGCGCGCACCAGCACCAGCGCCCACACCACTTCGGGGATGGCGCGCAGCAGCGTGAGCACGCCGCGCGCCGCCGTGCGCACCGCCTGGCCGCGCCAGCGCCCCGGCCCGGGGCCGATGCGCGAGATCGACAGCGCCTGCGTCACCGCGAAGGCCAGCGGCACCGCCAGCACGAAGGCGAGCGCGACGCCGGCCGTGGCCATGGCCAGGGTTTCCAGCGTCGCGCGCGCCAGCAGGCCGAGGAAATCGGCCGACAGCGCGGGCGGCAGGAAGCCGGCCAGGAAGCCGCCCATCACGCGCAGGCTGGCGGGGGCCAACAGGGCTTGCGGCTTGAACTCGGCGATCACCAGCATCGGCCACAGCACGACGAGCGCGAGCAGCAGGGCGCCGAGGCGCCGGCGTGCCAGCGGGTCTCGCATGGCGGGTGGAGTCAGGGCACTCATCGGCAGGCGACGGGAAGCACGGGATCGCTGCGGCTGTCGCGTTCGATGACGTTGAAGCCGCCCTGCGCCTGGGTCGGCAGCACGCCGCCTTCGGTCGCGTAGAGCTCCTGCAGCATTGCGCGGCTGACCGCTGCGGCCGGCGCGTCGAACACCACCACGCCCGCGCGCAGGCCGACGATGCGGTCGAACCATTTCAAGGCCAGGTCCACCGCATGCAGCGAGGCCACCAGCGTCGCGCCGGTGGCTTCGCTCTGCGCGATCAGCTCGCCGACCGCCATGTCGGCCAGCGCCGGGTCGAGCGCCGAGACCGGCTCGTCGGCGAGCAGCAGTTCGGGCGCCTGGTAGAGCACGCGCGCCATGCCGACGCGCTGCAGCTGGCCGCCCGAAAGCCGGTCGCAGCGGTCGAACAGCCGGTCGGCCAGGTCGAGCCGCGCGAGCGCGGCCTGCGCACCGGCGATGTCCACGGGCACCAGCAGCGAGACCAGGGCACGCCCGCTCGACCAGGCGCCGAGCCGGCCGGCGAGCACCGCGGTGATCACGCGCAGCCGCGGCGGGATCGGCGGCGCCTGGTGGACGAGGCCGATGCGCGCGCGCAGCGCCCTCAGCGGCCGGGCGCCGATCTGCCATGGCCGCGCGCCCAGCAGCTCGACGCGGCCCTCGCTCGCGCGCAGTGCGGTCGCCGCGATGCGCAGCAGGCTGGTCTTGCCCGCCCCCGACGGACCGATGACGGCCACGCGCGCGCCGCGTTCGACGGTCAGCGTCACGCCCTGCAGTGCGCGCTGGCCATTGGGATGCACCAGGCCGACATCCTCGAGCGCCAGCGCGGCTTCGGCGGTCAACGGATGCTTCAAGTTCTTCTACTTGATGAGGCCCGCGGATTTGGCGGCGGCTTCGATGCCGTCGTAGTTCGAGGCCTTGGTCGGGATGAACTTCGAGGCGCGCTGCAGCGCCAGGATTTCCTTGTGCTCCGGATTCGCCGCGTCGAGCTTGAGGAAGGCATCGGCGAGCTTCTTCGTCGTCGCGGCATCGAGGCCGGGCCGCACGGTCCAGTTGTAGTCGTAGTAGGGCGCGGTGGTCGCCAGCACGCGCACCTTGGCGGCGTTCGGGTTGGCGGATTCGATCAGCTTGTCCATCACGGAGGCGTTCAGCACGCCGGCCTCGGCCCGGCCCGCGGCCACGAAGGCCACGGTGGCATCGTGCGCGCCCGAGAAAGCGACGGTCTTGAAGTCCTTGTCGGGATTGATGCCGGCGTGCAGCAGGAAATGGCGCGGCATCAGGTGGCCCGAGGTCGAGGAGGGCGAGCCGAAGGCGAAGGTGGCGCCTCGAAGATCGGCCAGCGTCTTGGCCTTGCTGTCGATCGGCACGATGAACTTGCTGGTGAACTTCTCGTCCTCGGCGCGCTGCACGATCGGCACGGCCGCGCCGTTGGTGCGCAGCTTGGCCTGCACGAAGGTAAAGCCGCCGAGCCAGGCCAGGTCGATCTTGTTGGTGGCCAGGCCCTCGACCACCGCGGCGTAGTCGGTGACGGGCGTGAACTGAACATCGAGGCCGGTCTCCTTCTTCAGGTAGTCGCCGAGCGGCTTGAACTTGCGCTGCAGCTCGGTCGGCGCCTCGTCGGGAATGGCCGAGACGCGCAGTACGCCGCTCTGCGCATGGACTGGCGCGCCGGCGGCGAATGCGAGCAGGGAGAAGAGGGCGAGCTGGAGGAGTTGTCGTTTCATGGCGCGCTGCCGGTTGGAGGAAGGCCTGCAGTTTAAGGAGCGGCGGTGCGGAAACCCGCGAAGACATCGTTGCGATCGGGCTGGAAGAAGTTGCGATAGTGCAGCTCCTGCAGCCGCGCGTGGGTCGCGAAGGCGCCGCCGCGCAGCTCGCGATGGTCGCCGAACCAGGGGGCCGAGTAGTCGCGATAGGGGCCGGGCGCAAAACCCGGGTAGGGCGCGAAAGTGCTGGCCGTCCATTCCCAGACGCTGTGGCCCCAGGCGAAGGCCGGCTGCGAGGCGGCCGCATGTTCCCATTCGGCGGCCGTGGGCAGGCGGCGCCCGGCCCAGCGCGCATAGGCTTCGGCCTCCCAGGCGCTGAGGTGGACCGCGGGCTGGTCGGGGGCCAGCGGCAGCCAGCGGTCGAACCATCGCGTCTGCCATTGCGGCTGCCGGCGCCAGCGCGCGGGATGGCTGCGCGCGTGCGCCGCGCGCCAACGGCCTGCATCGCCGGGCCAGAAGGCCGGATCGTCGTAGCCGCCGGCCTCGACGAAGCCCAGGTACTGGCCCGCCGTGACCGGCGTGGCATCGATCTCGAAGCCGGCCAGGGCTACAGGATGCGCGGGCAGCTCATTGTCGAAAGCGAAACCGCCGCGGGCCACGGGCCAGCCGATGTGAACCTGCGCGGCGGGCACCGCGATCGCGGGCGCCGCGGCGAGGCTCGGCAGGGTCAGGCCGGCGGGTGCGCCGTAGCCCAGCGTTGCGCGCAGCCAGGCGAAGGCCTCGCCGTGCATGTCTTCGTGGAACAGCGCCAGGCGGTGGAAATACAGAGCTTCGTCGCTGTCGCCCTGCTGCGCGAGCGCGGTGAGGCAGGCATCGAGCTGCGCGTCGAGCCGCGCGCCGAGCTCGGCCCGCGAGGGCAGCGGCGCCGCCCAGCGCGCGATGTGGGAGAGGCGCGCAGAGTCGAAGAGGGCGTCCGGGCCCGCCAGCCGCGCGGGCTCGCGCGCCTGCACCCAGCCGTCGGTATCGACCGCGTGCGGGCCGCGCAGCACCCAGAATTCGGCGAACCATGCGAGGTGTGCGAGCTCCCACGCGACGAGGTTCACGCCGGGCTGCTGAGGCACGCGCCATTGCGCATCGCTGAGGTCGAAGGTCCAGGCGCGAGTGCGTGCGCGGCTCTCGCGCAGCGCGGCCGCGAGCGCTTCGCCGGCGAGGGTTCGCGCCTCAGCCATGGCCGCACGGCAGGTGCCGTCCTGCCAGAATGGCCCCGTGGTCAAACCGCGGGTCCTGATCGTTTCGCCGGCGCTGGCGGATGCCAACAACGGCAACTGGCGCACCGCCTCGCGCTGGGCGCAGTTTCTGTCGGGCGTGGCCGAGGTCGAGATCGCGCGCGAATGGGCTGGCGGGCACTGCGACGCGATGATCGCGCTGCATGCGCGTCGCTCCGCCGATTCGATCGCACGCCTCTTCGCAGCGCGACAGGACTGCCCGATCGCGCTGGTCCTGACCGGCACCGACGTGTACCGCGACATCGACGAGAGCAAGGCAGCGCAGCATTCGCTGCAGTGTGCCAGCCAACTCGTGGTGCTGCAGCCCGACGCGCTCGATCGCCTTGGTGCCGGCGAAGTTGCCAAGGCCCGCGTGATCCTGCAGTCGGCACGCCGCATGCGGCGCCGCGACGCGGCCCGCAGCCTCGAGCTGGTGGCGGTCGGCCATTTGCGCGACGAGAAAGACCCGCTCACCCTGATGGCTGCGGCGCGCCGGCTGCCTCCGGAGACGCCGATCCGCATCGTGCACATCGGCGACGCGCTGGCGCCCGAGCTGGGCGAAGCGGCGCGCCGCACCATGGCCGAGTGCCCGCACTACCGGTGGCTCGGCGGGCTGCCGCGCGAAGCCGCACTGCGCCGCATCGCGCGCGCCGGCGCGCTGGTGCACACGAGCCGCATCGAGGGCGGCGCGCAGGTGGTGATCGAGGCGGTGCGTTCGGGCGTGCCGGTGCTGGCGAGCCGCATCGGTGGCAATCTGGGCTTGCTGGGCGAAGACTACGAGGGCTACTTCGCCGCCGGCGACGATGCGGCCCTCGCTGCCTTGATGCAGCGCTTCGCAGCAGAGCCCGCCTTCGCGGCCCGCCTGGCGGCGCAGTGCGCGCTGCGCGAGCCCGCTTTCACCCCACAGGCTGAACGCCAAAGCGTGCGGCGCCTGCTGCGCGATCTGCTCGCGCCACCATAATCTTTGCGACCACGAAAGCACTCCATGAACGATCGCATCCTCTCTCCAGGCATCCGGCTCACCAGCTTCTCCCACGGCGGCGGCTGCGGCTGCAAGATCGCGCCGGGCGTGCTGTCGGAGATCCTGCGCTCGAGCGGCGGCGGCCTGATCCCGCCCGAGCTCATGGTCGGCATCGAGACCGCCGACGATGCGGCGGTCTACCGGCTCAACGACGAGCAGGCGCTGATCGCCACCACCGATTTCTTCATGCCGATCGTCGACGACCCCTTCGACTTCGGCCGCATCGCGGCGACCAATGCCATCAGCGACGTCTACGCGATGGGCGGCACGCCGATCATGGCGCTGGCGCTGGTCGCGATGCCGGTCAACCAGCTGCCGGTCGAGGTAATCGGCGAGATCGTGCGCGGCGGCCAGGCGGTCTGCCGCGAGGCGGGCATCCCGATCGCCGGCGGCCACACCATCGACTCGGTCGAGCCGATCTACGGCCTGGTGGTGATGGGCCTGGTGCATCCCAAGAGGATCAGGCGCAATGCCGATGCCAAGGCCGGCGACCTGCTCGTGCTCGGCAAGCCGCTGGGCGTGGGCGTGCTCTCGGCCGCGCTGAAGAAAGAGAAGCTCGATGCCGAGGGCTACGGCCAATTGATCGCCAACACCACGCGGCTCAACAAGCCGGGCATCGCGCTGGCCGCGCTCGAAGGCGTGCATGCGCTGACCGACGTGACCGGCTTCGGCCTGGCAGGCCATACGCTCGAGATGGCGCGCGGCGCCGGGCTCCAGTCAGTGATCGACTGGCCACAGGTGCCGCTGCTGCCGCGGGTGGCCGAGATGGCGGCGCAGGGCTTCGTGACCGGAGCCTCGGGGCGCAACTGGGCTGGCTATGGTGCCGAGGTGCAGCTCGATGCCGCGCTGCCGCCGGTGGCGCGGGACCTGCTGAGCGATCCGCAGACCTCGGGCGGCCTGCTCGTGAGCTGCGCGCCCGACACCGTCGACCAGGTGCTGGCCTTGTTCCACGCGCAGGGCTTCGAGGCCGCAGGCGTGATCGGCCGGATGGAAGCGGGGCCGGCCGGCCTGCGCGTCAGCGCGTAGCCGCGGCGGCAGTCGCCGCGCGCTTGCGTGGCGGGGCCTTGCGTGCCGCGGCCTTGGCGGGCACGGACTTCTTGCGGGCAGGCGCCTTGTGCGGCTTCGCCGCATTGGCCGCCGTCGCGGCCGCCAGATGCGGCGTCGCCTCGGCGGCCTCGAGCGACCGGACGCGCGCCAGGATCGCGTGATGCTCTTCCAGCAGGTAGTCCGCGATGTCCTCCACGTCCGGCACGGCGCGGCGGCACGCGATCAGGCCGAAGTCCAGCATGCCGTTGTAGCTCTGCACGGTCATGTTGAGCGCCATGCCGTGGCTCGGGATCGACACCGGGTAGTAGGTCAAGAGCTTGGCACCCGCGATATAGAGCGCGGTCTGCGCGCCCGGCACGTTGGAGATCACTACGTTGGCCACCGGCGGCAGCCGGTCGGCCAGCCGGGAGCGGCCGTACATCGAGGCCAGGCCCGACATCAGCCAGGGCGCGCCGAAGGAGGGGAAGTCGGTCGGGATCGCGGCCTTGATGCTGCCCATCAGGCTCTTCGCCGCGGCCGATGATTCGGAGATCACCTTGATGCGCTCGATCGGATCGGCGACGTCGGTCGCCAGCGTCATGACGGTCATCGAGACCTGGTTGTTCGAGGAGGTGTCGCCCGGCGCGCGCAGCGTGACCGGGATGGCCGCGCTCATCGGCTTCTTCGGCAGCTTGCCATGGTCCGACAGGTAGCGCCGCAGCGCGCCCGCGCAGATGGCCATCACCACGTCGTTGAGGCTGGCGCCGAGCTTCTTGCCGGCCTGCTTGACCTCGGCCAGCGGGATCGAGCGCACCGAATAGGAACGCTGGTTGGTGATCGCCACATTGAGCGGCGTGCGCGGGCCGAGCACGTTGAGGTTCTTCGGCAGCGACCAGGCCTTGCTGCCCTCGCTGGTCGGCTGCGGGACGATGAGGCTCTGCACCGCGCGCGCCATGTCGGGCAGCGTCTTCACCAGCTTCACGTACTGCTGCAGCGTGTTGGTGAAGGCGGCGCCCGCGAGTTCGGCTACGCCGAGCTGGTAGTTCCTGCGCCGCGCGACCTGGCGCGGCGTCTTGATGGGGTCGGGATGCGGCGTCAGATCCATGATGGCCTGCGCGAAGGCGGCGCCGGCCTGGCCGTCGATGCCGGCATGGTGCACCTTCGAATACATCGCCATGCCGCCGCCCTGCAGCCCGTCGATCACGAAGAATTCCCACAGCGGCCGGCTGCGGTCCATCAGCGTCGAATGCAGGCGGCCCACGTACTGCTCCAGCTGCCGCATCGTGCCGGGCCGCGGCAGCGTGACGCGCCGCACGTGATAGTCGAGATCGACATCGTCGTCTTCGACCCACACCGGGTTGGACAGCTCGAAGGGCATCAGCGCGAGCTTGCGGGTGAAGATCTCCGAGAGGTGCATGCGGCTCGCGATGTGCGCTTTCACGTCCTCGTAGAAATCGCCTTTGTAGCCGGCCGGCAGCTCCAGCAGGTGCAGGCCGCCGACGTGCATCGGCGTCTCCGGCGTCTCGGTGTGGAGGAAGGTTGCATCGAGGCCGCTCAGGTGTTTCATCGGGTGTCCTGTGTCTTGGGCGTCAAAATGATCGGCAATGTCGCAGGCACCGGATAGCGGGTAAGCCCCGAGGGCCGTCTCGTCGTAGCATCGCGGGGCCGCAGAAAATTGGGGCAGTTGGACTAACTATCGAACCGATCTAGTTTTTCAGGCCTAGGGCTTTGCGAAGAAGATGAGCCTCATCAACTTCATCAGGAATCCACCATGTCCACGCAGAACATCTCCACCGCCGCCATCCACGTCGTCGGCCAGTACAACGAAGCCGGCAAGACGCTGGTCAGCGCCTACCGCGCCGGCGCGCATCGGCTGCTGAACGGCGCCGCTTCGCGCTACAGCGACTTCCTCGGCAAGCGCCAACTGCCGCTCCTGAACGACGACATCAAGGCCCGCCTGATCGGCGCGCAAGAGAAGATCAACGGCTTCCTGGCCAACCGCCTCGACATCGACACCGGCCGCGTGGTCTCGGTGATGGATCGCGTCGCCGCCGGCACCGCGAGCGGCATCGAGTCGGTCGCCAAGGTCGCGGCACGTGTCGAGTCGCCGCTGGGCAGCTCGGTGATGAACACGCTGGGCAGCTTCCACCGGCCGATCGCCAACGTTTCGGTGCAGATCGCCGACAAGATCGCCGCCGGTGCCAAGCAGCTCGAAAGCCGCGTGGCCGGCGAGACGACCGCCGCCAAGGTCGTCAAGACCGTGAAGGCGAAGGCCAAGCCGGTGGTGCGCCGCGCCGTGCGCACTGCGCGCAAGGCCTGATGCCCAATGGCGGGGCGCCGCCTTTCTTCCTCAACGTCCCCCGGAGCAACGCATGGCGACTCGCCGCGATGAAACTGTCAGCGTGAAGAAGAAGGCGGCGGCCGCCAAGAAGGCGGTGCCGGCCAAGAAATCGGCACCGCGCAAAGCGGCTCCAGCCAAGAAGACAAAAGCCGCCGCGCCTGAAAAGAAGGCCGGCGCGCAAGGCCTGCTGCGCGCGGGCCTGAAGGCCTTGGACAACGTGCGCAACGACGTCGTCAAGCGCCAGGCCAACGTGATCGAAAGCCTGCTCGGCATCGCCCAACCCAAGCCCGATGCGCCCGCGCGCGGCTTCGCGGGGCTCGACAGCTTCGGCATCCGCAAGTTCGAGGACGTGTTCGACCAGCGCGTTGCCACCGCGATGCAACGCCTGGGCATGCCGAGCGCACAGGAAATCCAGGAACTGCGCGAGCAGATGCGCCTCTTGCTCGAGCATGTCGAGCGCATCGAATCCGGCCGGCGCAAGCGCTGAAGGCCCAGACTTCCGAGCCCGTGGCCAGCCCCAACACGCGCGAACGCATCCTGCAGACCAGCCTGGCGCTGTTCAACGCGCAGGGGCTCGCGGCGGTGTCCACGCACCGGATCGCGGCCGAGCTCGAGATCAGCCCCGGCAACCTCCACTATCACTTCAAGGCGAAGCAGCTGATCGTCGATCGGCTGTTCCGGCGCTTCGAGGATCGGCTCGAGCTGCTCAACGGCTCGTCGGACACCGTGCGCGCGATCGACGACCTCTGGCTCGCGCTGCACCTGCGCTTCGAAGCCATCGACGCCTACCGCTTCGTCTACCGCGACATGGCCTACCTGTCCGGCGAATACCCCGAGTTGGGACAGCGGGCGCAGGCGCTGACGGCGCAGAACCTGCTGGCGGCGCAAGCCTTGTGCGAGACGCTGGTGGCCGCCGGTGTCATCGATGCGACAGCCGAAGAGGCGCAGATGCTCGCGCTGCAGATGGTGTTCACCACCACCTGCTGGCTCTCCTTCGAGCGGCTGGTGCCGGGCCGCGACGCCCTGCAGCAGGCCGATCCGGGGCTGGCCGCCTTCTACACGCTGACGTTGGTTTCCCCCTACGTTTCCCGCGAATCGAGGGCTTACCTCGATTACCTGCGGGGCAAATACCTCGGATAAATGGGCTGCCGTCCGACTGGAGTTCAGCCTGCGCGACCGCACATTCCCCAAGAACGACAAAGGAGAACTTCATGATGGCAGCCGCCCACAACCCCATCCCACCGCCCTCGCGCCTGCTGCTTCTTGCGGAGGCGCGCGCCCTCTGGGAGGCCGGCGCTGCCGTGGCGCTGTGGCCGCTGCTTCAGCTGACGCCGCGCGGCGACGGGCATCCGGTGCTGGTGCTGCCCGGCCTGGTGGCGAGCGACATGTCCACCAAGCTGCTGCGGCACTACCTGCAAAGCCGCGGCTACGACACCCACGGCTGGGGCCTGGGGCGCAACCTCGGACCGCGCGCAGGCATCGAGGACGGCATGATCGCCAAGCTCGAATCGCTGCATGCCGACAGCGGCCGCAAGGTCAGCCTGATCGGGTGGAGCCTGGGCGGCGTCTATGCGCGCCTGCTCGCGTCGACCCGGCCGGATCTCGTGCGCAGCGTGGTCACGCTGGGCAGCCCCTTCACCGGCAGCGCACGCGCAACCAACGCATGGCGCGTCTACGAAGGCGTGAGCGGCCAGAGCTCGGAAGATCCGCGGCGCATGAAGCACGTGCGGCCGACGCCCAAGGTGCCCACCACGTCGATCTTCAGCCGCAGCGACGGCGTGGTCGCGTGGCAGTGCAGCGTGGAAGAGACCGGGCCGAGCTCGGAGAACATCGAGGTGGTCGCCAGCCACCTGGGGCTGGGCGCGCATCCGGCGGTGCTCTATGCGTTGGCGGACCGGCTGGCGCAGCCCGAAGGCGCGTGGAAGCCGTTCAATCGCGGCGCGCTCGGTCCGCTGGTGTTTCCGGATCCGGCGCGGCCGGAGTAGCCTGGCTGATCTGGAGGTGCGCCATGATCTTCGACCACATCGGCTTCAATGTGAGTGATCTGCAGGCCAGCAAGGCCTTCTATCTCCAGGCGCTGGCGCCGCTCGGCATCGGCGTCGCGATGGACGGTGAAGGCTGGGTCATGCTCGGCCGTCCCGGCAGACCTCAGTTCTGGATCGGTTCGTTCGGCAGCAGCCCGGGTCCCATCCATCTCGCGTTTGCGGCCGAGAACCGTGAGCAGGTACGCCGGTTCTACGATGCAGCGCTGGCTGCGGGCGGCAAGGACAACGGCCCGCCGGGACTGCGCGAACACTACCACCCCAACTACTACGGCGCTTTCGTCATCGGTCCCGACGGGCACAACGTCGAGGCCGTGTGCCACGCGCCCGAGGCCTGAGCTTCTGCGCATGGCGACGACCCGCACGACGCCGAAGAACATCGACGCCTACATCGCGGCTTTCTCGCCCGAGGTGCAGGCGATCCTCGAAGAGATCCGATCGACGATCAGGAAGGCCGCGCCCGATGCCGAGGAGACGATCAGCTACCAGATCCCCGCTTTCACGCTGGGCGGTGTGCTGGTGTACTTCGCGGCCTTCAAGAAGCACATCGGATTCTATCCGCCGGTGCGGGGCGACGCGCGGCTGGAGAAGGCCGTGTCCGCCTACGCAGGGGAGAAGGGCAACCTGCGATTCCCGCTCGATGAGCCGATGCCCCATGGGCTGATCGAGCGGATCGTGAAGCTCAGGGTCAAGCAGAACCTGGCCAAGGCGAGGCCGCGGCGCTGACGCTGTCGGGCAACTCCGCGATCGACCTCAGTTCCCCGCCCACACATCCAGCACATAGCGCTTCTCGGCAATCATCCGGTCGAGCCAGGCGCTGCCGTCCTGGCCATGCTCGCGCGCGATGTCCGACAGCGCGCGCCGCACGTCGGGCTCCATGCGCGAGCCATCGCCGCAGACGTAGACGATCGCGCCCTGCGCCAGCAGCTGCCAGACTTCGTCCGCCTGCTCGCGGATGCGGTCCTGCACATAGACCTTGCGGTCGCCGGCGCGCGAGAAGGCGGTGTGCAGCTGCACCACGCCGCGCTCGGCCCAACGCTTGAGCTCGTCGGCATAGATGAAGTCCTGCTCGGGATGCCGGCAGCCGAAGAAGAGCAGGGCCTTGCCCGGCGCCGCGCCCTTGGCCATCTGCATCTCGCGCTCCTGCAGGAAGCCGCGGAAGGGCGCGAGGCCGGTGCCCGGTCCGACCATGATGAGGGGCCGTTGCGGATCGTCCGGCAGGCGGAAGCCCTCGGCCGTCGTCTCGCGCACCACGCCATGCACCATCTCACCGGCCTCGGCGCGCGAGAGGTAGCTGGAGCACACGCCTTCGAACTGGCCCAGCCCGGAACGCGCCGGCCCGTTCACCACACCCACGGTGACGCTGCAGCGCCCGCCGTCGACCGAAGGCGAGGAAGAGATCGAGTAGTAGCGCAGCGACAGCGGCGACAGCATCTCGAGGAAGACCGCGAAGGGGACTTGGCAGGCCGGAAACTCCTCCAGCAGGTCGAGCACCGACTTGCGCTTCTGCAGCACCTCGCTCTTGTAGAGCGCTGCGGAGGCTTCCTCGGCGCCCGACAGCGCAGCCAGCTTCGGCTTGGTAAAAGGACATTCGGTGTAGGCAGCGAGTTGGGCGATCTGCTTGCGCGTGGCCACGTCCTGCAGCTCGACGTAGTCGCCCAGCAGGCGGTCGACCGCGATCACCTCGTCGACCGGCAGCGCCGCCTTGCGCCCCGGCTGCGCCGAAAGCTTCACATGCGCCTTGCGCTCGAAGCCGAAGCGAGCCATCGCGCGCTCCACCTGGGCCGGGCCGTTGCGCGGCACCACGCTCAGGTGGTCGCCGGGACGGTAGCTCACGCCCTCGGGCAGCTGCAGTTCGACGTGCCGCGTCGAGCGGCCTTCGACCTCGCTGCTGGCGGCGCTTTGCAGTTCGCGGTTCTCGAGCACGCGCATGCCGACCGCGCCCAGCGCATCGACCAGCGCGTTCTTCTGCGGCGGCGGCAGTTCCTCCAGCGTGTAGAGCGGCTCGCTCCGGGCCGGCGTGTCCGCGCCCTGCTTGAGATCGAAAGCGGCGACGAGCTTCGGCCACAGCGCATCGCTCCAGTCCTGGAAACTTCCATCCATGTCCTCGCGCGCATCGCCCTCGCCGCGTTCGTGGACGCGCGTCGCGCCGAGCGCGGCCAGGCGTTCGTCGATGCGCCGCGGCACGGCCTGGTAGGTTGAGGCCCAGTCGGTGTTGCCGCAGCCGAAGACGCTGAAGCGCACGCCATTGAGCGAATCGTCGGCCTTGTCGAGCCAGCGGTGGAACTCGGCCGCGTTGTCGGGTGCCACGCCGTTGTAGGAGGCGCAGACGATCGCGACGGCGCCGTTCGCGGGCAGGCGCTCCGCATAGTCGTCGAGCGAGGCGAGCTGGGTCGAGAAGCCGCGCATCTCGCCGGCCTCGGCCAGCTGGCGCGCCAGGTCTTCGGCGGTGCCGAGATTGGAGCCCTGCAGCACCAGCAGCGAGGTGCCGTGGCGCGCGGCCTGCGGCTTCGCGGCGGCAGGGCGCTCGACCGCGGCCTGCGCCGGCTGGGCCGAGGCCTCGCCGCGCGGCCGCGTCGCCGGATCGCGCAGCAGCGCCTTGATCCTGAAGCCCTCCGGTTTGATCGTGAGCGCCTCCTTGATCTTGAGCTTGTAGCCTGTGTGATCGACCAGCGTGAAGCGCTGCAGGATCATGCCCAGCGTGAGCACCGCCTCCTGCAGCGCGAACTGCCGCCCGATGCAGGCGCGCTGCCCGTTGCCGAAGGGCTTGAACGCGTTGACTGGCCGCTCGCGCTCGGCCTCGCGGCTGAAATGGTCGGGGTTGAACCGGTCGGCATCCTCGCCCCACACCGTCTTGTCGCGGTGCAGTGCGAGCGCATGCATGATGACCATGTTGCGCTTCTTGATCGTGTACTGGCCGCCGATGGTCGTGTCCTCCTTTGCGGCCATCGCGATCGCCGGGGCGGTCGGGAACATGCGCAGCGATTCCTTGAGTACCTGCAGCACGTAGACGAGACGGTTCACCTGCGCGTAGCTGGGCTTCATCGAGAGGTCCGGGCCGAACACGCTGTCGACCTCGGCCTGCGCCTTGGCCATCGCCTCGGGGTTGGTCAAGAGAAAATAGATCGCGAAGGACAGCAGGCCGCTGGTGGTCTCATGGCCGGCGATCAGGAACTCGATGCACTCGTCGCGGATCTGCCGGTCGTCCAGCCGCTCGCCGGTCTTCTTGTCGACGCCGGCGATCATGTAGCTCAGCAGGTCGGGCTTGGTCGCGATATCGGCGCCGCTCGCGCGCCGCTCGGCGATGATGTCCTCCACCATCTTGTGCATGAAGCGGACGTCTTTGCGCTGCTGCGCCAGCTCCTTCTTCAGCATCAGCTCCTCGAGCGGAATGCCGCGCCGGTTCTGCACCGTCTCGAGCGTGCGCACCATCGCGTCGACGAAAGGGTGGAAGCCCTCGCGGTAGAAGGAGTTGAAGCGGTAGCCGAAGCCGCACAGGCCGATGGTGTCGAGCGTGAGCGCGGTCATGTCGCGCACCACGTCCACCTCCTCGTCGAAGTTGAGGCGCTCCCACTTGGTGACCAGCTGCTCGGCGATGTCCAGCATCATCGGGTGATAGGCCTGCATCGCGCGCTGGCTGAAGTTGGCCAGGAGGATGTTGTGCGGCTTCGACCAGGTCGCCTCGTGCGTGTCGGAGGTGAAGAGGCCGTGCGAGAGCGCGCGCAGGCGGCGCAGCGTGCCCTTGGTGCTCTTGTCGAAGCGCTTCTCGTCGCACAGCTCGTCGACCAGCGCGGCCGAGGACACCACGATCACCGGCATGCCCGGCATGTCGAGCCAGTAGATGGCGCCGAGCTCCTGCGCGATCTTCCACATGTCGAGCACCGGCGAGTCGGAGCCGATCGACAGGATGTTGCCGACGAAGGGCTTCTTCGCCGGATGCGGGATCGGATAGAGCGCGTTCTTGCCTGCCATGTTCTTCGGTCTCCGGTCAGCCCCTTGGGGCGACATCGCAGTATCTCGATGCCGCAGCAGGCGGCAGGCAGGGCTATCCCTTAGCGCGAGGCATCAGGCGCCGGGCCGCGCCATCTTGCATTCGGTGCCCTGGGCCAACTCGTTGCCGGTGTAGACCGCGTCGGTTCGAAAACCATAGTTCGTGCCTTCCCAGCCGACCTTGACGGTCTTGCCGTCCACCGGCGCGATGGTGTTGACCACCTGCGGCAGCAGCAGCTGATGGTCGTCGGCGCGCATGCGCACGGGGCCGACTACCGAGTCGAAGCTCAGGTCTTCGAGGGCGCGCGCCACCTTCACGGTGTCGGTGCCGCCGGCTTTGTTGATCGCGGCGGCCAGCAGGCGCGGCGTGAACTCGATGCGCGGCGCGAGGAAGTCCTTGCCGGTCTTGGCCTTGTAGGCCTTGGCCAGCGCATCGGCCTTGGGCGTGTCGACTTGGCCCGGATGCCATTCGGCCACCCAGGTCAGCTGGCCCAGCTTGGCCTGCGACACCGCGAGCACAGTGCCGGGCACCGAGCCGGCGCTGTGGTTGAAGTAGCGCAGGTTGTAGCCGGCATCGCCCGCGGCCTTGAGCAGGAGCGTCATGTCCTGGCCCCAGTTGCCGCTGATCACCGTGTCGGCGCCGGCCTGCCGCACGTTCGCGAGGTAGGGCGAGAAGTCCTTCACGCGCCCGATGGGATGCAGCGCCTCGCCGACGAACTGGACGTCGGGCCGCGCCAGGCCCACCAGCTGGCGGCCGTAGCTCGCCCACTGCTTGCCGTGCGCGTAGTCCTGGTTGAGCAGGTAGACCTTCTTGATGTCCGGCGTCTTCTTGATGTAATTGGCCAGCGCCTTCATCTTCATCGCGGTGTTGGCCTCGATCTGGAAGTGCCAGAAGCTGCAGGCCTTGCCGGTCATCTCGGGATCGATCGACGAGTGGTTGAGCACCAGCAGCTCCTTGCCCGGGTTGCGCTGGTTCCAGCGGTTGACCGACTGCACCAGCGCCGTCACCACCGAGGAGCCCGAGCCGCCGGTGACGATGGCCTGCGCGCCCTGGTCGATGGCGGCCTGCAGCGCGCTCTGGCTTTCCTGCGCGGAGAGCTTGCTGTCGAACTGCAGCAGCTGCAGCTTGGTGCCGCCGAGCACGCCGCCCTTGGCATTGATGTCCTCCACCGCGTACTGGATGTGCGTGAGCATCAGCTCGCCGACGTTCGCGAACGGGCCCGAGAGCGGATCGATGTAGGCGATCTTGTAGGTCTGCTGGGCCGATGCGAGGCCCGATGCGGCCAGCAGCGCCAATGCGACGGGCGCGGGGCGAAGGGAAGTCATGCGTTGTCTCCTTGGGTTATCGGTGAGGATCAGCGCGCGCTGCGCAGGCCCAGCACGCGCCATGCGAGCTTCGACAACTCGGCAATCACCTCGTCGGGCGAGAGGCGGCCGTCGGGGCGGTACCAGCTGTAGAGAAAGCCCGGCAGGCTGAGTGCGGCAAAGGCCGTGATCCGGGTGTCCCGGAAATCCAGGTCGCCGTCGCTGCGGGCTTCCTCGAGCAGCGGAAAGAGCCGGTCGTAGAAGTGGTGCGCGAGCTTCTTCTGCGCGGCGATGTACTCGGGTCGGTAGACCTGCGGCTCGCGGTAGGCGAAGAAGGCGCAGGGGTAGTGCACGATGGTGGCGCGGATCAGCCGCTCGATGCCTTCCTTGACTTTCTCGACTGCGCGGCGTGGGTCGGCGTCGGCGAAGTCCAGCGAGGTGAAGCAGTCGACCGCCGGCCGCCACGACAGCGTCTCGAAGATCTCCTGCTTGTCGCGGAAGTAGTAGTAGACGAAGGGCTTGGTCACGCCGAGCGCGCGCACGATCTGCGCCATCGTGGTGTTCGCGTAGCCCTGACGCGCGAAGAGATCGGTCGCGGCTTGAAGAATTCGCTCGCGCTGCGCATCGGTCGATTGCGTCGCGGCGCGCTGGCGGCCGGTGCCCTGCGGCAGGTGGGGTTTGTGCGGTGTCGCCGGAGTTATACCCATGGGTAGGATTGTTGGAGCACCATGCGGCCAT
This sequence comes from Variovorax sp. Soil_C_33, assembly GCF_057656935.1. Lineage (NCBI taxonomy): Bacteria > Pseudomonadati > Pseudomonadota > Betaproteobacteria > Burkholderiales > Comamonadaceae > Variovorax > Variovorax sp. Soil_C_33. The sequence goes on from NZ_JBDGJK010000004.1 coordinate 124,236, forward strand.
GGCAAGTGAACTGCCCTATCGATAACCCTGTGAGAGTGACGCCATGGAGACAATCACCGCGCTTCCCGCCCGCCCGCAGCAACCTCTACACGAGTACCTGCGCACGCATGCGCGCGAGCGCGGGCAGCACCCGGCCTGCATCTGGTACGGGCGCGCGATGAGCTATGCGGAGCTCGATGCCGCGAGCGATGCCTTCGCGGCGCGGCTGCAGGCCATCGGCGTGAAGAGGGGCGATCCGGTGGTGCTCTTCCTCAACAACTGCCCGCAGTACCTGGTCGCGCATTTCGGCACCCAGAAGATCGGCGCCATCGTGTGCCCGAGCGGTCCGCTCAACAAGGAGCACGAGCTGGCCTACCAGGTCGACGACCTGAAGGCGCGCGTGATCGTCGCCGCCTCGTCGCTCTTGCCGGTGGTCGATAAGGTGAAGCCGGCGAGCGCGCTGGAACATGTGTTCGTCGTTCACTACGCTGACCTGCTGCCGGCCGAGGCGACGCTCGATCTGCCGGCCGACCTGACCGCTGCGCAGCGCGAGCCGCGCAGCGTGCCGGCCGCCTGTGAAGACTTCCTCGCCGTGATCAAAAGCGGCGCGCGTCCGTCGCCGGTCGCGCTTTCGATGGACGACGTCGCGCTCATGACCTACACCTCCGGCACCACCGGCCTGCCCAAGGGCGCGATGCTGAGCTACGGCAATGCGCTCTTCAAGACGCGCGCCGCGGCCGACTGCAACGGCGTTGCCGCGAGCGACGTGCTGCTGTCGATCGCGCCGCTCTATCACATCGCCGGCATGCTGATGGGCGTCAACGTGCCGGTGCTCACGGGTGCGACGTCGGTGCTGCTGCACCGATTCGAGCCGCGCGCGGCACTGCAGGCGATCGAGCGCTATCGCGTCAGTTGGTGGTACAGCATCGCGCCGATGAACGTGGCCTGCATGCAGGTGGAAGGCATCGCGCGCTTCGACCTGGCCAGCCTGCGCATGAACCCGGTCACGAGCTTCGGGATCACCTTCACCGAGCCGCTGGCTGCGCAGTGGCGCGGCTTCGCGAACAACTGCACCTCCTTCGAAGCCGCATACGGCTTGAGCGAAACCCACACTTGTGACACCTACACCCCCCACCACGCGCCGCGCTGGGGCACCCAGGGCGTCGCGGTGCCGGGCGTCACGATCCGCATCGTCGATGCCGACACGGGCGAAGACAAGGTGGTGGGCGAGGTCGGCGAGATCGTGCTCACAAGCCCCGGCACCTTCAAGGGCTACTGGAACAAGCCCGAGGCCACGGCCGCGACCCTGCGCAAGGGCTGGGTGCACACCGGCGACATGGGCAAGCTCGATGCCGAGGGCTACCTCACGTTCATCGGCCGCTTCAAGGAGATGATCAAGGTCTCGGGCTACAGCGTGTTTCCGGAAGAGGTCGAGACCATCCTCATCAAGCATCCGGGCGTGGCGCAGGCCGCAGTGGTCGCGCAACCCGATGCGGAGAAGGGCGAGGTGGTCAAGGCCTTCGTCGTGAAGAAGCCGGGCGCAGAGCTCGACGCCGATGCGCTGATTGCCTGGTCGCGCGAGAACATGGCCAGCTACAAGGCGCCGCGCGCGGTGCGCTTCATCGATGCTTTGCCCACCACGGGTGCCGGCAAGGTGCTGCGCCGGCTGCTGAAGGACTGAACCGAATGTTCCAGAGGATTCTGATTGCCAATCGCGGCGAGATTGCGGTGCGCCTGGTGCGCGCGCTGCGCGACCTGGGCATCGCCAGTGTCGCCGTCCATGCGAAAGACGATGCGAACGCGCTGCATGTGCAGCTGGCCGACACGGCCATCGCGCTCGGCGCCGCGGGGCCCTCCGCCTATCTCGACATCGCGGCGCTGATCGCGATCGCGCGCGGGCAGGGCTGCGATGCGGTGCATCCCGGCTACGGCTTTCTCAGCGAGCGCGCGGATTTCGCGCAGGCTTGCGCCGATGCCGGGCTGCGCTTCATCGGCCCGACGCCCGAGCAGCTTGCGCTCTTCGGCGACAAGGCGCGTGCGCGTGCGTTGGCAGCGCAGTGCGATGTGCCTGTGATGCCGGGAAGTGCCGGCGCCGTGACGCTGGCCGAGGCGCAGGCCTTCTTCGCGGTCCAGCAGGCGGAGGGCGCGGGCGTGATGGTGAAGGCCATCGGCGGCGGCGGCGGGCGCGGCATGCGGGCCGTGCTGAACGCGGCGGATCTGCCCGGGGCGCATGCACGTTGCGTGTCCGAGGCGAAGGCAGCGTTCGGCGTCGAGGGCGTCTATGTCGAGCGGCTCATGCGTAGTGCACGCCATATCGAGGTGCAGGTGATCAGCGACGGAAAAGCGGTTGCGAGCCTGGGCGAACGCGAGTGCACCTTGCAGCGGCGCTTCCAGAAGCTGGTCGAGATCGCGCCGAGCCCATCGCTGTCGTCCGCGCTGCGCGAGCGCATCACGCAGGCGGCGCTGCGCATGGCGCAGGCCGTGGACTACGAGGGGCTGGGTACCTTCGAATTCCTGGTCGACGAGCAGTCGAAGAATCTTCCTTTCGTCTTCATCGAAGCCAATCCGAGGCTGCAGGTCGAGCACACGGTGACCGAGGCCGTCACCGGGCTCGACCTGGTTCAGTTGCAGATCGCGGTCGCGTCCGGGCAGCCGTTGGCCGCGCTCGGCATCGATGCGAATCGAAGCGCGGCGCAGCGCGGCTTCGCGGTGCAATGGCGCATCAATGCCGAAACGCTCGACGTAGAAAGCAACGCCAGGCCATCCGGCGGAATCCTGTCGCGCTTCGACCTGCCGGCCGGTCCCGGCGTGCGCGTCGACACGCACGGCTACGCCGGCCTCGCGCCTTCGCCTCACTACGACACGCTGCTCGCCAAGCTGATCGTGCATTCGTCCTCGCCGCGTTTCGACGACGCGCTGCGGCGATCCCTGCGCGCGCTCGAGGAATGCCGCATCGACGGCATCGCGACCAACCTGGCGCTGCTGCGCGCGATCGCAGGGCGGCCCGAATTCGCAACGCAAAAGGTGCACACGCGCTTCGTCGAGGAACACCTGGCCGATCTGCTTGCCGCGGCCGCGCATATCGACGCGAAGGCGGCGAAGTCGGCACGGCCCGTCGGCGACACGATCGACGCGGCCGCGCCGCTGCTGGACGAGGAAGACGGCCTCGTGATCAAGGCCCCGATGCCCGCGCGGCTGGTACAGTTCGAGGTCGAGGTCGGCGACGTGCTGCCGGCCGGCGCGCAGCTCGGCGTGCTGGAGGCCATGAAGATGGAGCACCTGCTGCATGCGCCCGCGGCCGGCCGCGTGCTTGCGCTGCTGGCCGCGCCCGGCGACTACCTGGTCGAAGGCCAGTCGCTGCTGCGGCTCGAAGCGGTGGATGCGCAGGCCGTGGAGGTCGAGGCGGGTGCCGAGCACGATCTGGCCGCGATCCGGCCCGATCTGCAGAAGGTAATCGACCGCCATGCGCCGACGCTCGACGCCAACCGCGCTGCCGCGGTGGCGAAGCGCCGTGCGCAGGGCGGCCGCACCGCACGCGCCAACGTCGCGGACCTGTGCGAGTTGGCCGAGGACCCAGGCAACTTCACCGAATACGGCGCGCTGGCCATCGCCGCGCAGACGCGCCGCCGCACGCTCGAAGACCTGATCGCCAACACCCCGGCCGACGGCATGGTGACCGGCATCGGCAGCGTCAACGCGAATCAGTTCGGCCCCGAGAAGTCGCGCTGCGTGGTGATGGCCTACGACTACACGGTGCTGGCCGGCACGCAAGGCATGCGCAACCACCACAAGACCGACCGCATGCTCGGCATCGCGCACCAGCTGAAGTTGCCGGTGGTGCTGTTCGCCGAAGGCGGCGGCGGGCGGCCGGGCGACACCGACATGCCCATCGTCGCCGGCCTCAACAACCACACCTTCAGCCAGTTTGCGGCGCTGTCGGGCAGGGTGCCGGTGGTGGGCATCGTGCACGGGCGCTGCTTCGCGGGCAATGCTGCGCTGGTCGGCTGCGCCGACGTGATCATTGCCACCGAGGCCAGCAACATCGGCATGAGCGGGCCCGCGATGATCGAAGGCGGCGGCCTCGGCAACTTCGCGCCGGAGCAGATCGGCCCGAGCAGCGTGCAGTCGCGCAACGGCGTGATCGACATCCTGGTGAAGGACGAGGCGCATGCGGTGGCCGCGGCCAAGCAATACCTGTCCTACTTCCAGGGCGCCACGAGCGACTGGCAGTGCGCCGATCCGCGCATGTTGCGGCATGCAGTGCCCGAGAACCGGCTGCGCGTGTACGACGTGCGCGCCGTGATGCGCGGCGTGGCCGACACCGGCTCACTGCTGGAACTGCGCGCCGGTTTCGGCGCCGGCATCGTCACGGCGCTGGCGCGCATCGAGGGCAAGCCCGTGGGCCTGCTCGCGAACAACCCGCACCATCTCGGCGGCGCGATCGACGTCGAAGCGGCCGACAAGGCCGCGCGCTTCATGCAGTTGTGCAATGCGCATGGCCTGCCGCTGGTCGCGCTGTGCGACACGCCGGGCTTCATGGTCGGGCCCGAGATCGAAGCGCAGGCGCAGGTGCGCCATGTATGCCGGATGTTCATGGTGGCTTCGCACCTGCGCGTGCCCTACTTCGCCGTGGTGCTGCGCAAGGGCTATGGTTTGGGCGCGCAGGCGATGACGGCCGGCGGCTTCGATGCGCCGGTCTTCACCGTCGCCTGGCCCACCGGCGAATTCGGCGCCATGGGACTCGAAGGCGCGGTGCGGCTCGGCTTCCGCAAGGAGCTCGAGGCCGCAGCCGAGGGCGCGGAACGCGACGCCTTGTTCAGGAAGCTGGTGGCCCAGCAGTATGCGAACGGCGAAGCGATCCACATGGCGCAGACGCTGGAGATCGATGCGGTGATCGACCCGGCCGATACGCGCGCCTGGCTGGTGCGCGGGCTGGCATCGGCCGCTGCTGCACAGCATTCGGTCGCGCCCTACGTCGATACCTGGTGAGGCGCGCAAGGCCCTGAGTTACAAGGGGGCCGCGATGCCTCCGTAAACTGGGGTGCTTTTGCGCATGAACCTGGTTTCACGATTCGTCGCCTGTACCGCGCTGCTGCTGAGCCTTCTGCCCGCCGCACTGCCGGCCCAGCCGCAGGCAGCACCCGACATTCGCTGGGTCGCCAGCTGGGCCGCCGCGCCGCAGGACTACCTGAAGGCGCCCGCGCTGCCCGGCGCCCGGACTTCGCCCGCGGCTGCGCCGCCCCCTGTCCTCGACGGCCAGACGCTGCGCCAACGCCTATTGCCGACGCTGGGCGGCGAGCGCGTGCGTGTTCGTTTTTCCAACCTGTTCGGCAAAGAGCCTTTGCGCATCGTCGGCGCCAGCGTGGCGCGCAGCACCGGGCCCGATGCGGTGTCGCCCGCCACGCTGCAAGGCTTGCGCTTCGGTGGCCTGCCCGGCGCGACGATCGCGCCGGGCGAAGAGCGTTGGAGCGATGGCGCACGGCTCGGCGTGGAACCCGGCCAGGCCGTGGCGGTGAGCTTTCAGGTCGAGGCGCGCACGCCTTTCGCGACCGTGCATCATCTCGGCAGCACATCGATGGTGCCGGGGCCCGCGCTCATGCAGCCGCAATGGCGCAACGCAGCGCCTTCGCCATGGAACCACATCGTGACCGGCCTCGACGTGGCCAGCCCGACCGCGCCGCGCGTGGTGGTCGCGTTCGGCGACTCCATCACCCAGGGCCTGGGCGCCGGCGAGGGGCAGGCGCTGCCCTCGCGCTATCCGGACCGGCTCGAGACACGCGTGCGCGAACGGCCCGGCAACGCCGGGTCCGTGGCGGTGATCAATGCCGGCATTGCGGGCAACCGCCTGCTCACCGACGGCGTTGGACCGAGCGGCATCGAGCGCTTCCGGCGCGACGTGCTGGCACAAAGCGGCGTCACCCATGCGGTGGTCCTGATCGGCATCAACGATATCAACTTCAGCCTGCCGGTCGCGATACAGGGCTTCGCGCCGGTGTTTCAGCCTCCGAGCGCCGAGCAGATCACGGCCGGGCTGCAGCGGCTGATCGAGGAGGCGCACGCCAAGGGCGTGAAGGTGCTGCTGGGCACCATCACGCCCTTCAAGGGTGCGGTCTCCTGGACCGAGGAAAAGGAAGCGCGCCGCCAGGCCGTGAACCGCTGGATCCGCGGCCGGCAGGATGTCGATGCGGTGGTGGACTTCGACCACGCCTTGCGCAACCCGGCCGATCCGGCGGCGCTCCATCCGCTCTACGACGGGGGTGATCACTTGCATCCGGGCAACGCGGGCTATGCCGCGATGGCGGATGCCATCGATCTGCGAGAGCTGCAGGAATAGGCGAAACACCTTTACACAATTTGTGGCGCAGCGCTTACAGGCCCTTCACGCGGGCCAGGGACGATGAAGGCTCCAACAACTCATGAGGAGCACCCCCATGAAAAGACTTGCTGTCACCTTGGCCGTGGGCGCCGCGTCCCTTCTTTCGGTGGGCGCAGCCGTAACGATACCGACCACCGCGCAGGCGCAGCCTGCCGTCATCATCCAGACGCCGCCGCCGCCGCCGCGCACCGAGCGCATGCCGCCGCCGCGCCGCGGCTACGTGTGGGCACCGGGCCACTACGAGTGGCGCGGCGGGCGCCATGTCTGGGTGCAGGGTGCATGGGTCCGCGCGCGCCCCGGTTATGCCTATCGTGCGCCGGAATGGCGTGAACGCGATGGCCGCTGGGAATACAACCGCGGCCGCTGGGACCGTGACCGCGACGGCGTGCCGAACCGCTACGACCGCGACCGCGACAACGACGGCGTGCCCAACCGCTACGACAACCGCCCGAACAATCCGAACAGAAGTTAAGTAGCCAGGAGAGCGCCCGCCTCGGCGGGCGTTTTTCTTTCTAGAACATCCGGAACACCAGCGGCATCAGGAGCGCAGCCAGCACCACCTGCATGCCCAGCGCCAACCCCGCATAAGCGCCGGCATCGGCATCCACATGCAGCGCGCGGGCCGCGCCGATGCCGTGGGCCGTGGTGCCGAGCGCGAAGCCGCGCGCCGCATAGCCGGCGGCATCGGTGCCGATGCGCAGCGCATCGAAGAGGTACTTGCCCGAGAGCGCGCCGATCATGCCGGTGAGCACCGCGAACACCGCAGACAGCGCCGGAATGCCGCCGATCTTTTCCGCGATGCCCATGGCCACCGGCGCCGTGACCGACTTGGGCGCGAGGGAAAGCACCACGTCGTGCGGCAGGCCCACCGCCCAGCCCAGTGCGACGGCCGATCCGCCCGCCGCCACGCCGCCTGCCAGCGCCGCGAGCAGCAGCCGCCCGCAGCGCGCGCGCAGTTCGGCGCGCCGCTGCCACAACGGCCAGGCCAATGCCACGACGGCCGGACCGAGCAGGAAGTGGATGAACTGGGCGCCCGCGAAATAGGTCGGGTAGTCCACCCCCGTGGCCAGCAGGCCGCCCGCAAGCGCGATCACCGACCACAGCACCGGGTTGGCCCAGGGCGCGCTGCCCAGCTTCGCGTAGGCCGCGTTCGCGAGCAAATACACCACCAGCGTGGCCGTGAGGCCGAAGAGCGGCGTGGCCGAGAGATAGATCCAGAGTTCGACGAAGCGCGGCACGGCTCAGGTCTTGTTCTTCTTGCGGTTGAATCCGTAGAGCACCAGCACGGTCACCGCGAGCCCGATCCAGGTCGACAGCACGACGACGAGGAGCATGCGTCCGCCGTACTGGCTCAAGAGCGCGAGATGCGTCATCACGCCCACGCCGACCGGGATGAACAGCAGCGACAGGTGCGCGAGCATGAAGTTCGCGCATTCGGCCACCGGCTCGCGCACGACAGGAAAGTACAGCGCGACGAGCAGCAGCATCAAGCCGAGGACCGGGCCGGGCAGCGGCAGCGACAAGCCGCGCGACAGCACCTCGCCGATCGACTGGAACACCAGCAGCCAGGCCAGGCCGCGCAAGCCGTTCATCGTGCCCGCCCGTTCAGAAACGGGGGAGGTCCGGATGCGCCACGCGCCCGCCACGCACCACTTCGCGGCCGTACTCGGCGCAGCGCTGCAACGTGGGGATGGCCTTGCCGGGGTTCAGCAGACCTGCCGGATCGAAGGCGCGCTTGACGCCGAACATTTGCTCGTTCTCTTGCGCCGTGAACTGCACGCACATGCTGTTGAGCTTCTCGACGCCTACGCCATGCTCGCCCGACACCGTGCCGCCCATCGCGACGCTGGTCTCGAGGATGTCGGCGCCGAAGAGCTCGCAGCGGTGCAGCTCGTCGGGGTCGTTGGCATCGAAGAGCACCAGCGGATGCAGGTTGCCGTCGCCGGCATGGAACACGTTGCAGCAGCGCAGCTTGTACTTCTTCTCCATCTGCTGGATCGCCAGCAGGATGTCGGCCAGGCGCTTGCGCGGGATGGTCGAGTCGAGGCACATGTAGTCGGGGCTGATGCGGCCCGAAGCGGGAAAGGCGTTCTTGCGGCCGCTCCAGAACTTCAGGCGCTCGTCCTCGTCGCGGCTCACCGAGAGCGCGGTGGCGCCGGCATTGCGCAGCACTGCGCTCATGCGGCCGATCTCTTCTTCGACCTCCTCGGGCGTGCCGTCGGATTCGCACAGCAGGATGGCTTCGGCGTCGAGGTCGTAGCCGGCGCGCACGAAGGCCTCGACCGCGGCCGTCATCGGCTTGTCCATCATCTCGAGGCCGGCCGGGATGATGCCGGCCGCGATCACGGCCGCCACCGCATCGCCGGCTTTGCGCACGTCGTCGAAGCTGGCCATGATGCAGCGCGCGAGCCGCGGCTTGGGCACCAGCTTGACGGTGACCTCGGTGGTCACGGCCAGCATGCCTTCGCTGCCGACCACGAGCGCGAGCAGGTCCAGCCCCGCGCAATCGAGCGCCTCGCTGCCGAACTCGATCGCTTCACCTTCGGCGGTGAAGCCGCGCACGCGCAGCACGTTGTGCAGCGTGAGGCCGTACTTGAGGCAGTGCACGCCGCCCGAGTTCTCGGCCACGTTGCCGCCGATGGTGCAGGCGATCTGGCTCGAAGGGTCGGGCGCGTAGTAGAGGTTGAAGGGCGCAGCGGCTTCGCTGATCGCGAGGTTGCGCACGCCGCACTGGACCACCGCGGTGCGGCCGACCGGATCGATCTTCAGGATGTTGTTGAATTTGGCGAGCGAGAGCGTGACGCCCGCGGCGTTGGGCATCGCGCCGCCCGAGAGCCCGGTGCCCGCGCCGCGCGCCACGACCGGCACGCCGAGCGCGTGGCAGGTCCTGAGCACGGCCGCGATCTGCGCCTCTGTTTCCGGCAGCGCCACGGCCAGCGGGCGCTGGCGGTAGGCAGTGAGGCCGTCGCACTCGTAGGGCGTGGTGTCCTCGGCGTTCCAGATCAGCGCGTGCGCCGGCAGGTGGGCCTGCAGCGCGCGCACCACCTGCGACTGGCGTTCGGAGGCTTGGGCGAGCGCGTTCATGGAATGACTCTACTTGAACACCACCGTCCGGTGCCCATTGAGCAGCACGCGGTGCTCGCTGTGCCACTTCACGGCGCGTGCCAGCACCTGACTCTCGGTGTCGCGGCCTCGGGCCGTCAGGTCTTCGACGGTGTCGGTGTGGTCGGCGCGTTCCACGTCCTGCTCGATGATCGGGCCCTCGTCGAGGTCGGCGGTCACGTAATGGGCGGTGGCGCCGATCAGCTTCACGCCGCGGTCGTGGGCTTGGTAGTAGGGCTTGGCACCCTTGAAGCTGGGCAGGAAGGAGTGGTGGATGTTGATCGCGCGGCCGGCCAGCTGAGTGCACAGCTCGTTGCTGAGGATCTGCATGTAGCGCGCCAGCACCACCAGCTCGGCGCCTTCGGCTTCGATGATCTCCAACTGCTTCGCCTCGCCCTGGGCCTTGGTCGCGGCCGTCACCGGGATGTGGTGGAAGGGCACGTTGTAGCTGGCGGCGAGCTGGTAGAAGTCGCGGTGGTTCGAGATGATGGCGCGCACGTCGATCGCGAGCAGGCCGCTCTTCCAGCGGAACAGCAGGTCGTTGAGGCAGTGGCCTTCCTTGCTGACCAGGATCACGGTCTTCATCGGCTCGGCCGCGACGTGCAGCTTCCAGCGCATGCCGAAGCTTTGGGCCAGGCCTGCGATCTGCTCGCGCAAGGCGGCTTCGCTCTGGCCGCAGGCAAAGCGTACGCGCATGAAGAACAGGCCCGTGCCGTGGTCGTTGTACTGCGCCGCTTCTTCGATGTTGCCGCCGCGCTCGAGCAGAAAGCCGGAAACGGCGTGGACGATGCCGGTGCGGTCGGGACAGGAAAGGGTGAGGATGTACGCGGGGGTCATAAGGGCGGAGATTGTCGCAGGGCTGCCGCGGAACGCGCTCGGTGCCAAAATGCCCTTCTCCCCGTCAGCGCCTCCCCGGCAGGAGTGATTCATGGCCTACAACGACTTCACCATGGACAACCAGTGGTTGCCCTTCACTCCGAACCGCCATTTCAGGAAGGACCCGCGGGTCTTCGTGGCCGCCGACGGGATGGAATTCACCACGCATGACGGCCGCAAGGTGATCGACGGCATCTCCTCGCTCTGGTGCGTCGGCGCCGGCCACAACCGCAAGCCCATCAACGAGGCGATCAAGAAGCAGCTCGACACGCTCGACTACGCCACCGCCTTCCAGGTCAGCAACGACCAGGCTTTCAAGGCGGCCGAGATGATCGCCGCAATGGCGCCGGGCGACCTCAACAAGGTGCTGTTCTGCAACTCCGGCAGCGAGGCCGCCGACACGTCATTGAAGGTGGCCCTGGCCTACCACCGCGCGCGTGGGGAAGGGCACCGCAACGTCTTCATCGGCCGCGAGAAGGGCTACCACGGCGTCGGCTTCGGCGGCATGTCGGTGGGCGGCATTCCGGGCAACCGCAAGGTGTTCGGCTCGGCCTTTTTGCCGCGCGTGGACCACATGCGCTTCATCCACGATCCGGTGAACCATGCCTACATCCACAACGAGGAGCCGGTGTGGGCGGACGATCCGCTGGCCGATCTGGAGCAGCGCATCCTGCCGCTGCACGACCCGAGCAACGTGGCGGCGATCATCGTGGAGCCGGTGGCGGGTTCTGCCGGCTGGTACCTGCCGCCCAAGGGCTACCTGCAGAAGCTGCGCGGGATCTGCGACAAGCACGGCATCCTGCTGATCTTCGACGAGGTCATCACCGGTTTCGGCCGCATGGGCACCAACTTCGCGTCGGACTACTACGGCGTGGTGCCCGACATGCTGAACTTCGCCAAGTGCGTGACCAACGGCGTGATCCCGCTGGGCGGCGTGATCTGCCGCGACAAGCTGTACGACGAGATGATGAACACCTCGGCGCCCGAGCACGTGGTGGAGTTCTTCCACGGCTACACGTACTCGGGCCACCCGGTGGCTTGCGCGGCGGCAATCGCGACGCTCGAGCTGCTGAAGAAGGAAAAGCTGTTCCCGCGCGCCGGCGAAATGGGCAAGGTACTGGGCGATGCCTTCCACGGCGCCTTCAAGGGGCTGCCGAACGTGATCGGCATCCGCAGCCTGGGCCTGGCGGCCGCGGTCGAACTCGCGCCGATCGCGGGCTCACCGGGCAAGCGGGCCTACGACATCTTCCTGGACTGCTATCACAAGGGTTCGCTGGTGCGGCCGGCGGGCGACGTGATCGTGATCGCACCGCCCTTCGTGGTCGAGAAGTCGCACATCGACACGCTGGTCAATACGCTGGCCGACTCGATCAAGAAGCACGCTGCTTGACGCCTGCGCAATAGTCCTTCTCCGGCAGCGCCGGCGTCAGCCACACGGCGTCGAAGGCGCCGGGTTCGCGCGGGGTCATCGGCACGCCGGCCTGCAGCTGCACCGTCTTCACCGCCAGGTCGCTCGGCAGGTGTTGCGGTACGCCGAGCGCCTTGGCGGTATGGCCGGCGCCGCTCAGCAGCAGCACGGTCTTGCCCGGCACCCGCGCCTTGACGATCGCTTGCGCCATCGCGCGGTCGCGTGCGATCTGGATGCGCGTCATCGGCCCGATCTGCGATTCGGGCAAGAGGTTGCAGTGGCCGTTGCGCACCGCCTCCTGCTGTGCCTTGTGCGCCTCCTTGCCGAGCTGCACGTCGAGCGACACGTCGGCCATCGCGTCCTTCATGCGTTCGCGCGGCAGGTTGGCGCCGAGCACGGGCACGCCCGCGCGCACCGCGGTCATCACCGCGGGGCCGTAGGCACTCCAGGGCCAGGCCTTTTCGTTCCACTTCAGCGCGGCCTGCACCTGCGCCTCGGTCGCGTCGCGCGCCAGGCCGGCCGTGGTCGTGCCTTCCTCCGCCATCTCGAGCGCCAAGGCGGCCAGGCGGCCGCGTGCAACCAGTGTCTCGACCGTCTCGCGCTCGATCACCTGGTGCTCGGCGGCGTCGTGCTGTTCGCCGAGGAGCAGCGCGTCGGCCGGCAGCAGGGCCATCGCGCGTCGGGCGACCGGCTCATCCGCGCGCGGTGCGAAGACAGAACAACCCGTGAGGACCACGGCCATGAGCAAAGACAGCGTGAAAAAGCGTCGAAACAGCATCCAGCCATACTATGCGACGGCGGCTGCAGAGCGCCGCCGTCCAATTCCCTTTTCCTGTCCGTGTCCCTCCGCTTTTCGGTTCGCGTCCTCGCCACGCTCTTGCTTGCACTCGTGGCGGCCGGCGTCTGTCTCGCCCTGCATACGCCGCTGCCCTGGATGATCGGGCCGCTGCTGGCCGTGTCCCTGGCTTCGATCGCCGGTGCACCGACCGCCAGCCACACGCCCTTGCGCAATGCCGGGCAGTGGGTGATCGGCGTCGCGCTGGGCCTCTACTTCACGCCGCAGGTGGTCGCGCTGGTGGCGGGCGTGTGGTGGGCCATCGCGCTCGCCATCGTCTGGGCACTGGCGCTGGGCTGGGCCTTCGGTGGCTGCTTGCAGCGCTTGCATGCGGATCGCATGCCGCATGTGCCTGTGCGATCCATGAGAGCCACGACTTACTTCGCAGGCGCGATCGGAGGTGCCTCCGAGATGACGCTGCTGGCCGAGCGCGTCGGCGCGCGCACCGACCTGGTCGCTGCCGCGCACAGCCTGCGGCTGGTGCTGGTCACGATCGCGATTCCGTTCGCGATGCAATGGAGTGGGCTGCACGGGCTCGAGATCAACGTGGCCGGCGTGCGCGAAGTGCGCTGGGGCGGCCTCGCGCTGCTTGCGCTGGCAACGGGTCTGGGCGGCTTGGTGATGCGGATCGCGGGGCGCACCAACCCGTGGTTCATGGGCCCGCTGCTGGTGTCGATGGGATTCACCATGGCCGGGCAGCAGCTGTCGGCAGTGCCGGTGTGGCTGTCGAACGCCGCCCAGCTGGTGATCGCGGTGAGCCTGGGCGTGCGCTTCAGCCGCGAGTTCCTGCACACGGCGCCGCGCTGGCTGGCGACGGTGGCGCTCGGCACGCTGGCGATGATCGCGCTGTGCGGCGCGTTCGCGTGGCTCCTGGCCTGGGGCACGGGGCTGCATCCGGCCACCATGATTCTGGGCACCTCGCCCGGCGGCATCGCCGAGATGGCGATCACCGCGAAGGTGCTGCAGCTGGGGGTGCCGCTGGTGACGGCGTTTCAGGTTTGCCGGTTGGTCGCCGTGCTGTTGATCGTGGGGCCGATGTACGGCTGGTTGTACGGCAAGCGCCGCGCTTAGTGGACGAGGACGGGCGTGTGCGCCAGCTCGGCGTAGCCCTCGAGCGTGTCCTCGACTTCTTCCTGCGTCGGCGTGTTGAGCTGCCAGGCGGCGATCTGCTGCTGGAACAGCTCGGCCCAGGAACCGTCGAGGTAGACCTCCTTGCCGGAGCGCTTGTCCACGATCTCGAAGCCGTGGCGCGCGAGCACCGGGAGGTCGGGCGCTACGGGCGTGTCGCCTTCGGTCGGCTGCACGTGCACGACGACGAAGGAGTCGGAGTCGTAAAGCATTTGCATGGCGGGTCCAGTGAGGATGTCGATAGCATTCATGTTGGTTAGATAGCAATCAACGCGCCAGTTTCAAGAAGGGCTGTTGTTTTGTAGGAACAGGCTGTGATTTTTTGTGATTTATTCGGCCTCAGGGGCGCATCGATTCCACGCTGCGCAGCTGCAGATCGGCGAAATCGCCGTTGCTCTGCGTCTGCTTGATGCGCACCGGCAGATAGCCCAGCTCGGGCGCCAGCCAGAGCTCGACCTTGTCGTCGAAGGGCTGGCGCGGATTGCGCGTGAGCTTGCGCGCAGTGAATTCGCCGGCTTGCAGGCTCAGTTTTTCATCGTCTTCGACCTTGAAGATCCAGATGTCGGCATCGCGCGGGCCTACCGTCTGGATCGCGAAAGCCGCACCGGGCGGATAGCGCCCCGGATCGCCGGCCATCAACGCGCCGAGCTGCAGGATCACGCTCAGCCGGTCCTGCGCGCCCGGCATCAGCGGCACGCTCGGTGCGTTGTTGCTGAACACCACCGTGCCCTGCTCGCGCATGAAGTGCGAGGCGACCTCGTTCCTGCGCTTGTCCGAGAAGCGGGTCGGTTCGATGCCGTTGGCGCCGATCACGCCGTTGCTGTGCTGGCTGCGGATGGTCCGGAACAGGAAGTTGAGCGACAGCTGCGCGTCGTACTGGCGGCCGTCCTGCGACCATGTCAGGTTGCCGAACACGCCCTGCATCGGCGACGTACCCATCTGCCCGGTGGCCGCGAAGGCGAGCCGCACCGAACCCGGGATGCGCTGCGGCACCGGCGCTTCGGCCTGGCCCGCGGCGTTGCTGCCGCCGGGCGCGGCCGATGCGCCCTCGGCGGGCGCCGCGGGCGCTGCCTCCGGCGCAGGCTCTGCGGGAACGCCGGCTTCGACCGGCGCCTGGGCCGTCAGATCCGGTCCGGGGGCCTCGGCCGGGGCCGAATTCTCGGGCGCCGCGGCGGGCGTCTGCGGACGGGCAGCAGGGCGCGGCGGCGCAGATTTGGGCGGCGGCTTGGCGGCGGCCGCGGGCGGTGGTGGCGCCGGCTCCTCGGCCGGCGGGGCAACGACGATGGTGCGCGTCGTGAACTTATTGGCCAGCGGCGAGGGATGCGGCCCCACGGCCATGGGCGCCAGGCCCAGCAGCGCGAGGTGCGCGAGCAGCACGGCGGCGGCCAGCAGCGCCAGCCCGCGCCAGGGCGGGCGCGGAGCCGGGGGCGGGGCGGGGAGGGCGTGCGGGGGCATCGGTAGTGGATCGGAACGCGGCGCCAAGGTTCTGCTCGGTACACTGCCGCCCGTTCAACCAGTTTAGTAGCGATGCCGTGCCGGCATCCGCCGCCACCCATGAAACTCGCCACCCTCAAAGACGGCTCGCGCGACGGCCAGCTGGTCGTCGTTTCGCGCGACCTGGCCAGCGCCCACTACGCCACCGGCATCGCCAGCCGCCTGCAGCAGGCGCTCGACGACTGGGGCTTCATCAGCCCGCAGCTGCAGGACCTGTCGGATGCGCTCAACGCCGGCCGCGCGCGCCACGCCTTCCCCTTCGATCCCGCGCAATGCATGGCGCCGCTGCCGCGCGCCTACCAGTGGGCCGACGGCTCGGCTTATCTCAACCACGTGGAGCTGGTGCGCAAGGCGCGCAACGCCGAGGTGCCCGAGAGCTTCTACACCGACCCGCTGATGTACCAGGGCGGCAGCGATGATTTCATCGGCCCCTGCGACCGCGTGGTGGTGGCGAGCGAAGCCTTTGGCATCGACTTCGAGGCCGAGATCGCGGTCGTCACCGGCGACGTGAAGATGGGCGCGAGCCCCGCGCAGGCGCTCGACGGCATCCGGCTGGTGATGCTCGCCAATGACGTGAGCCTGCGCAACCTGATCCCGGCCGAGCTCGCCAAGGGCTTCGGCTTCTTCCAGAGCAAGCCTGCAACCGCCTTCAGCCCGGTGGCCGTCACCCTCGACGAACTCGGTGATGCCTGGCAGGGCGGCCGCGTGCATCTCACGCTGCAAAGCACCTGGAACGGCCGCAAGGTCGGCATGTGCGATGCGGGCGAGGAGATGACTTTCCATTTCGGCCAACTGATCGCGCACATCGCCAAGACGCGCAACGTGCGCGCCGGCAGCATCGTCGGCAGCGGCACGGTGAGCAACAAGGGCGTGGAGAAAGACGGCCGCACCGAATGGCCCAAGGGCTACAGCTGCATCGCCGAGAAGCGCTGCATCGAGACCATCCAGGACGGCCAGCCGGCGACCGAGTTCATGAAGTACGGCGACACGATCCGGATCGAGATGAAGGGCAAGGACGGGCAGTCGATCTTCGGGGCGATCGATCAGGAAGTGGCGGCGCCGGGCGGCTGATCAGGCGCCGCGCAGCAGCGCCTTCAAGCTTCCGATCCCCAGCCGCCGGAACGCCCGGTACTGGTGGGTCCGCACCGTCGTGAGCTCGATGCCGATCTCGCGCGCCGTTTCCTTCGCAGTCTTGCCGGCCATCAGGTGGCCGATCACCTCGCGTTCGCGCAGGCTCAGGGCGAGCAGGCGCGTGGCGAGTGTCGGCTCGGCGGCTTCGCGCGCGGCCATGGCGCTGCGGCCGTGCGCGAGCGTGGCATCGGCCAGCAGCGTGGCATGGGTTTCGAGCAGCGCGAAATCCGTGTCGCCGAACTCGGGCTGCGCCAGGCTGCGGTAGAAGCTCACGGCCGTGCGCTGGCCGGTCGGCTGCAAGAGCAGGATCGAGGCGCGCTCGCGGATGCCGACGTCGCCGTAGCAGGCGGCGCGGTAGGCCGGGTCGGCCACCTCTTCGGCGCGCTGGTGGCCGAGCCACAGCTGCGCTCGCTTGGGCAGCTTGCGCTTGGCGAGCCAGACCATGTTGGGGTCGAGCAGGTCGAAGCGCTGCGCCACGTAGCGCTCCGAAGTGCGCTCGGCCGTGTTGCCGTAGGTGCTCGCGGCCGACACGGTTTCGATGCGGCCGCTGGCGCTCACCGCGAACACCGTGCAGAAGGTCACCGGCAGCACGCGATCCATCGCGCCGAGGTAGCTGGCCGCCAGGTGCGGCGTGCCGACGCCGGCGAGCACGCCGCTGACCACGGGGGCTGCCAGCGCATGCTCGGCGGCGCGAAGAGGCCAGCGCCTCATGGGGGTCTCAGGGTTAGCACTTCGTACGAAGTTACGACATCGGTGTCTGTGCGTCATCGGGACAATCCCTTCGCATGAACATCGCTGTCGCCCCCAAGCCTGCTGCCCCCGCCGCGCGCGCCGGCGATGCCGCCACCGGGCCGCTGCCTCCGATGGCCGGCGAGTTGCCGCCCTCGGTCGGCGACTTCCACTACACGCGCTTCGACCCGCGGTTGCCGACGCTCGAGGGCGGCGTCGAACCGGGTCGCCACCCGGTCGTGATCTGCGGCGGCGGGCCGGTCGGCATGTCGCTCGCGCTGGGCCTGGCCAACCATGGCGTGAAGAGCGTGATCCTCGAAGCCGACGACACGGTCTGCGTCGGCAGCCGCGCGGCCTGCGTCTCGCGCCGCAGCCTGGAGATCATCGAACGGCTCGGCGCGCTGCCGGCCTTCCTGGCCAAGGGCCTGCCCTGGACCGGCGGACGCAGCTTCTACAAGACCGAGGAGGTGTTCCGCTTCGAGATGCCGCACGACGAGCGCCAGAAGCTGCCGCCGATGATCAATCTCGAGCAGTACTACATCGAGCAGTACCTGCTGGACGCGATCCGTCGCCGCAACGAGGCGACGCCCGGATCGATCGACATCCGCTGGGGCACCGAGCTCACCGGCTTCTCGGAAGACGCCGAAGGCCTGCGGCTGGAGGCGCGCAATGCGCTCGGCAGCTATGTGCTGCAGGCCCAGTGGCTGGTCGGCTGCGACGGCGGCCAGAGCTTCGTGCGCAAGTCGCTCGGCCTGAATCTCGAAGGCACGGCCTACGAAGGCCGCTACGTGATCATCGACATCGAGCTGCACAGCACGCACCCGACGGAGCGCCGCGCCTGGTTCGATCCGCCCTGGAACCCGGGCTCGACCGTGCTGATGCACCGCCAGCCCGACGACATCTGGCGCATCGACTACCAACTGCGCGCCGGCCAGAGCACCGAGGAAGCGCTGCAGCCCGCCGCGGTGCAGGAGTTCGTGCAGCGCCACCTCGAAGCCATCGGCGAAGGCCATCTGACCTGGAAGACGGTCTGGACCTCGGTCTACCGCGCCGGCGCGATGACACTCGCGAGCTACCGCCACGGGCGCGTGCTCTTCGCCGGCAATGCCGCGCATGCGATGCCGATCTTCGGCGTGCGCGGCCTCAATTCGGGCTTCGACGACGCCGACAACCTCGCGTGGAAGCTGGCGCTGGTGGCGCGCGGCGTGTCCGATGCCGCGCTGCTAGACAGCTATTCGCAGGAGCGCATCGCCGCCTTCCACATCAATGCCGAAAGCGCGATGCGCAGCACCGAATTCATGTCGCCGCCTTCGCGCGGCTTCGACCTGCTGCGCGAAGCCGCGTTGTCGCTCGCGGGCGTGCACCGCGAGATCGCGAACCTGATCAATCCGCGGCAGACGCAGACGGTGCATTACGAGGCCTCGCCGCTGTCCAGCGCGAGCGACGAACTCCCGGCCGGTCCGAAGCCGGGCGAGGCGATGCCCGAGCAGCAGCTCGCCGCGGACCTGCATCTCACCGACTGGCTGGGGCCGAACTTCACCGTGCTCGTGCTCAACATCGAAGACACTGCGCTCGAAGCCGAACTCGCGGCCGCGCAGGCCGGCCCGCTGAAGGCGGTGCTGCGCGAGCTGCCCCCGGGCGCCGCCGATGCCGCGCTGTTCGCGGCCCTGGGCGCGCAGGAGGGCGCCGTCTACCTGCTGCGCCCCGACGGCCATGTGGCCGCGCGCTGGCGCCGCGTGCCGCCGGGCGCGCTCTCGCAGGCACTGGCGCGCGCATCGGCATTGGCAACCAAGGAGGCCGCATGAGACGCCGGGCCGCTCCCAAGTCGAATAGCACCGTAGCGCATGGCGCGGAGGTTATCCAATGACTGCAGCACTGAGCCCCGAAGCGCGCGACCGTCTCTACGCCGAATGCGCACGTGCCATCAGCGAGGCGGGCGCGGAGCGGGAATCGCTGTTCCTCGCGCGGCTCGCCCTGCTGCTGTTCGAGCAAGTCGGCGACGAAGCGCGCTGCCGCGCGGCGCTGGCGCATGCGCTGGACCAGTTGCCCACGCCCTCGCTGTCTGCCACGCCGGTCGACGAGCGCGCGAACTGACCCTTTCACGCCAACTCACTAAAACCCAGGAGACTTTCCGATGGATCGCAGAACCCTGCTCACCACCCTCGCTGCCACCGCAGCCGCCAGCGCCGCGCCGTGGGCGCGCGCGCAGAACTATCCCGAGCAGCTCATCAAGTGGGTGGTGCCCTACCCCGCGGGCGGCGGCACCGACGTGATCGCGCGCACCCTGGCCGAAGCCATGCGGCAGACGCTGGGCCAGCAGATCGTCATCGACAACCGCCCCGGCGCCTCCACCAACATCGGCGCCGACCTGGTCGCCAAGGCCAAGCCCGACGGCTACACCATCATGTCGGCCGACAACGCGGTGCTGGCCTTCAACGAATACCTGTTCAGTAAGCTGCCCTTCAGCCCCGAAAAGGACTTCAGCTACATCGGCGCCATCGGCAAGTTCCCGCTCGCGCTGGTGGTGCACCCGGACTTCCCGGCCAAGGACTTCAAGGCCTTCCTGGCCTACGTGAAGGCCAACCCCGGCAAGGTCAACTACGCCTCGCCCGGCAACGGCTCGCCGCATCACCTGGCGATGGAGATGTTCAAGAACCGCACCGGCACCTTCATCACCCACATCCCCTACCGCGGGGCGGCGCCGGCGATGGCCGACGTGATGGGCGGCCAGGTGCCGTGCATGTTCCTCGACCTGGCCTCGGGGCTGCCGATCATGCAGGGCAACAAGGTGCGCGTGCTGGCCATCGGTTCGAGCACGCGCTCGAAGCTGCTGCCGGACGTGCCGACGCTGGCCGAAGTGAGCGTGCCCAACACCGAGGTGTTCGCGTTCCAGGGCATCCTCGGCCCGGCCGGCCTGCCGGCGCCGGTGATCGCCAAGCTCAACGCCGACCTGAACCGCGCCTTCAGCGTGCCGGCGGTGCAGAAGCGCTTCGGCGATTTCGGGATGGAGGCGATGCCGGGGACGCCGGCTCAGTTCGCGGCGCTGTCGCGGGCGGAATCGAAGCGCTGGGGCCCCATCATCAAATCGGCCGGCATCAAGCTGGATTGACTCCGCCTACCTTGCGTAGGCTTTGCGCGAGCCGTCCTCGAATACTTCGTCGTCGCGCTCCGGCTTGCCGTCCGCATCCCAGGTCCGTTCGCGCGTGACGCGGCCCTTGTCGTCGTAGACCGATTCGGCCATCAGCGTGGCCTTGTCGCCGAAGCGCTGGTGCGTTCCGACGGGGATGCGGCGGACCCGATCGACCAGCAGGAAGCGCCCGAGCGCGGCGCGCTGGCCGTTGTCGTGGAATTCGGTGATCTCCACCTGGCGCGCATCGCCGGCCGTGCCGTAGCGGGCCTTGCTGCGCGGCTGCCCGTTGAGGTAGTAGCTCTCGTCGCTCTGCGGCTCGCCGGCCGCGTTCCAGCGCTGGTCGCGCACCAGCGTGCCCTTCTCCGAGAACTCCTGCTCGCGCTGCCTGATCGCGCCGCGTTCCACCAGCAGGAAGACCACCTCGCGGCGCTTGACCCCCTCGGACGACCAGCGCCGTTCGGTACGCAGGTTGCCGTTGATCTCGTCCTGCACCGAAGGCTTGCCGTTGTCGTAGAGCTCCTCGCTGCGCACCCGCTTGCCGGCCGCATAGGCCAGGCGCGAACGCAGGATGCCCTTGCTGTCGAACAGCTCCACCTGCGAGGGCCCGTTTACGAAGCCGCACAGCCGCACGTCGTCGACCGCTGGCGCCAGCATCGGCTTGTCGCCGCAGCGCAGCGCCGACAGCTGGCCGCGCTCGGTGAACTCGGCCGAGGCGCGTTCGCCCGGCTCGGCATAGAAGGCGAGGCGGCGCACCTGGCCGCCGGGGTGGAAGCTGCGCGTCAGGCCCGTCTCGTGCCCGTTCTCGTACATGGCCTCGCGCAGCACCTGGCCGGTGGGCGAGAACTCGCGCGCCCGGCCCTGCATGTTGCCGTTGGCGTTGACGCTGTGCTCCTTCACGAGCCTGCCCTTGCCGTAGTGGCGCACCAGGCCCATGAAGACGCCGTTCTGGATCTGCTGCTCGCGCATCAGCTCGCCGCTGTCGCGGTCCTTGCAGCGCATGAGGCCGGTCTTGCCCGCGGTGGTGTTGCCGTTGGCCGGATTCACGCTCTGGCCGTTGAGCTC
This sequence comes from Variovorax sp. Soil_C_33, assembly GCF_057656935.1. NCBI lineage: Bacteria > Pseudomonadati > Pseudomonadota > Betaproteobacteria > Burkholderiales > Comamonadaceae > Variovorax > Variovorax sp. Soil_C_33. The sequence goes on from NZ_JBDGJK010000004.1 coordinate 145,486, forward strand.
GCAGTCCTGCACCGCGTGCGCGGCAGGATGGAAGAGGGCGGCGAGTGCGGCAACAAGCCCGGCAATGCGCAGCGAAGTAACCATGGCGAAGCGGATGAGAGTTCAGGTCATGTGTCGTAGACGGTGTCCAGCGAACGGAATCCTTTCGCCTCGATCGGGTTGCCGAAAGGGTCGCAGAAGAACATCGTCCACTGCTCGCCCGGCTGGCCCTCGAAGCGGACCTGCGGTTTCAGCACGAAGTCGGCGCCGGCCGCCTGCAGGCGCTCGGCCAGCGCGCGCCACGCGGGCAGCTCGAGCACGATGCCGAAGTGCGGCATCGGCACCATCGCGTCGCCGACGCGACCGGTGCGCGAGGTGGCGAAGGGTTCGCCGAGATGCAGCGAGATCTGGTGGCCGAAGAAGTCGAAATCGACCCAGGTGTCGGTGCTGCGGCCTTCGGCACAGCCGAGCAGGCCGCCGTAGAAGCGACGCGCCGCGTCGAGATCGCGGACATGGAAGGCAAGGTGAAATATGCTGCGCATGTAACAAGCATAGCCGCGCTGCCTTGCTTTGACACCCATGGATACAACTCCGATGACCTCGCCGTCCGACGCTCCCGCCCCCGATCCGACCACCCGGCTGCTGCACGCCGACCGCCACTTCGGCGTCGAGCAGGGCGGCGTGCACATGGCGGTGCACCCGTCGGTGCAGTACGGCTACGAGCGCGCCGAGGACCTGATCGGCGTGTTCCAGGGCACGCTGAAGAACCGCTTCAACTATGCGCGCCAGGGCACGCCGACCACCGCCGCGCTGGAGGCCAAGCTCACGGCGCTCGAGGAGGGCCAGGGCACCGTCTGCTTCGCGACCGGCATGGCCGCGGTCTCGGCCGTGTTCCTGACGCTGCTGCGCGCGGGCGACCACCTGGTCGCGAGCCGCCATCTGTTCGGCAACACCCACAGCGTGCTGGGCACGCTGCAGGGGCTGGGCATTCAGGTGAGCCTGGTCGATGCGTCGGCGGCAACTGCCGTGACCGATGCGCTCACGCCCGCGACGCGCATGGTGTTCGTCGAAACCATCGCCAATCCCGGCACGCAGGTGCCCGACCTGGCCGGCATCGGCCGTCTCTGCGCCGAACGCGGCCTCGTCTACGTGGTGGACAACACCATCACCTCGCCGGCCCTGTTCCGGCCGAAGACGGTGGGCGCGAGCCTGTCGCTCAACTCGCTGACCAAGACCATCGCCGGCCACGGCAACGCGCTCGGCGGTGCGGTGACCGACACCGGCCTGTTCGACTGGAGCGGCTTCCCCAACATCTTTGCCGGCTATCGCCAGGGCGATGCGAAGCAGTGGGGACTGGCGCAATTGCGCAAGAAAGGCCTGCGGGACCTGGGCGGCTCGCTGAGCTCCGACCATGCCCACCGCATCGCCGTCGGCGCCGAAACCCTGGCCCTGCGCGTCGCGCAGACCAGCGCCACGGCCCTGTCGCTGGCCCGTTTCCTGGAGCGCCATCCGGCGGTGGCGCGCGTGCACTACCCGATGCTCGAGTCGCATCCGCAGCATGCATTGGCGCGCGCGCATTTCGCTTCGGGCGCCTGGCTGCTGTCCTTCGAGCTGCGGGATCCTGAGGCCTGCATCTGCGTCATCAACCGGCTGCAGATCCCGATCAAGGCCACCGGCATGGGCGATACGCGCACGCTGATCATTCCGGTGGCGCCGACCATCTTCTGGGAGGCCGGCCCCGCCAGGCGGGCCGAGATGGGCATCGCGGAGGGGCTGATCCGCGTGTCGGTCGGGCTGGAGCGCGAGAGCGATCTGGTCGCCGACTTCGCGGCGGCGCTGGAATGAACCGCTGGCTGCGTGCGCTGGGCTTCGTGCTGCTGTGTGTCGGCACCGCACCCGCTTTTGCGGCCGACGAAGGCAGCACCAAGCCCTTCTGCCCGCCGCCGGCCGCCATGCCCGACCTGTCGGCCGAGGCCATGCGGCGCGCGATGCAGCAGGCGGTCGACCGCGGCCTCCTGTGGCGCATCGAGAAGGACGGCCGCACGTCCTGGCTCTACGGCACCATGCACCTGGGCAAGGCCGAGTGGATGGTGCCGGGGCCGCTGGTTCTGCGCGCGCTGATGCAGAGCGACACGCTGGCGCTCGAACTCGACCTGCTCGATCCGGCGACGCTGGCCGTGTTCACTGCGCCGGCCGACGCGGCCGCCAGCGCGCGCGTGCTCACGCCGGAACGGCAGCGACGCCTCGACCGCCAAGCCGCCGCCGCTTGCCTGCCGCAGGGCGCGCTGGCCCGGCTGCGGCCGATCCTGCAGGTCACGACGCTGTCGATGCTCGCGGCGCGCTCCGAGGGGCTGCATGGCGACTACGGCAGCGAGGCCTTCCTCGCCGGCCTGGCGCGGGCCCGCGGCAAGCCCATCGTCGCGCTCGAGACCGCAGCGGACCAGTTGAAGATGCTCAGTGGCGATTCCGAAGCGGAGGAGGGCGAGCAGATCGACCAGGCCCTCGACGAACTCGAATCGGGCCGCACCGGCGCGTTGGCGGGCGAGCTGGCGCAGGCCTGGGCGCGCAACGACTGGCCCCGGCTCGACCGCTACACGCAGTGGTGCGACTGCGCGCGCACGCCCGCCGACCGGCGCGCGCTCAAGCGCCTGCTCGACGACCGCAACCCCGGACTGGCCGACGGCATCGCGCGCCTGCATGCGCGGGGCCAGCGCGTGTTCGGCGCGGTCGGCGCGCTGCACATGGTCGGCCCCACGGGCCTGCCGGCGCTGCTGGCGGCGCGCGGCTTCCGCGTGACGGCGGTGGTGCCCGGCCCTTGAGCGCGGGACTGGCCGATAATCGCCGCCTCATGTCCTGCCTGCGTCACGCCCACCAACTCGGCCGCCTCGTGCTGCTGTGGTTCGCGCTGTCGCTGGGCGTGGCGGTCGCCTCGCCGATCGTGAATCCGCAGGCGGTGGAGCTGGTCTGCTCCAGCGACGGCGCCGTCAAGGTGGTCGTGCAGACCGACGACGGCGCGCAGGAGCTGGGCACGAGCCACATGGACTGCCCGCTGTGCATGCTGACCGGCGCGCCGCCGCCCACGGCGGCGGTCGCACTGCCGAGTCCGCTTCCGCTGGCCCATGCGGTCCAGCCCATTCCGGCCGCGCGCATCGCCGCGGCCACTGCCGCGCCGCTGCCCGCGCGCGGGCCTCCAGCGCTCTGAGCTGTTCTTCGAATCCGTAGCGCAGCGCGCCCCCAGTCAGGGCACCGGCGCCCGGACTTCCTTGCAATGCATCGGTGCCGTGGGCGCCGAGGAGCGCTTTCCATGAACAAGAAAACCGTGCTGTCGCTCGCCCTGGGTGCAGCCTTTCCCTGGCTGGCCGCGCCCGTGCTGGCCCAGACCGCCGCGTCGGCCGATGACGCGTCCGAGCGCATCAAGTCTCTCGGCGTGGTGACCGTCACCGGCGGCCGGCCGACCTCGCTGCCGACGCAGATTCCCACCACCATCGAGGGCGTGACGCGCGAGGAGATCGAGACCCGCATCAACGCCACCGACAGCGAAGACGCGGTCAAGTACCTGCCGAGTCTCCTGGTGCGCAAGCGCTACATCGGCGACTACAACCACGCCATCCTGTCGACGCGCGCCTCGGGCACCGGCAACAGCGCGCGCTCGGCGGTGTATGCCGACGGCATCCTGCTGTCGAACTACCTCGGCAACGGCATCGCCAACGGCACCAACTACGCGCCGCGCTGGGGCCTGGTCACGCCCGAGGAGATCGAACGCGTGGACGTGATGTACGGTCCGTTCTCGGCCGCCTACCCGGGCAACTCGGCGGGTGCAGTGGTCGACTACGTGACGCGCATGCCGACCAAGCTCGAAGCGCACGTGAAGGCCGGCTATTCGTCGCAGCCCAACGACCTGTACAACACCCGCCAGACCTTCAACAGCTGGCAGACCAGCGCCTCGCTGGGCAGCAAGAGCGGCGACTGGTCCTGGTGGATCGATCTGAACCGCAGCGACAGCCACGGCCAGCCGCTGACTTTCACCACTGCCACCGTGGCCTCCGGCGCCGTGAGCCGCAGCGGCACGCCGGTGGCCGGCTTCGTGCCCGGCCTGAACACCACCAACACGCCGTGGTACATCCTCGGCACGGGCACGGCGTACCACACCGTGCAGGACCACGCGAAGCTCAAGCTGGCCTACGACTTCTCGCCCACGCTTCGCGCCACCTACACCCTGGGCTGGTGGCAGAACAGGGCCGAGGGTCGGCCCGACAGCTACTTGCGCAACGCGGCCGGCCAGCCGGTGTACAGCGGCGCGGTCAACATCGTCGGCCGCACCTACGCGCTCGCACCGACAGCCTTCCCGCTCACCAACGACGTCCAGACGCACTCCATGCACGGCCTCTCGGTCAAGAGCCATACCAAAGGCGAGTTCGACTGGGAAGTGGCCGCGAGCCTGTACGACTACGCCAAGGACCAGCAGCGCGCGCCGACGGTGGCGTTGCCGTTCGCGGCCATCGGCGGCGCCGGCACGCTGCAGGACCAGGACGGCACCGGCTGGAACACGCTGTCGGCCAAGGGCACATGGCGGCCGCAGGGCATGGCCGGCGCGCACATCGTCGACTTCGGCGTCGGCCGCGATGCGTACAAGTTGCGGATCCTGAAGACGAACGTCCTGGGCAGTTGGCAGGATGGCGCGCCGCTCTCGCCGGTGAGCAAGGTCGGCGGCCGCACCGAAACCTTAAGCGCCTGGGCGCAGGACACCTGGTCCTTCGCTCCGAATTGGAAGGCTGTGCTCGGCCTGCGCTACGAGGATTGGAAGGCGACGGACGGCCTCACCGCCGCGGCGACCAGTTTTCAGTCCTATGCAAAGCGCAGCGAATCGGATGTCTCGCCCAAGGCTGCATTGGCGTATCAGCTGAGCGCGGATACCGTGCTCAAGGCTTCGCTGGGTCGCGCGGTGCGCTTTCCCACCGTCGGCGAGCTCTACGGCGCGACCTCGGGCGGTGCGCTGTCCTTCGTCAACGACCCGAATCTCAAGCCGGAGAAGTCGTGGACCGGCGAGCTCTCGGCCGAGAAGGATCTGGGCAACGGCCTGGCGCGCGCCACGCTGTTCCACGAGACGACACGCGACGCGCTCTACAACCAGCTCATCGCGGGCTCCACGGTCTCGCGCGTGCAGAACGTCGACAAGGTGCGCACCGCCGGCGTCGAACTCGCCTATACCGGGCAGGACGTCTTCATGCGAGGCCTCGACCTGGGAGGCAGCCTGACCTACGCCGATTCGAAGATCGCGGCCAACGCCGCCTTGCCGGCTAGCGTCGGCAAGTGGCAGCCGCGCGTGCCGCGCTGGCGCTCGACGGTCTACGCCACCTACAAGCCCGATGCGCGCTGGGCCTTCACGGTGGCTGCGCGCTACAGCGGGCGGCAATACTCGAACCTGGACAACAGCGACGTCAACGCCTTCGCCTACTTCGGTGCCAGCAAATATTTCACCGTCGATCTGCGCGTGCGCTATCAGATCGACAAGCGCTCGTCGGCCGCCTTCGGCATCGACAACGCCAACAACTACCAGTACTGGAACTTTCACCCCTACCCGCAACGTACCTACAGCGCTGAACTCCGTTTCGACCTATAGCTCACACTCTCCGCCAAGGACCTCATCCATGAAGCATTCGAAGACCCTTCTCAAGACCCTGGCGCTCTGCGCCGCGCTGGCCGGCGCCGCCGGCGCCTTCTCTCAAGCACCCGCCTCCGTCCAGGTGCGCGACGCCTGGGTGCGCCAGTCGGTGCCCGGCCAGAGCGGGACCGGCGCTTTCATGAAGCTCACCGCGCCGGCCGGCGCGCGGCTGGTCGGCGTCTCGACGCCCGCTGCCGGCGTCGCGGAAGTCCACGAGATGAAGATGGAGGGCGACACGATGCGCATGCGTGCCGTGTCGGGCCTCGATCTGCCGGCCGGCAAGACCGTCGAGCTCAAGCCCGGCGGCTACCACCTGATGCTGATGGACCTGAAGCAGCCGCTGGCCAAGGGCACCAGCGTGTCCGTGACCCTGCGCTTCGAGGACGCCAAGGGCCAGTCGAGCACGATGGAGCTCAAGCTGCCGGTGGGTGCGCCGGCCGATGGCGCGGCGGCGCCGGCGCACAACCACAAGCACTGAGTTTTGGCGCATGCCCGCGCGACAAAAGCGCATCCCCTTGGAGTAAGCTGCCCGGACAAGAACCACCCTCCAGGAGACCTCCCCATGAGCGACGCGAGCAAGCCTTTCGCCTTCAGCCAGTTCGTCCCGGGCTTCGACTTTCTGCAGAGCCTCGCGGGCGGTGCGGGGGGAAGCGCGAGCACGGTGCCCGGCATGCCTAGCCTGTCGAACTGGGTGGCGCCGACCTTGAGCGTCGAGGAGGTCGACAAGCGCATCCAGGAACTCAAGACCGTGCAGTACTGGCTGGAGCAGAACGGCCATGCGCTCAAGGCCACCATTCAGGCGCTCGAGGTGCAGAAGATGACGCTCTCGACGCTGCGCGGCATGAACGTGCGCATGGAGGACCTGGCCAACGCCTTCACGCGCCAGGCCACGGCGCCCGCTGCCGCGCCGCCGGCCCCGCCGCCTGCGCCGGAGCCTGAAGACGAGCCCGAGGACGAACCCGAAGACATCGAGGCCGAGGCGCCGGTCGCTGCGGTCCGGCGCAGCGGGCGCGGCAAGACATCGGACACTGGCGCAGCCTCGTCGGACGCCGCGGGCGGCGTGGTCGATCCGCTGCAGTGGTGGGGCGCGCTCACGCAGCAGTTCCAGCAGATCGCCAGCTCGGCCTTGCAGGACGCGTCCCAGCTGAAAATGCCGGACATGGCGACGCCGCTCGCCAATGCGGTCGACAAGGCGGTGGGCGCCGCATCGGGCAAGAAGCCGGCACGCAAGACGGCCGCGTCCGCCACGAAGAAGGCGCCGGCTGCGACCGGCGCGGCCAGAAAATCCACGGCGCCGGCGCGCAAGCGAGCGCGCGGACGCTGATTCCCCCACTCAACCCCGCCAGAGAGCCGAGTCCATGAAGCTGTTTCCATCCGGTCACGCCACCCATCCGCAATGGCGCATGGCGGCCGGGCTCGTGCTGGCCCAATTGCGGGCGCAGATGGCGTTGCCCGACTACGCACGTTCGCCCACGCTGGGGCTGCTCTACATCACCGACCACTACGCGGAGGATGCGCAGGAAATCCTCGACCACCTCGGCGCCGAACTCCCCGAGATCACCGACTGGTCGGGCACCGTGGGTATCGGCGTCTCGGCCAACAACGCCGAGTACTTCGACGAACCGGCACTCAGCGTGATGCTGTGCCAGCTGCCGAGCGACCAGTACCGCGTGTTCTCGGGCGTGGCGCCGCTCGCCGGCACCGAGATGAGCGGCTTCGCGGCGCACACCGCGCTGGTGCATGCCGACCCGGCCACGCCCGAACTCGCCGAGCTGATCGCCGAGATGGCGGGCCGCACCGACACCGGCTACCTGTTCGGCGGCCTTTCCTCGGGCCGCGCCGGATCGCTGCAGTTCGCCATCGGCGGCAACGGCAACATCCGCGGCCACGGCGCTGCGGGCGGCGTGTTCTCGGGCGGCCTCTCGGGCGTGGTGTTCGGCGAGGGCGTGCGCGTGGTGTCCAGGGTCACCCAGGGCTGCCAGCCGGTGTCGCGCGAGCGCGTGATCACCGAGGCCGACGGCAACCTGCTGCTCAAGCTCGACGGCGAACCGGCGCTCGACGTGCTGCTGGCCGAGCTCGGCGTGTCGCTGGAGGCGCCGCAGGAGGCGATCGATGCCGTGCGCGCCACGCTGGTCGGCCTGGTCGATGCCGGCAGCGACAGCATCCGCCGCACCGGCGACCTCGGCAACGATGTGCTGGTGCGCCACATCATCGGCCTCGACCCCACGCGTCGCGGCGTCGCGATCGCCGACACCGCCGAAGCCGGCATGCGCATGACCTTCTGCCGCCGCAATGCGCAGGCCGCGCGCGCCGACCTGATGCGCGTGTGCGCCGAGGTTCGCGAGGAACTCGAACCACAGGAGCAGACGCTTGCGACCGCACGCGCCGTCGCGGCCGGCGAAGCCGAGGCCGCGCCCCATCCGGCGCGCCGCATCGCCGGTGCCGTGTACGTGAGCTGCTCGGGCCGCGGCGGCCCGCATTTCGGCGCGCCCGGCGCCGAGCTGCAGATCGTGCGCCATGCGCTCGGCGACGTGCCGCTGGTCGGCTTCTTCGCCGCCGGCGAGATCGCGCGCCATCACCTCTACGGCTACACGGGCGTGCTGACCGTGTTCACGGCCGACGACTGAAGGCGCCTCAGGCGGCTTCGCGCAGGAAGCGCTCGGCCAGCAGCACCCAGTAGGCGGAGCCGATGGCGACGTTGTCGTCGTTGAAGTCGTAGCCGGGGTTGTGCACCATGCAGGCGCCGTGGCTCTCGCCCTCGCCGTTGCCGATCAGCAGGTAGCTGCCGGGCACGCGCTCGAGCATGAAAGCGAAGTCCTCGCTGCCGGGCAGCGCGGGCGCCTGCAGCGTGACGCGCTCCGGGCCGAGCAGTTCGAGCGCCACTTCGCGCGCAAACGCCGTCTCCTGCGGCGTATTGACCAGCACCGCGTAGCCGGGCCGCCAGTCGATCTGCGCCTTGACGCCGAAGCTCTCGGCCTGCGCCGCGATCAGGGCCTTGATGCGCTGTTCGAGCCGTGTGCGCACTTCGCGGTCCAGCGCGCGCACGCTGATCTCCAGCACCGCGCCCTGCGGGATCACGTTGTTGGCCTTGCCGGCATGGATCGCGCCCACCGTGACCACGGCCATCTGCAGCGGGTCGATGTTGCGCGACACCACCGTCTGCAGCGCCATCACGATGCTGGCCGCGGCGACGATGGGATCGGCGGCCCGGTGCGGCATGGCGCCGTGGCCGCCGATGCCGGCGAGCGTGACCGTGGCGTAGTCCGACGAAGCCATCGCCGGACCTTCGCGCAGCGCCAGCCGGCCTTGCGGAATGCCCGGCATGTTGTGCATCGCGAAGATCGCGTCGCATGGGTACTTGGCGAACAGGCCGTCCTCCATCATCCGCAGCGCGCCGCCGCCGCCTTCCTCGGCCGGCTGGAAGATCAGGTTCAGCGTGCCGTCGAAGCGGCCGCGCTCGGCCAGATGGTGCGCGGCGGCCAGCAGCATGGCCGTGTGGCCGTCGTGGCCGCAGGCGTGCATCACGCCGGCGTGGCTGCTCGCGTAGGCGAGGCCGGTGGCTTCGTCGATCGGCAGCGCGTCCATGTCGGCGCGCAGGCCGAGCCGGCGCTGTCCCTTGCCGCGCACCAGCCGGCCCACCACGCCGGTGCCGCCCAGGCCGCGCTCGACCGCGTAGCCCCAACTCTCCAGCTTGGCGGCGACGAGCGTCGAGGTGCGGTGCTCGTCGAAGGCCAGTTCGGGGTGGTGGTGGATGTCGCGCCGGATGTCGATGAAGGCATCGGCCTGCGCATGCAGGTCTGCGAGAAGCGTGCTGTTCATGGTCTTCAGCTTACTGCGGCTGCAGGTGGATGGACTTGGCGATGTCCCGGTAGCGCGCGGTCTCGGCTTCGAAGAACTTCGCGGACTCCGCCAGCGACATCGGCGGCGAGGCGACCTGGGTCTGGGCCGCGAGCTGCGTGCGCACGGCAGGGTCCTTCAGCGTCGCGCCGATGGCCTTGTGCAGCTTCTGAACCACCTCTTCCGGCGTGTTCTTCGGCACCATGAAGCCGCTCCACGTCTTGTAGGCGAAGTTCCGCAATTCCTTGCCCTCGCGCGCCGTGGGCACGTTCTTCAGCAGCTCGGAGCGTTCTGCGCCGAGTTGCCCGATCACCTTGAGCCGGCCCTGCTCGGCCAGTGCGCCCATGGCGGCGCTGTAGACCAGCACGGCGAAGTCCACCTGGCCGCCGCCGATGTCCTGCAGGAGCGGCGCGTTGCCCTTGTAGGGCGCGTGCATGAGCTTGATGCCGGCATCCTGCTGCACCTTCTCCAGGATCAGGTGGTAGAGCGAACCGACGCCGACGCTGCCGTAGGAGAGCGGCTTGTCGGGCGACTTGCGCGCCAGCGCGATCAGCTCGTCCACGCTGTTGGCCGGCAGGTCCTTGCGCGCGACGAAGACCATCACCGCGTCGGCCACCGGATGCACGAGCCGGAAGTCCTCCGCCTTGAGCTTCACGGCCGCATTGGCCAGCGGCGAGAGGATCACCTCGTTGGGCGAGCCCTGGAAGATGTAGTAGCCGTCGGCCGGCGCGGCCAGCACCTTCTGCGCGGCCATCGCGCCGCTGACGCCGCCGAGGTTCTCCACCAGCACCTGCTGGCCCAGTTCCCTGCCTAGCGGCACGGTGAAGATGCGCGCCGTCGCGTCGGAAGGGCCGCCGGCGGGGTACGGCACCATCAGGTTCACCGGCTTCGCGGGGTAGGTCTGGGCCACGGCCATGCCCGCGGCCAACAGCAGGCCGGAGAAGACAACTTTCGAACGCTGGGAGAACGGTTTCATCGGGGCTCCGGTAGAGATGCGCCGAATCGTAGGAGTCGTGTGTTCGAACGTCCAATGCATTGTTGTCTGCATTAGCATGAGTTCGAATCACACTCAATCGATGGGCAGTCACGATGACGCTGGTCCAACTCAGGCACCTGATCTCGCTGGCCGAGAGCGGCTCCTTCAGCAAGTCCGCCCAGGCGCTGCACCTCACGCAGCCGGCACTGAGCCGCAGCATCCGCGCGCTCGAGGACGAGCTGGGTATGCCGCTCCTCGACCGCGTCGGACGCCGCAACGAGCTCACCGCCTTCGGGCGCGAAGTGCTGGACCGCGCGCGCCAGCTGGTGTTCGAGGCCGACGAGCTGCGCGACAGCGGCCGCCAGATGCGCGAAGGGCAGGGCGGCGTGATCCGCATCGGCATGGGCTCGGGCCCCGGCGCGATGCTGATGACGCCATTCCTGATGCGCATGGCGACCCGTCATCCGAAGATGCGCGTGGTCGTGTCGCGCGGCGGCACCGATCTGCTGGCGCAGGCGCTGCGCGCGCGCACGCTCGATGCGCTGGTGGTCGATGCGCGCTCGCTGAAGCCCGCGGCCGACCTGGAAGTGAGCGCGCTGCACGAGATGCGCGGCGTCTTCATGTGCCGCCGCGGCCATCCGCTCGCCCGGCTTCGCAGCGGCGTGAGCTTCGAGGCGGTCCAGCGCTATCCCGTGGCCTCCACGCCGCTGAGCGACGAGGTGGCGCGCACCCTGGTCGAGGCCTACGGACCCGAGGCGCATCCGGCGCTCTGCGTCACGCTGCAGTGCGAGGAGGTTCCGAGCCTGGTCGACGTGGTGCGCCGCAGCGACGCCGTGCTGCTGGCCATCCGCGCGGCGGCGCCCGACCTGGTCGAGCTGAAGATGAAGCCGGCGCTGAACGGCGTCGCGCGTTTCGGCCTCGTGACCCTGCGCCGGCGCACCGAGGCGCCGGCGCTGCCGATCCTGCGCGAACTCATGCAGGAGCTGCTGCGCGACTAAGCCCCGGGCGGCTCAGGCCTCAACTCAAGCAGTGGCGAATGCGAAGTCCACTTCGGGCTTGAGACCGCTCACGATGCGCGCGATCGATTTGCCCGAGCCGCAGGCGTGCGTCCAGCCCAGCGTGCCGTGGCCGGTGTTGAGGAACAGGTTCGGCAGCTTCGTCTTGCCGATCAGTGGCACGTTGCTGGGCGTGGCCGGGCGCAGGCCGGTCCAGAACTGGGCCTCACTGGTGTTGCCGGCGCCGGGGAACAGTTCTTCGACGCGCCGCACGATGGCCTCGCAGCGCACGCGGTTCAGGTCGCGGTCGTAGCCGTTGAGTTCGGCCGTTCCCGCGATGCGCAGGCGATCCCCGGTGGCCGAGGTGTAGCGCGAGAACACCAGCTTGTATTCGTCGTCGGTCAGGGACACCTGGTGCGCCTTCGCGGCGTCCTTGACCGGCAGCGTGACCGAATAGCCCTTGGCCGGATAGATGGGCAGCCGGATGCCCAGCGGCGCGGCGTAGAGCGGGCTCAGCGAGCCCATCGCCAGCACGAAGGCATCGCCGCGGATGCGCTGGAAGCGGCCTTCGTCGTCGGTCGCCTCCACGTGGTCGATGCTTCCGCCCGCCTCGCGCAGCGCGGTCACGGTGTGGCTCATGAGGAAGTTCACGCCGGCGGCGGCGGCCAGCGCGACCAGCTCGCGCGCGAAGCGGTTGGCATCGCCCGATTCGTCTTCGGCCGTGTAGGTGGCGCCGGCCAACTGCGGCCGGATGTGGGCCAGGGCCGGTTCGATCTTCACCGCCTCGTCGGCCGAGATCACCTGGCGCTCGCAGCCCAGCGCGCGCATCTGCTCGGCCGGCTTCAGCGCGCCGGCGAATTCCTTCTGCGTCGTGTAGAAGTGCAGGATGCCCTGGGTGCGGTGCTCGTAGCTGAGGCCGGTGTCGCGGCGCAGCTGCTGCAGCGTGTCGCGGCTGTAGGTGCCCAGGCGTACGATCTGCTCGATGTTGTGGCGCGTGCGCCCCGGCGTGCATTCGCGCAGGAACTGCAGGCCCCAGAGCCACTGGCGCATGTCGGCGCGGATGCGAAAGAGGAGCGGCGCATCTTCCTTGCCGAGCCATTGCAGCACCTTCAACGGCGCGCTCGGGTTGGCCCAGGGTTCGGCATGGCTGACCGAGATCTGGCCGCCGTTGGCGAAGCTGGTTTCGGCAGCCGGTGTGGCCTGCCGATCGATCACGGTCACTTCGTGGCCGAGTTGCTGGAGGTAGTAAGCCGAGGTCACGCCGAGCAGGCCGGCGCCGAGAACGATCACGCGCATTTCGAGAACCCTTGAGGTTGCAGCGCTTGAACGCAAGGTGAACGGAAGCTTGAAAAAGAAAGCAACCGGACCGTGCGTCCAAGTTGCCGCTCCCCCTGTCCTCGGTACCTGAGAGATTCACCCGCTGCGCCCGCAGCGGCTTTGCTCCTTCGGTGCATCACATGGCGTGATGGCTCTCCAGACGGCTTTGACAGTTGATGCAGTACAGGCTCATCGCGTGAGCCGACCTGAGCGTTTATGGGAGTTTGCGCCTTCGGTGGAACCGCTTCACGCGGCCCGCTCTCCTGCAGTGCCGCGATTGTAGGCGATGGCCCGCGGCTACGGATTTCTGAAGGCGAACTCGAGCTCGGGCCTGAGGCCGCTCACGATCCGGGCGATCGACTTGCCGGCGCCGCAGGCGTTGATCCAGCCGCGCGCACCCGGCGCGACGTTGAGGAAAAGATTGAACAGGCGGGTCTTGCCGATCATCGGGAGGCCGTCATGGCTGACGGCATGCACGGCCGTATCGAGGGAAGCATGCGCCGTGTCGGCCGCGCCGGGCAACAGCGTCTCGATGCGATGCAGGATGGCGTCGACGCGGTCCGAATCGGGCTCATTCTCCTCGTCGAGGCTGGCGCGCACGGTGGCCGAGACCCGCAGGCAGTCGCCGCCGGGGGTTTCGACGCGCCGGATGCGCAGCTTGCCCTGCCGGTCGCGCAGCGCGACGCGCGGCGCTCGGCTCGCGTCCTTGAGAGGGATCGTGACGATGTATTCGCGCAGGAAGCGGAAAGGCATGGCGATCTTCAGCTTTTCGGCGTGCATCGCGCTGGAAATGCCGAGCGCCAGCACATAGGCCTGGCCGCGCAGGACGGTGGGCTGGCCGTCGGCATCGAGCAGCTCGACGTGGTCGATGCGGCCTGCGCGCTCCTTCAGCGAGATCACCGTGTGCTGGGTCAGGAAGCGCACGCCGGCCGCGCGGCACAGGAACACCATGCTGGCCGCGAACTGGGCCGGATCGCGCGTCGCCGGATCGTCGAGCGAGTAGGCCGCGCCGGCGAGCTCACCGCGAAGGGCCTCCAGGGCCGGCTCGATGTGCAGCGCCTCTTCGGCCGTGACCAGACGCTCTTCGCAGCCCAGATCTTTCCAATGAGAGGCGCGCGCCAACCGGGTATTGAAGGCGTCGGCATCGGTGTAGAAGCTCAGCAGGCCCGGGTTGCGCTGACCCGGAGGCACGCCGGCTTCGTCGCGCAGCGAACGCACGATGTCGCGGCTGTAGGCGCCCAGCCGCACGAGGTGCTCGGTCGGCTTGGATTTCGGCATCTCGCCGATGGCGCGATCGAGCAGCTTTGCGAGGCGTCGCCGCAGGCTCACGTAAAGCCCCACCCATTTCGCCCGGGCGGCACGGCGGTCGGCGAACTGCCGAAGGAGCTGGGCGGCCGCGGCGGTGACGACTGTTTCGACGCGCCCGCGCGCCTTGGCCGCCGGCGTGGCGTGCCTGTCGACCACGATCACTTCGTGACCCAGCTGTTGAAGGTAATAGGCCGATGTCACGCCGAGCAAGCCGGCGCCGAGCACAACCACGCGCATGTCCAGATCCTTTTGGGATGGCATGAACGGCGGGTCGGGCGCTCACCGTGCGGAGCCGCCTTTACCCGGGGTTCAGATGCCGCTCCCCCTGTCCTCGGTACCTGAGAGATTCATCCGCTGCAACCCGCAACGGACTTGCTCCTTCGGTGCATCACCTGGCGTGATGACTCTCCAGACGGCGATTGATTAAGTGGGCAGTCATTCGAACCGATACGAGGTTCACCTGAGCGTTCATGGGAGTTTGCGCCAACGGTGGGATGTCGATGCATCCGCTTTCCTGCGGTAAGAATTTTAGCTTAGAAACCGGTTTCTGCGGCTAGGCCCTGCGAAGCCGCGTGAACAGCTCGAACTCCCAGTTGCGCATGCCCAGAAGCAGCGTGTAGCCCTCGCGTTCCTTGGGCGAGAGCTTCTGGTCGGTCTGGTGCTGCTGGGCGAAATCCTGGGCCACGCGCTGCAGGCGGTCCAGAAAGGCCGGCGCCAGCGAGCGGCTGATCGAGCCGTGAACCAACAGCAGGCCCTCGGCCGGCCCGTCGAAACCGCCTCGGTAGTAGTCGAGCACCACGTTCTCGCGGAAGAAGTCCATCACCGGACCGTGCGGGCGCCAGCGGAAAGTCTTGGCGAGTTTCAGGCGGTAACGGTTCAGCGGCCGCAGCTCGATGATGCCGATGCGGTCGAGCTGCGCGAGGTAGCCGATGCATTCGGCCTCGCTGATGCGGTAGGCGGCCACGATCTGCTCCAGCGTCCACTGGCTCAGGACGCAGATGGCCAGGAGCAGGAGCTTCTTGTCCTTGACCACGGCCTTTTCCTGCTCGAGCGTCAATTCCTTGAGCAGCGGCTGCGCGTCGGCCACGCGGCGGGCGAGCTCGGCGAAATCGATCTTCAGCGCGCGGCAGATCGCATCGACCCGCGTGAGCGGCATGTCGCCCTTGGCGAGCATGCGCTTGACGCTGGATTCGGCCATGTCGAGCGACTTGGCGAGGTCCGCATAGGTCATGCGGGCGGTCTTGAGCTCGTTCTTCAGAGCCTGCACGAGGTCGACGGTGGTGCTCATGGGTTTGGTATTGCCTTTCGATACCGGGGGGCGTGAAAAAGTACTCCGTATCGATTCTCGATGCTCCCGGAGCGGTTGACAACCTACATTCCGCCGCACACACATCACCCGGAGCCCGCCATGCCTCTGCCTTCTCTCACCCGCCGCGAATGGGGCCTCTTGTCCTTCTTCGCCTTGCTCCTGCTGCTTGCGATCGCCGGTCCCGTGCTGCCGGCGCCCGGGCTGGGGGGCGCGCCTTTTGCCGACGACCGAGGCTGGCACGGCGTGCCCTACGCGATGGACGTGCTGAGCAACCTGCCGTTCGCAGTGATCGGCGTCTGGGGGCTGCGCTGGCTGCACTGGCTCGAACGGGCGCACGAGGAGGCGCAGGATGCCGCGCCGCTGCCCCAGGCCGTGGCGCAGCCGCCGGTCAACACGCTCGACTGCGCCTGGATGTTCTTCGCGGGGCTGATCCTCACCGCCGCCGGCTCGGCCTTCTATCACCTGCAGCCCGACGGCCTGCGGCTGGCGGCGGACCGTGCCGGCATGGCGGTGGCCTTCGCCGGCCTGATCGGCTGTGCCGTCTGCGAGCGGGTCAGCGCCCGTGCCGGCTGGCCGGTGGCCTGGTTCACGCTGGCCGGCGGGCTGCTGGCGGTGGCCGTCTACCAGGTGAGCGGCAACCTGCTGCCGTGGGCGCTGGTCCAGTTCGGCGGCATGGCGCTGGTGCTCGCGCTGGCCCTGGCCAAGCCGCTCGCCGGCGCCGTCGGCCTCAGGCTCGGCTGGGTGATCTTCTTCTACGCGCTGGCCAAGCTTTTCGAGCTGTCGGACCATGCCATCTACGAAGCGACGCACCAGTTGATGTCGGGCCACAGCCTCAAGCACCTGGTGGCGGCGCTGGCGGCGCTGCCGGTGCTGCACGCGCTGCAGTCCGTGGGACGGCAGACGCTGCGGCACAATCCGGGCGCGGCCGCGGTGACGGCCTGAGGAACCCGCCAGGGAATTCGCATGACAGCACCGGTCCACGCCTCCATTGCCATCGCGCCCGAAGCGCATGCGCACGCCAATCAGTTCGCCTTGCTCGGGCAGCGGAGGTTCGCCCCCTTCTTCTGGACCCAGTTCGCAGGCGCGGCGAACGACAACCTCTTCAAGTTCGCATTCACCGTGATGGTGACTTACCAGCTGCAGCTGAGCTGGATGCCTCCGGCCATGGCGGGGCTTGCGATCGGCGCACTCTTCATCCTGCCCTTTCTGCTGTTCTCGGCGACGGCGGGGCAGCTCACCGACAAGTACGACAAGACGAAGATGATCCGCTTCGTCAAGAACCTCGAGATCGCGATCATGGCGGTGGCGGCCTGGGGCTTCATGCGGGCCGATGCCGTGGTGCTGCTGGGCTGCGTGTTCCTGATGGGGCTGCACTCCACGCTGTTCGGCCCAGTCAAGTTCGCCTACCTGCCGCAGGTGCTCGATTCGCGAGAACTCACAGGCGGCAACGGCATGGTCGAGATGGGGACCTTCGTCGCGATCCTGCTGGGACAGGTGGCCGGCGGTCTCCTCGTCGCGCTGCCGCAAGTCGGCCACACCACGGTGGCGGTGGCTTGCGTGCTGCTGGCGCTCGCGGGGCGCGCGGTGGCGCAGGCGATTCCACCCGCGCCGGCCACGGATCCGGGCTTGGCGATCAACTGGAATCCCATCAGCGAAACCTGGCGCAACCTCCGGCTGGCGCACGGCAACCTGGTCGTGTTCCGTTCTCTGCTGGGCATCTCGTGGATGTGGTTCTTCGGCGCCGTGTTCCTGAGCCAGTTCCCGAGTTTCGCGAAGGAGGTGCTGCACGGCAACGAGCAGGTCGCCTCGCTGCTGCTGGTGGTGTTCTCGGTCGGTATCGGCATCGGCTCGCTGCTGTGCGAAACCCTGAGCCGCCGGCAGGTGGAGATCGGCCTGGTGCCGTTGGGCGCCATCGGCATGAGCGTGTTCGCCATCGATCTCTACTTCGCCTCGCGCGCGCTGCCCGCTGCGGCGGAGATGGGGCTTGGTGCCTTCATGGCCCAGCCCGCGCATTGGCGCGTGATGGCCGATCTCGGCCTGCTGTCGCTCTTCGCGGGGCTCTACAGCGTGCCGATGTACGCGCTGATCCAGTTGCGCAGCCAGGCCACGCACCGGGCACGGATCATCGCGGCCAACAACATCCTCAACGCGCTGTTCATGATCGGCAGCGCGGTCATCGCCGGCGCGCTGCTCAAGGCCGGCTTCACGATCCCGCAGATCTTCTTGTTCACCGGCATCGCCAATGCCGTGGTGGCCTTCTACATCTTCATGCTGGTGCCGGAGTACCTGCTGCGCTTCGTGGCCTGGGTGCTGTCGCGCATCGTCTATCGCTTCGACGTCAAGGGCGAGGAGCACATTCCGGCCGAGGGTGCGGCCGTGCTGGTCTGCAACCACGTGAGCTTCATCGATGCGGTGCTGCTGATGGCCGCGAGCCCGCGGCCGATCCGCTTCATCATGGATCACCGCATCTTCCGCGTGCCGGTGCTCGGCTGGCTGTTCCGGCTCGCCAAGGCCATTCCGATCGCGCCGCAGAAGGAAGACCCGGCAGCCTATGAAGAAGCCTTTGCCCGGGCGGTGCAGGTGCTGCGCGAGGGCGATCTGCTCGCGATCTTTCCGGAGGGTGCCATCACGCGCGACGGCAGCCTGCAGCCCTTCAAGGGCGGCGTGATGAAGATCCTGGAGGCCGCACGCGCCGAAGGCATCGATGCGCCGGTGATCCCGATGGCGCTGACCAACCTCTGGGGTTCGTACTTCAGCCGCGTCGAAGTGCGCGAGGGCGCCAACGTGGCCATGGTGCGTCCGTTCCGGCGCGGCTTCTTCAGCCGGGTGGGACTCCATGTCGGCAGCGCCATGGCGCATGCGGATGTGCAGCCCGAGGCTTTGCAGCGGCGCGTGAGCGGACTGCTGGGAAGCCAGCCGAGCTGATGCTGTTTCTGCCCGACGGCTTCTGGTACTCGATCACCTGGTTTGGTGACAGCGGCTTCCTGCTGCCCGTCGCGGCCTGGATCGCCGTGTGGCTGGGCGTGCGGACGGTCACCCGGCCGATCGCGTGGCGCTGGCTCGCGCTGTTCGGCTCCGCCGGCGCCATGGTGGCCGCTTCGAAGATCGCCTTCATGGGCTGGGGCATCGGCAGCGCCATGCTCAACTTCACCGGCATCAGCGGGCACACCATGCTCTCGGCCAGCGTCTGGCCGGTCGCCTTCTGGCTGACCGCCTCGCATTGGGAGCCGCGCGTGCGCGTCTCCGCCGCCACGCTCGGCTGGGTCTTCGCTGCGCTCATCGGGCTGTCGAGGCTGGCGATCTATGCCCATTCGAAGTCGGAGGTCGCGGCCGGATTCGCGCTGGGCGCGGCCGTCAGCGCGTTCTTCCTGTGGCAGCAACAGCACCGGCCGCCGCCGCGGCTTCATTGGATCCTGCTGCTGATCAGCATCCTCTCGCCGGTGCTCTTCCTGCGCCCCGGCACGCCGGCACCTACGCACGATGCGCTCGGGGTCATCGCCGTGCGGCTGGCCGGCACCGAGCGGCCCTTCACGCGCGAGGACCTGCTGCGCCGCCGGGTGCGCCAGGGTATCGATTAAAGATACCGAGGGCGCCGCCGGTCGCCACTGGTGCAGTAATTTGCGCCTCGCCGAGGAAGTGCGAACCATCATTCGCGCACCTTCACTACGCCGCGAGGCATTCATGCAACCCTTCTCTTCCACCGTTTCCATCCAACGCGACACCCGCGCCTGGCAAGTCCAGGTCTGGATCTCCTTCGGGATGGCCGTGTTCCTCTGCGCCACAGGGCTCGGCTGGCTGCCGGGGCAGGCGCTGGACCGCGCGTTCATGGTGATGGGCTACGTGTTCTGCCTCTCGGCCGCCTTCGTGCTGGCGAAGTTCGTGCGCGACAACCAGAGCGGCGCGACCCCGGGCGCCGGCGATACGCCGATGTGGAAGCTGGTCGTCTGGGGCGGCTTCTTCACTGCGATGGGCCTGACCGGCTGGGGCCTGCTGCGGATGGAGATCAGCGAGACCTACAAGGCCTTTCTCGGCGTGAGCTGGCTGTTCCTGATCAGCTCGGCCTTCACGCTCGCCAAGACCCTGCGCGACCGCCATGAAGCCGATCTCGCCGAGGCGCGCCTGCAAGGCCGCCGCGAAGCCCGCGCCGAAGCCGGCCGAAGCGAATGAAGCGCCCCGTCCACCTCATCTTTCGAAAGCACATCATGAAGAAGTCCTTCGTCACGGTTCTGATGGCGGCTTGCGCCGCGATGGCGGGCATTGCCGCACCGCTTCACGCCCATGCGCAGAGCGAAGCCTCGGCGGCGCTCTCGATGCTGCCGCTGGCCTCGGTCGTCGGCGTCGCCTCGGTGGCCGGCAGCGCGGCGAGCGCCGCGGTGGCCTTGCCCGCGGCGCTGTCGGCGGGTGGTTCCGTCCTCACGGTGGTGGCGGTCGAGGCATCGGTCGACGGCACGGTCTACCTGCTCGAACGCGCATCCGACGGCGCCCGAGCCAGCATCAGGGTGCTGGGCCGCGCGGCGCACGGTGCGTCGGTCGTGGCCGGCACGGTGGTCACGGTCAGCGTGATCGGCACCGGCGTCGTGCTGTCGGTGGCCGGCGAGGTGCTGGCCTTCGTGCCCAACGCGGTCGGCCGCGCGCTGCTCCACAACGAGAAGCTGTCATGAGGCGCGCCCCCACCAATTTCGGCCCCTACGAGATCGAGTACCGGGCCCGGGTTTCCCGCCCGCGTCGAATGCTCCGGGCCATGCTTCAGGTGTTTGCGGCCGCGGCGGCCATCGTGCTGGCAGGACTCTTCCTGTTCCCGCTCAGTGCCCATGCGGGGCGGTCTTGCGAAGAGCGCAGGCCAGACGTGGCATCGATCGTCAAAGGCATGCAGCTCGCGGAGCGCACGGCACAGGCGCTCGACGCCAGCGGAGCGCGGGTCGTGCTGCTGGCACGCGCAGGGCAGGACCTGAGCAAGTACGGGCTGCGCTATTCGCACATGGGCCTGGCCTACAAGACCGAAGCGGGAAGCTGGCGCGTGGTCCACAAGCTCAATCAATGCAGCACCGCCGTGGCGGCCATCTACAGGCAAGGGCTGGGCGAGTTTTTCCTCGACGACCCCTGTCGTTACGAAGCCGCCTGGGCGGTGCCGGCGCCGGCCGTGCAGGCGCAGCTGCTGGCTGTGCTCAATGAATCGCCCTCGCGCATCACCCGGCTCCATGCTGCGCCCTATAGCATCGTGAGCTACGCCTGGGGCCACAAGTACCAGCAGTCGAACCAGTGGGCGATCGAGACGCTGGCCGCGGCGATGGAGCCCGGCACCATCCGCACCCGCGAGCAGGCCCAGGCCTGGCTGCAGTTCAAGGGCTACGAACCCACCACGCTGAAGCTCGGGCCCCTCACGCGACTCGGCGGCCGCGTGGGTTCGGCCAACGTGGCCTTCGACGACCATCCCAACGAGAAGCGTTTTTCCGATCGGATCGAAACGGTGACGGTCGACTCGGTGTTCGCATGGCTGCCGCGAGCGGGGCTCGGCACGGCGCCGGTGGTGCTCAAGCTGTAGCCCAGAATCGGTCTGTAGAAACAGGAAGAGGAACGAGATGAGCAAGTCCTTGCGTTTGTCCGAAAAGTGGTTTCGCCGCGGCCTCTGGGTGGTGGCGGTTGTGTTCGCAAGCTTCTTGATCGGGCTGGGCAGCACGATCGTCGGCGATCTGCCGCAGGTCGAGCGCACGCTGACCCTCGACGATTTCATCGACAAGGCGGCCGCCGAGCCGCTCCGCGCCACGGTCCGCAACGCCCAGCGCACCGAGCAGGAATCGACACGCGAGCGCGAGCAGGCCGAGCTCGCGCTCCTGACCGCCCAGCAGACCAGCCGGGCCGCGCGCGAGACCTTCGGCAACTGGCTCGCGACGCGGCGCGCCACTGCACAGCCCGACCAGGACACCGAGTTGATCGCGCGTACCAAGGCGCTCGACACGCTGAAGGCCAAGGAGGACGAAGCCCAAAGGGCCGTGGGCGCGCAGCGCCAGATCGCGCTCGATGCGCGCCAGGCGCGCCAGAGCGCGCAGCAGAAACTCGCGCCGCTGGAAGACGAGGCGCGCAAGAAACTCGAGGCGGAGAACCGACGAGTCGAACTGCGCGTGTTCGGCTACCGGCTGGCGCTCACCTTGCCACTGCTCCTGATCGCAGGCTGGCTCTTCGTGAAGAAGCGCAAGAGCACCTACTGGCCTTTCGTGTGGGGCTTCATCTACTTCGCGCTCTTCGCCTTCTTCGTCGAGCTCGTGCCCTATCTACCGAGCTATGGCGGCTATGTGCGCTACGTAGTCGGCATCGTGGTGACCGTGCTCGTGGGGCGCTACGCCATCATTGCGCTCAACCGCTATCTCGCGCGCCAGAAGCTGGCCGAGGCGCAGCCCGACACGGTGCGCCGCAACGAGCTGAGCTACGACACTGCGCTGGCGCGGCTCGCCAAGAGCGTGTGCCCGGGCTGCGAACGGCCGGTGGACCTGAAGAACACCGAGATCGATTTCTGCCCGCACTGCGGCATCGGCCTGTTCGACCATTGCCGCGCCTGCGAAGCGCGCAAGAGCGCCTTTTCGCGCTTCTGCCACGCCTGCGGAACCGGCGCGGCTGCCCCGGCATCGCCGGCGATTCCGCCTCAGGTCCAGCCGGCATCCACCACGTAGTCCTGCGCGGTGCACATCTTCGAATCGTCTGCCGCGAGAAAGAGCGCCATGCTGGCGATGTCCTCGGCCATCACGCGGCCCGGCAGGCATTGGGCCGCATCGATCTGGGCCTCGGATTCGGGCTTGACCCAGAGCTTCAGCTGGCGCTCGGTCATCACCCAGCCCGGCACGATCGAGTTGACGCGGATGTTGGCCTTGCCGAGGTCGCGGGCCAGCGAGCGCGTGAGGCCGCGCGCGGCCGCCTTGCAGGCCTGGTAGACCGGGTAGCCGGCGCCCTTGATCATCCAGCTGATCGAGCCGAAGTTGATGATCGACCCGCCGCCCTGCGCGCGCATGTCATCGGCCACGGCCTGAGCGGCGAAGAACTGGTGCTTGAAGTTGATCGCCACCAGCCGATCGAAGTCCTCGCTTGTGACATCGGCCATCTCGTGGCGGCGGTCGTTGGCAGCATTGTTGAGCAGCACGCGGATCGGCCCGAAGCGCGCCCGCACCGCGGCAATCGCTGCGCGCAGGGCCGCGACGTCGGTCACGTCGCACTCGTGGAACAGCACCTCGTTGTCGCCCTGCAACCGAGCGGCGAGCGCGCGGCCGGCGGCGGCATCGATGTCGCAGAAGCCGACATGCGCGCCCTGCGCATGGAAGGCGCGCACCAGGCTTTCGCCGATGCCGGTGGCGCCGCCGGAAATGAACACGCTGCGGCCGGCAAGCGATGGATAGCGGGCGGAGGAGGTCGATGCCGTCATGAGAAGGGTCCGTGCAGGAACGAGGTGCCGGTTGCGATTCTCCACGCCAACGATGGTGCGTGTCACCCGGGTCGCCGAGAATGCCGCGTTCCAGCAACGATCGAAGGCAACGAACTCCCATGAACGACAACGACGAACTGGTGCATCTTGCGGCGGGCGCATTGCATCTGGTGCTGGCGCCGGCGGTCGGCGGCTCAGTGGCAGCCCTGTACGACGAGCGCGACGGCCGGCGCTTCGATTGGTTGAGGCCGGCCACGGCCGATGCGCTGGCCGCGCGTGATCCCTTCGCCATGGCCAGCTTTCCGCTCTTGCCCTGGTGCAATCGCCTTCGCAACGGCCGCGCGCATGTCGGCGGGCGCGACATCGCCATTGCGCCGGGCCATCCTGCGGGGCCCTCGGGCCGGCATCCGCTTCACGGCATCGGATGGCTGCGGCCCTGGCAGGTGGCGCAAGCCTCGCCAACCCGCGCGGAGCTCGTGCTGAGCGTCGACGCCGACGCTGGGTGGCCCTGGCGCTTCGAGGCCTCGCAGCTGTTCGAGCTCGATGCGGCGGGGCTGCGCTGCACTATCACGCTGAGCAGTCGAGACAGGGCGCCGATGCCGGCCGGGATCGGCCACCATCCCTATTTCATTCACCACGCGGGCACGCGCCTGTCGGCGAACACCGCGGCGATGTGGCGCGGCGACGCAGAGGTGATGCCGGTCGCGCTGGAGCCGACGCAAGAGGTGGCCCGCCTGCACGACGGCGTGGAACTGGCCGAGCTCGATCTGGACAACAACTTCACGGGCTGGCAGCGCGAGGCCCGCATCGAATGGCCCGCGGCTTCGCGCGCGCTGGTGATGGCGGCCGAGCCGCCGCTCGACTTCTTCGTCCTGTACTGCCCGCGCGGCGCGGACCATTTCTGCGCCGAGCCGGTGAGCCAGTGCACCGATGCCTTCAACCTGTGGGATCGCCATGGGCCGGACGAGCTGGGCGGCACGCTCCTCGCGCCGGGCGCGTCGCTGTCGGGGCGCTGGTCGCTCCAGCCGCAGCGCTGACGCGGCACTCCAGCGTGCGGCGTATGGCTTCCGGCGTGTTCTCGCGCGAGCGGGTTCTGACTACGCTCGATGCCTTTGATTCAGAGCACCCCCATGTTCAGGAACCTCATTCGCCGCCATGCTGCCGCTGGTCTGTACATCGCGTCGGTCGTCGCCGCTTTGCTGTCGGCGGCTAGCCTCGTGACCCATGCGCAGGAGCCGGCGACCGTCCGGCTCTTCAAGGTGGTTTCGCCGCGCGACGACATCGTGGTCGGCATCGAGGCCGGCCAGCTCGGTGCCGGCAGCACGCCGGAGGTGCAGCGCTTCGCGGCGTTGCTGGCGGACAAGAGTCCGTTGACCGTGTGGCAGTACGCCTCGCAAAAGGATTCGGGCGGCGCGCTGGTGCAGGCGCCGCTGCGGCAGGTTGCGCTGTTCAAGAACGAACTGCTGCGCATCGAGCCCTACGCGACGCCGCTGCCCATCAAGGCACCCGGCGCTGCCAAGTAGGTCCTAGACGCCGCGCGCCCGGTCGGCCTTGAACTGCGCGCGGAACTGCGTGAAGGTGCCGGCATCGAGCGCCGCGCGGATCTCGCGCATCAGGTTCAGGTAGTAGTGCAGGTTGTGGATGGTCGTGAGCATCGGGCCCAGCATCTCGCCGCAGCGGTCGAGGTGATGCAGGTAGGCGCGGCTGAAGCCATCGCGCCCGCCTTCGTTCCAAGGCACACCCGATGTGCCGGCGCAGGCATGGCAGCTGCAGCTCGCGTCGATGGGCTGAGGATCATTCTTGTGGCGCGCATTGCGCATCTTGAGGTCGCCGAAGCGCGTGAACAGCGTGCCGTTGCGCGCATTGCGCGTCGGCATCACGCAGTCGAACATGTCGACCCCTTGCGCCACGCCTTCGACCAGGTCTTCCGGCGTGCCCACGCCCATCAGGTAGCGCGGCTTGTGCGCCGGCAGCCGGTGCGGCGTGTGCGCCATGATGCGCAGCATTTCGTCCTTGGGCTCGCCCACGCTCACGCCGCCGATCGCGTAGCCGGGGAAGTCCATGTCGACGAGCTGAGCCACGGACTCTTCGCGCAGGTTTTCGTACATGCCGCCCTGCACGATGCCGAAGAGCGCGTTGGGGTTCTCGAGCCGCGCGAACTCCGCCTGGCAGCGGCGCGCCCAGCGCAGGCTGAGCTCCATCGAGATGCGCGTCTCGGACTCGGTCGTGAGGTGGCCTTGGGTGTCGTAGGGCGTGCACTCGTCGAATTGCATGACGATGTCGCTGTTGAGAATGGTCTGGATCTGCATCGAGACCTCGGGCGTGAGAAAGAGCTTGTCGCCGTTGACCGGCGACGCGAACTTCACGCCTTCCTCGCTGATCTTGCGCATCGCGCCCAGCGACCAGACCTGGAAGCCGCCCGAGTCGGTGAGGATGGGCTTGTCCCACTTCTCGAACTGATGGAGGCCGCCGAAGCTCGCCATCACGTCCAGGCCGGGACGCATCCAGAGATGGAAGGTGTTGCCGAGGATGATCTGCGCGCCCATCTCCTCGAGGCTGCGCGGCATCACGCCCTTGACGGTGCCGTAGGTGCCCACGGGCATGAAGATCGGCGTCTGCACCACGCCATGGTTCAGCGTGAGCGTGCCGCGGCGCGCATGGCTCGCGGAGTCGGTGGCGAGGAGTTCGAAGTTCAGCATGTTGGTCTCGAAAGAAGCATCGCGTCGCCGTAGCTGAAGAAGCGGTAGCGCTCGCTGATCGCATGGGCATAGAGCGCCATCACGCGCTCGTAGCCCGCGAAGGCGCTCACCAGCATCATGAGCGTGCTCTTGGGCAGGTGGAAGTTGGTGACCAGCAGGTCGACGTGTTCGAAGGCGAAGCCCGGCGTGATGAAGATGCGGGTGTCGCCTGCCGCCTGGCCGCTCCTGGCCCACGATTCGAGTGTGCGCACGGTGGTCGTGCCAACGGCGACGATGCGGCCGCCGCGTGCCTTGGCGTCGGCAATGGCGCGTTGCGTGGCTTCGGGCACCTCGTAGCGCTCCGCATGCATCGTGTGATCGGCAATGTTCTCGGTCTTCACCGGCTGGAAGGTGCCGGCGCCGACGTGCAGCGTGACGTTGGCGCGCTGCACGCCGCGCGCTTCGAGTTCGGCCAGCAGGGCTTCGTCGAAATGCAGCGCCGCGGTCGGCGCGGCGACCGCGCCCGGCACGCGCGCGAACACGGTCTGGTAGCGGCGCTCGTCGTCCTGCGAGTCGGCATGCTCGATGTAGGGCGGCAGCGGCACGTGGCCGCAGCGGGCCATCAGCGCATACGGGTCTTCGCCGGCGGCACTCTCGAAGCGGAAGCGGAACAGCGCGCCGTGTTCGTCGGGCCAGCGGCCCAGCAGCGTCGCCTGGAACTCGCCGGTCATCGCCAGCTTGGTGCCGACCGGCGGCTTCTTGCTGACCTTCATGTGCGCGACGACTTCGTCGCCTTGCAGCACGCGTTCCACCAGAAGCTCGAGCTTGCCGCCGGTGGGCTTTTCGCCGAAGAGGCGTGCCTTGACGACGCGCGTGTCGTTGAAGACCAGCAGATCGCCGGCGCGCAGCCGCGAGGGCAGGTCCTTGAAGATGCGGTCGACGGGTGGATCGACCGTGCCGTCGAGCAGCCGCGAGGCGCTGCGTTCGGCGGCGGGATGCTGGGCCACCAGTTCGGGCGGCAGATCGAAATCGAAATCGGAAAGCGTGAAGGCGCGCATGGTGCTTGAGGGCCGGACGGGCCCGTGCCAAGGAGGCGGAAGGAAGAGGCGGCGAAGAGCCGGGCAGAATTGTCCCATGCCCGCCGCCGCCAAGTCGTCTCCACCGGAAAAGCCCGCAGCAGCACCGGCGCCGGCCCACGGCGCGGGCCTGAGCCCTGTGCAGCGCGCGCTGCGCAAGCTCGGCCTCCTGCGCGACATCGACTTCGCGCTCTACCTGCCGATGCGCTACGAGGACGAGACCCGCATCGTGCGGCTGGCCGATACGCGCGACGGCGACACGGCGCAGATCGAGGCGGTGGTGAGGGACAGCGAAGTCGTGTTCAGGCCGCGCCGCCAGCTGATCGTGACGGTGGACGACGGCAGCGACACCTGCCAGCTGCGCTTCTTCAACTTCTATCCGTCGCAGCAGAAGCAGCTCGCGGTCGGCGCGCGGGTGCGCGTGCGCGGCGAGGTGCGCGGCGGCTTCCTCGGGCGGCAGATGATGCATCCGACGGTCAAAGCCGCGGGCACCGAACTGCCGCAGGCGCTGACGCCGGTGTATTCGACGATCGCCGGACTGGCTCAGCCGGTGCTGCGGCGCGAGGTGCGTTCGGGGCTGGCGCGGGCCGTGCTCGACGAGACCGTCCCGCAAGGGCTGGCGCCGCATGACGCATGGGAGTTGCGGCGCGCGCTCCATTTCCTGCACTACCCGGCGCCCGACGTGGCGATCGCCACGCTGGAAGACCACAGCCACCCCGCCTGGCAGCGGCTCAAGGCCGACGAACTGCTGGCGCAGCAGCTCTCGCAGCTGCAGGCGCGCCGGGCCCGCTCGGCGCAGCGCGCGCCGGTGCTTTCGATGGCGGCTTCCGGTGATTCGCTGCACAGGGAACTGCTGGCCATGCTGCCCTTTGCATTGACCGGCGCACAGCAGCGCGTCGGCGAGGAGATCACGCGCGACCTTGCGCGCGACATTCCGATGCACCGCCTGCTGCAGGGCGACGTCGGCTCGGGCAAGACCGTGGTGGCAGCGCTGGCCGCTGCGCGCTGCATCGATGCGGGTTTCCAGTGCGCGCTGATGGCGCCCACCGAAATCCTGGCGGCGCAGCACTTCGGCAAGCTGGTCGGCTGGCTCGATCCCTTGCTGGCCGAGCGCGGCCTGCGTGTCGCGTGGCTCACCGGCAGCCAGAAGAAGAAGGAGCGCGACGCGATGTCGGCCGCGGTCGAGAACGGCGAGGCCGCGCTCGTGATCGGCACGCACGCGGTGATCTCGGAGAAGGTGCGCTTCAAGAAGCTCGCGCTGGCGATCATCGACGAGCAGCACCGCTTCGGCGTTGCACAGCGCCTGGCGCTGCGCGGCAAGGCCGTCGGCGAGCTCGAGCCTCATCTGCTGATGATGAGTGCGACGCCGATTCCGCGCACGCTCGCCATGAGCTACTACGCCGATCTCGACGTTTCCACGCTCGACGAGCTGCCGCCGGGCCGCACGCCCATCGTCACCAAGCTGGTGGCCGATCACCGGCGCGACGAGGTCATCGATCGCATCCGCGCCCAGCTTGCGCAAGGGCGGCAGGTCTACTGGGTGTGCCCGCTGATCGAAGAAAGCGAGGCGGTCGACCTACGCAACGCGACCGAAACGCGCGACGAGCTGGCCGCCGCACTCGGCGCGCTGGTCAGCGTGGGGCTGCTGCATTCGCGCATGCCAACAGCCGAGAAGCAGGCGGTGATGGAGAGCTTCACGGCCAATCGCCTGCAGGTGCTGGTCAGCACGACGGTGATCGAGGTCGGGGTGGACGTGGCCAATGCCTCGCTGATGGTGATCGAGCATGCCGAGCGCTTCGGGCTTTCGCAACTGCATCAGCTGCGCGGGCGTGTCGGGCGCGGCGCGGCCGCTTCGGCCTGCGTGCTGCTCTACGCGCCGAACGAAGGCGGCCGGGTCGGCGAGGCGGCGCGCGCGCGGCTCAAGGCGATGGCCGAAACCAGCGACGGCTTCGAGATCGCGCGGCGCGACCTCGAGATCCGCGGGCCGGGCGAATTTCTCGGCGCGCGGCAGTCGGGTGCGCCGCTGCTGCGCTTTGCCGACCTGAGTACCGATGTGTTGCTGCTCGACTGGGCGCGGGCGCTGGCGCCGCGCATGCTCGACCGCCATCCGGAACTCGCTGCCAGGCATGTCGACCGCTGGCTCGGCAGCAAGGCCGAGTACCTCAAAGCCTGAAGCTCGGCAGAGGTCGCAGCGTCTGCGCATAATTGACGCAAGCTATGACCCTCACCGAACTCAAATACATCGTTGCAGTCGCACGCGAGCGGCATTTCGGCAAGGCGGCCGAGGCGTGCTACGTGTCGCAGCCCACCTTGTCGGTCGCGATCAAGAAGCTGGAAGACGAACTCGAGGTCAAGCTCTTCGAGCGCAGCGCGGGCGAGGTCACGGTCACGCCGCTGGGCGAGCAGATCGTGCAGCAGGCCCAGAGCGTGCTCGACCAGGCCGCGAGCATCAAGGAGATCGCCAAGCGCGGCAAGGACCCGCTGTCGGGGCCGCTCAACCTGGGCGTGATCTACACCATCGGCCCTTACCTGCTGCCCGATCTGGTGCGCCAGAACATCGCGCGCACGCCGCAGATGCCGCTGGTGCTGCAGGAGAACTTCACCGTCAAGCTCCTCGAGATGCTGCGCGCCGGCGAGATCGACTGCGCGATCATGGCCGAGCCCTTTCCCGACACCGGCCTGGCGATGGCGGCACTCTACGACGAGCCCTTCATGGCGGCCGTGCCCGTCCATCACCCGCTGGCGGAGCGCGAATCCGTGAGCTCCGACGAGCTCAAGAAGGAGACCATGCTGCTGCTCGGCACCGGCCACTGCTTTCGCGATCACGTGCTCGAGGTCTGCCCCGAGTTCGCGCGCTTCTCGAGCAATGCGGAGGGCATCCGCAAGAGTTTCGAGGGCTCGTCGCTCGAGACCATCAAGCACATGGTGGCGGCCGGGATGGGCGTCACGCTGGTGCCGCGCCTGTCGGTGCCGAACGGTGCGCTCCAGTCCAGGACCAAGGGCCGCGGCAAGGAGCCCGAGCAGATCGTGCGCTACCTGCCCGTGCGCGACGTGCAGGGCGGCGAGCCGACGCGCCGCGTGGTGCTGGCCTGGCGCCGCAGCTTCACGCGCTACGAGGCCATCGCGGCCTTGCGCAACGCGATCTACGCCTGCGAGCTGCCGGGCGTCAAACGACTCTCGTAGAACTCGCGCCATCGGCCTACGCTTTCGGCCGCGGCCGGGGGCAATGGCCGCGATAGAGTGCGGCTGTTGCGAAGCCCGCTCGCGGCTTCTAAAGTTTGCAACGCCAATCCAACTTTGAAGAAAGAACTCGCGCCATGGCCAAAGTCGTGAAGAAATCCAAGTCCCCGATCTCCGCCGGCAAGGTGCCCAAGAAGGGCGGCGCCGTGGTGGCCCTGGAGTCGGGCAGCCGCAATGCGCCGCTCATCAACATCGGCATCGAGCGCCAGGACCGCGCCGCCATCGCCGAAGGCCTGAGCCGCGTACTGGCGGACACCTACACGCTCTACCTCACCACGCACAACTTCCACTGGAACGTGACCGGCCCGCATTTCAACTCGCTGCACGCGATGTTCATGCAGCAGTACACGGAGCTCTGGGGTTCGACCGACGTCATTGCCGAGCGCATCCGCGCCCTGGGCCACTACGCGCCGGGCTCGTATGCCGAGTTCAGCAAGATCGCGACCGTGCCCGATGTGCCCAAGGACCCGCCGAAGGCGATGGAAATGGTGCGCATCCTGGTCAAGGGCCACGAGACCGTTTCGCGCATCGCGCGCGAGTTCATCCCGGTGGCCGAGGAGGCCGGCGACGACCCGACCGCCGACATGCTCACCGCGCGCTGCACGGTGCATGACCAGACGGCCTGGATGCTGCGTTCCTTGCTCGAGGACTGATCCGGACCCGATCAGAACTTGGCGCGCAGGGTCACCTGCAACTCGCGCGGCGGGCCGGGCAGGATCAGGTTGTCCACGGTGCCGTGGGCCGAGATGTAGTGCTTCTTGTTGGCGATGTTCTTCAGGTTCAGCGCCAGCTCGTAGCGCTCCGTCTTGTAGCTGCCGGCCAGGTCGGCCGTCACATAGGACGGCAGCGTCACCAGGTTGGTGAGCGAGGCAAAGCGTGCGGCCATGTAGTTCAGCCCGCCGCCGGCGCTGAAGCCATGGCCCAGGTCCTTCATGAGCCACAGGAAGGCCGAGTGCCGCGGCGTGAGCGGCGCCACCTTGCCTTGCACCGCCATGGGCGCACCGATCGGTAGCTGAAGCGAGCTCACCGTGGCGACCGACTTGACCATCCGCCCGTCCAGATAGGCATAGCCCGCGCTCACGTCCCAGCGCCCCGGCAGCTTGCCGGCCAACGTGAGTTCCAGCCCGTTGGTGCGTTGCGTGCCGACATTGATCTGCCGCGCCGGGTTGGCCGGATCGCTGTTCTTGATGCCCGAGCGCTCCAGGTTGAAGACGGCGGCCGTGAAGTTGAGCGCGCCGTCCAGGAAGTCCAGCTTGGTGCCGATCTCCTTGTTCACCGTGATCTCGGGGTCGTTGGCGGCGTTGCTCGCGGAGAGTGCGAAGGTTTCCGCCGAGGGCTGGAACGACCGGCTGTACGAGAGGTAGTAGGACTGCGTTTCGCTGGGCTGCCAGACCAGGCCCGCGCGCGGGCTGAACTTGCGGTCGGTGCGCGCGAGCGGGGCGAGCGAGCGTTCGAACGAAGTCTCCTGGTCGAACACGTCATAGCGCCCGCCGACCAGCGCCTTCCATTGCGGCGCCAGCGTGATCTGGTTCTGCGCGTAGAGCGCCGCAGTCTTGAAGGTGGAGTTGTTGGGAATCGCGCTCGTCGCCAGGTAGCTGGCGGCAGGGATGGGCGGCGGCACGGCGACGGCGTTCAGGATGCTCACGCGCTCGAAGCCGGTGGCCGAGGACACCGTGTAGGCGCGCTTGTCCTGCACGCCGAACTCCGCTCCGACCAGCCACTCCTGCCTGAAGCCGCCGAGCTCGTTGTGCCACGTCAGGTCGGTCTGGTTGAACCAGCCGCTCTCGTCCCGGTCGACGAAGCCGCGGGTGCGGCCCACGGTCAGGCGCACCGGGTCCGTGGTGCCGCTGGGCAGCGTGTTGTAACGGTCCAGGTGGTAGTTGGAATAGCGCGTGATGTTGCGCAGGCTCAGCGCGTCGCTGAGGCGATGGTTCAGCGTGGCGGTGAAGGACTGGACCTTGGTGGTGGTCGTGTCGTCGCGCTTCGCGAAGGCGGAGCCGTAGTAGGTGCCGATCGGCACATTCACCGGGCGGCCGTTGAGCGCCGGAATGCCGAAGTCCGTCAGCCGCTGGTCGTAGGCGTTGGTGTACTGCAGCAGCAGATCGGTTTGCGGGCTGAATTTCATCGCCAGCGAGGGCGCGATGCTGTAGCGGTCGATGAACTGCTGGTCGCGGTAGCTGCCCGACTTCTCGCGCGCCACGTTGAGGCGGAAGGCCATGGCTTCGCCGATGGGCGCGTTGAGGTCCGCGGTCGCGCGCTTGAAGTCGTGGCTGCCCAGGCCGAGCGAGACCTCGCCGAAGGATTCTCCGAACACCGGCTTCTTCGTGACGCGGTTGATCAGGCCGCCCGACGACCCCCGGCCGTACAGCACCGCGGCCGGCCCTTTGAGCACCTCGATGCGCTCGGTGTCCGACAGATCGCGAAAGTAGAGCGCGTCGTCACGCACGCCGTCCACGAACCAGTCGGCGATCGCGCTGAAGCCGCGGATGACCACCTGGTCGCGTTGGCCGTCGCCATGATTGAAGGCGACGCCGGGTGCGTTGCGCAGCGCGTCCTGCATCGAGGTCGCGCCCTGGTCGCGCAGCAATTGCGCCGGCACCACGTTGACGGCTTGCGGTATGTCGCGCAGCGGCGCGCTGCCCTTGGTGGCGGTGCTGCCGGCGGCCGGGGCGTAGCCGGCGTCCTGCTCGGTGCTGACCGTGATTTCCTTCAGCGTGTTGTTCTGGGCCTGCGCTGTGCAATGCAGCAAGGCGAGCGCGGCAGCGGTCAGGGGCAGATGGCGCAGGCGTGGACGCAGCGCGCGTGGGCGTATAGACATGGATTTCCTTCAGGGCAAGAACCGGATCGCGAAGCGCCACGCGGCTCGCCATCGCAGCGATGACTGAACCGGAAGTGCCCTGCCTGGAAATTTCTGGGTTGGGTGTCTTTTGCGCGGAAGTCCTGGCGCGGTGGCCGGACTCGCTGCAAAGAGTGATCGCGTCGCGCGAACCGCCGGATTCTAGTGCGGCAAACGAGGGCGTCTATTTGGCGTGACGCAAAATCAGCCCATGTCCGCATCCACTGCCGCCGCGCCGCGCAGCCGCCTCTCGCTATACCTGGACCTGATCCGCTGGAACCGTCCCGCCGGTTGGCTGTTGCTGCTCTGGCCGTCGCTCGGCGCCCTGTGGTTTGCGGCGGGCGGCTGGCCGGGCTGGCACCTGCTCACCGTGTTCGTGCTGGGCACCATCCTCATGCGCAGCGCCGGCTGCTGCGTCAACGACGTGGCCGACCGCGATTTCGACCGTCACGTCAAGCGAACCGCCCAGCGGCCGGTCACCAGCGGCGCCATCTCGGTCAAGGAGGCGCTCGCCGTGGGGACCGTGCTCGCGCTGGCGGCCTTTGCGCTGGTGCTCACGACCAACCGCGTCACTGTGCTGTGGTCGTTCGCGGCCTTGGCGGTGACCCTGATCTATCCGTATGCCAAACGCTTCGTGTCGATTCCGCAGGCAGTGCTGGGTATTGCATTCAGCTTCGGCATCCCGATGGCCTTCGCGGCCGTGCAGTCCGCGGTGCCGGCCTTCGCGTGGTGGCTGCTCGCGGGCAACCTGTTCTGGGTGCTGGCCTACGACACCGAGTACGCGATGGTCGACCGCGACGACGACCTCAAGATCGGCATGAAGACCTCGGCCATCACTTTCGGCCGCTTCGATGTGGCGGCCGTGATGGCGAGCTACGCGATCTTTCTGGCGGTGTGGGCGGCGGCCGGCGCAAGCGAGGCGCTGGGTCCTGCCTTCTTCGCTGCCATCGGCGTCGCGGCGGCGCAGGCGCTGTGGCATTGGCTGCTGATTCGCGAGCGCACGCGTGATGGCTGCTTCAAGGCCTTCCGGCTCAACCACTGGCTGGGCTTCACCGTGTTCGCCGGCGTCGTGGCCGGCTACGCGCTGCGCTGAAACCGCGCTGCCTTAGTCGCGGCCGAATTCCTTGGCGAGTTCGCCGGCGCGCTGGTGTGCGGCGCGGATCGCGGCCTTGAACTTCGCCTTGATGTCGTCGCCCTCGAGCGAGCTGATCGCCGCATAGGTGGTGCCGCCCTTGGAGGTGACGCGCTCGCGCAGCACCGCGGGCGGCTCGCTCGCATTGCCGGCCAGGGCCGATGCGCCGCTGAAGGTGCCGACGGCCAGGCGATGCGCCTGCTCGGGCGAGAGGCCCAGTTCGACGCCGGCCTCGGTCATGGCCTCGATGAAATAGAACACATAGGCTGGGCCGGAGCCCGAGACCGCGGTCACGGCATCGAGCGCGCTTTCGGCATCGACCCACAGCAGGTCGCCGGTGGCGTCCAGCACCTGCTCGACCAGCTTGCGCCCGTCGGCGTCGACCGCCGGCCGCGCGAACAGGCCGGTCATGCCCTGGCCGACCAGGGCCGGCGTATTGGGCATCGCGCGCACCACGCGCTCGGTGGCCAGCCAGCGGGCGATGCTGTCGGAGGGAATGCCGGCCGCGACGCTGAGATGCAGCGCTTCGCCTGTCAGGGCGCGGACCGGCCGCGCGGCTTGCGCAAAGCTCTGCGGCTTGACGGCCCAGACCACGACAGGGCAACGCGCGAGCGCGGCGCCGGCCTCGGGCTGGGCGGTGATGCCGAAGTCGTGCAGGAGCCGCGCCCGGGCTTCGGCAACAGGTTCGACGACTTCGAGCGCCTCTGCAGGGACGTCCCGCTTGATGAGCCCGCCGATGATGGCGCTGGCCATGTTGCCGCCGCCGATGAAGCCGATCGGCGGCAAGGGGGTCGGCTCCCGGCGGGGCAGGAAGGTGACTGCGATGTTCATGGCTGATTCCGTGACTTCAATGTGGCAACGCGCTGGGGATTTGCAGCGGATCGAAATTGTCGCCGCTTGCCGTTACCCTGCAGGCGGCATCGATCGAGGGCCTATGGCAATGTAAAGTCTGGACGTTTTCGGAAAGCGGGTGCTCACCTTGCATTGCCTGCGACCGGGCGCCGTGATGGCGCCTGGCGCACGTAGTTGACAGCTCTCATGGGTCGTGCAACAATCGCGGGCTTCGCTTTTCAAAGGCGATAAGCTTCTGCCCAACGGAGGCGCATCGAAATGGTTTTGGTGTGCGGACGACGGGCCCAAGACTGACCTGAGAGTCGCCGCGAGGCGGTCCTCGGTACAAGTTGGGAATATCACGAAATGATCCAAACTGAATCCCGGCTCGATGTGGCCGACAACACGGGCGCGAAATCCGTCCTGTGTATCAAGGTGCTCGGTGGCTCCAAGCGGCGTTATGCCAGCGTGGGCGACGTCATCAAGGTCAGCATCAAGGAAGCCGCTCCGCGTGGTCGCGTCAAGAAGGGCGAGATCTACAGCGCAGTGGTGGTTCGCACCGCCAAGGGCATCCGTCGCAGCGATGGTTCGCTCGTCAAGTTCGACGGCAATGCCGCCGTTCTGCTCAACGCCAAGCTGGAGCCCATCGGCACCCGCATCTTCGGACCGGTCACGCGCGAGCTGCGCACCGAGAAGTTCATGAAGATCGTGTCGCTGGCCCCCGAAGTTCTGTAAGGACGCAACGCCATGAACAAGATTCGCAAAGGCGACCAGGTCATCGTGTTGGCCGGGCGCGACAAGGGCAAGCGCGGCACGGTGTCGCTGCGCAAGGACGACTCGCACCTGATCGTCGACGGCATCAACCTGGTCAAGAAGCACGCCAAGCCGAACCCCCTCAAGGGCACGACCGGTGGCATCGTCGAGAAGGCCATGCCGATTCACCAATCCAACGTGGCGATCTTCAATGCCGCGACCGGCAAGGCCGATCGCGTGGGCATCAAGGTCACGGACGGCAAGCGCGTGCGCGTCTTCAAGTCCAGCGGCGACGAAATCAAGACCGCCTAAGGGGCATTCAAATGGCACGTCTCCAACAACACTACCGCGAAAAAGTCGCGAAAGACCTGACCGAGAAGTTCGGCTACAAGTCGCCGATGCAGGTCCCGCGCCTGACCAAGATCACGCTCAATATGGGTGTGGGCGAAGCGGTCGCCGACAAGAAGGTTCTCGACAACGCCGTCGCCGACCTGACCAAGATCGCCGGCCAGAAGCCGGTCGTGACCAAGTCGAAGAAGGCGATCGCCGGCTTCAAGATTCGCGAGAACCAGCCGATCGGCTGCATGGTCACGCTGCGCGGCGTGCAGATGTATGAGTTCCTGGACCGTTTCGTGACCGTGGCCCTGCCGCGCGTGCGCGACTTCCGCGGCATCTCCGGCCGTGCGTTCGACGGCCGCGGCAACTACAACATCGGCGTGAAAGAGCAGATCATTTTCCCCGAGATCGAATACGACAAGGTCGACGCCCTGCGCGGTCTCAATATCAGCATCACGACGACGGCCAAGACCGATGAAGAAGCCAAGGCGCTTCTCGCTGGCTTCCGTTTCCCGTTCAAGAACTGAGGTGATTTGTGGCTAAGAAAGCTTTGATCGAGCGCGAACTGAAGCGCGACAATCTGGTCGCAAAGTACGCCGCCAAGCACGCGGAACTGAAGGCGATCGCCAACGATGCGAAGAAGAGCGACGAAGAGCGTGCAGCCGCCCGCCTGGGTCTGCAGAAGCTCCCGCGCAATGCGAATCCGACGCGCCAGCGCAACCGCTGCGAAATCACCGGCCGCCCGCGCGGCACCTTCCGCCAATTCGGTCTGGCCCGCGCCAAGATCCGCGAACTGGCCTTCAACGGCGACATCCCCGGTGTCACCAAGGCCAGCTGGTAAGCCAGGCAGGAGCAAACAACATGAGCATGAGTGATCCCATTGCCGACCTGCTGACGCGTATCCGTAACGCGCAGATGGTGGCGAAGCCCACCGTGTCGGTCCCGTCTTCCAAGGTGAAGATCGCGATCGCACAGGTGCTGAAGGACGAGGGCTACATCGACGGCTTCCAGGTCAAGACCGAAGCCGGCAAGACCGAGCTCGAAATCGCACTGAAATACTACGCTGGCCGTCCGGTCATCGAGCGCATCGAGCGCGTGAGCCGTCCCGGCCTGCGCGTCTACAAGGCCAGCGCCGCCATTCCGCAAGTCCAGAACGGCCTCGGCGTCGCCATCGTCACGACCCCCAAGGGCGTGATGACCGACCGCAAGGCGCGCGCTACCGGTGTCGGTGGCGAAGTGCTGTGCTACGTCGCCTAAACGAGACATCGAGGAGAAACTGAAATGTCCCGAGTAGGAAAAATGCCGGTCGCCATCCCCGCAGGCGTGGATGTGTCGATCAAGGAAGACCAGATCAGCGTCAAGGGCACGGGCGGCACGCTCAACCTTGCGTTGAACGCGCTGGTGAATGTCGTCAGCAAGGACGGCAAGCTGAGCTTCGAGCCCGCCAACGAATCGCGTGAAGCCAATGCGATGAGCGGCACGGTTCGCCAGCTGGTGAACAACATGGTGGTCGGTGTGACCAAGGGCTTCGAGAAGAAGCTGAGCCTGCTCGGCGTGGGCTACAAGGCCCAGGCGCAAGGCGCCAAGCTGAACCTGCAGGTCGGTTACTCGCACCCGGTCAACATCGACATGCCGCAAGGCATCACGGTGGCGACGGCGACGCCGACCGAAATCGTGATCAAGGGTGCCGACCGCCAACGCGTCGGCCAAGTGGCCGCTGAGATCCGCGCGATTCGTCCGCCCGAGCCCTACAAGGGCAAGGGCATCCGCTATGCGGACGAGAAGATCGTGATCAAAGAGACCAAGAAGAAGTAAGGGGCAGCAAAATGATGTTGACCAAAAAAGCACAGCGTCTCCGCCGTTCGCGCCAGACCCGCATCCGTATTGCGACGCAAGGCGTGGCGCGCCTGACGGTGAACCGCACCAATCTGCACATCTACGCCACCGTCATCTCCGACGACGGCACCAAGGTGATTGCCACCGCATCGACGGCCGAAGCCGAAGTGCGAACCTCGCTGGGTGGTTCCGGCAAGGGCGGCAACGCCGCTGCGGCCACGGTGGTCGGCAAGCGTATCGCTGAGAAGGCGAAGGCCGCCGGCATCGAGAAGGTTGCTTTCGATCGCGCAGGTTTCGCCTACCACGGCCGCGTCAAGGCGCTGGCCGATGCGGCGCGCGAAGCTGGCCTGCAGTTCTAACCGGACACGAGATTCAAAATGGCAAAGATTCAGGCAAGAACGCAGAGCGAAGGCCCCGAAGACGGTCTGCGCGAGAAGATGATCGCGATCAACCGCGTCACCAAGGTGGTGAAGGGCGGTCGTATCCTCGGTTTCGCAGCACTCACCGTGGTGGGTGACGGCGACGGCCGCGTCGGCATGGGCAAGGGCAAGTCGAAGGAAGTGCCGGCTGCCGTGCAAAAGGCGATGGAAGAAGCACGCCGCAACCTCGCGAAGATCTCGATCAAGAATGGCACGCTGCATCACCGCGTGACGGGCCATTGGGGCGCTGCCTCGGTGGTCATGATCCCGGCGCCGAAGGGTACCGGCATCATCGCCGGCGGCCCGATGCGCGCCGTGTTCGAAGTCATGGGCATCACCGACATCGTGGCCAAGAGCCATGGTTCCTCGAACCCCTACAACATGGTCCGCGCCACGCTGGACGGCCTGAAGAATTCGACGACGGCGTCCGAAGTCGCTGCCAAGCGCGGCCTGACCGTCGAAGAACTCTTCACCGCCTGAACGGAAGCATCGACATGACGACGCAACAACAAACCCTCAAGGTGCAATTGGTCAAGAGCCCGATCGGCACCAAGGAATCGCATCGCGCCACCGTGCGTGGTCTGGGTCTGCGCAAGCTCAACAGCGTGAGCGAACTGCAAGACACGCCCGCGGTGCGCGGCATGATCAACAAGATCAGTTATCTGGTCAAAGTGCTCTAAACAGAGTCGCTAAGAGAGACGTATATGGAACTCAATGGCATCAAGCCGGCTGACGGCTCCAAGCACGCCAAGCGCCGTGTCGGACGCGGTATCGGCTCCGGCCTCGGCAAGACCGCGGGCCGCGGCCACAAGGGCCAGAAGTCGCGTGCGGGCGGTTTCCACAAGGTCGGCTTCGAAGGCGGCCAGATGCCGCTGCAGCGCCGTCTGCCCAAGCGTGGCTTCAAGTCGCAGCTGCTCAAGTACAACGCCGAGGTGACGCTGACCTCGCTCGAGAAGCTCGGCCTGGCCGAAGTCGACGTGCTGGCGCTCAAGCAAGCCGGCCTGGTCGGTCAGATCGCCAAGGTCGTCAAGGTCATCAAGTCGGGTGAACTCACCAAGGCCGTCAAGCTGACCGGCATCGGTGCGAGCGCCGGCGCCAAGGCTGCGATCGAAGCAGCCGGCGGCAGCGTGGCCTGATCGGACTGAAAGAAGTCTTCGTGGCAACCAACGCGGCAACGCTCGCAAAAACAGGCAAGTTCGGCGACCTGCGTCGCCGGCTCGTCTTTTTGCTGCTCGCGCTCGTGGTCTATCGCATCGGAGCTCACATTCCGGTGCCGGGCATCAACCCGGACCAACTCGCGCAGCTGTTCCAGGGCCAGCAGGGCGGCATCCTGAGCCTGTTCAACATGTTCTCCGGCGGGGCGCTGTCGCGCTTCACCGTGTTCGCGTTGGGCATCATGCCGTACATCTCCGCGTCGATCATCATGCAGTTGATGACCTACGTGGTGCCGACCTTCGAGCAGTTGAAGAAGGAAGGCGAAGCCGGCCGGCGCAAGATCACCCAGTACACGCGCTACGGCACGCTGGGCCTGGCCCTGTTCCAGTCCTTCAGCATCGCTGTGGCGCTGGAATCGTCGGCAGGCTTGGTGATCTCGCCCGGCTTCGGCTTCCGCATCACGGCGATGGTCAGCCTCACGGCGGGCTCGATGTTCCTGATGTGGCTCGGCGAGCAGATCACAGAGCGCGGTCTGGGCAACGGGATCTCGATCCTGATCTTCGCGGGCATCGCAGCCGGCTTGCCGAGCGCGATCGGCGGCTTGCTCGAACTGGTACGCACCGGCGCCATGAACGTGATCATCGCGCTGTTCATCGTCGCGGTGGTCATCCTGGTGACCTACTTCGTCGTGTTCGTCGAACGCGGTCAGCGCAAGATCCTGGTGAACTACGCGCGGCGTCAGGTCGGCAACAAGGTCTACGGCGGCCAGTCCTCGCACCTGCCGCTGAAGCTGAACATGGCCGGCGTGATCCCGCCGATCTTCGCGTCGTCGATCATCCTGCTGCCGACCACCGTGGTGGGCTGGTTCAGCACCGGCGAGAGCATGCGCTGGATCAAGGACATCGCGAGCGCGCTGACGCCGGGGCAGCCGATCTACGTGCTGCTCTATGCCACCGCGATCGTGTTCTTCTGCTTCTTCTACACGGCGCTCGTGTTCAACAGCCGCGAGACGGCGGATAACCTGAAGAAGAGCGGTGCGTTCATTCCGGGCATTCGTCCGGGCGACCAGACTGCGCGCTATATCGACAAGATCCTGGTTCGTCTGACGCTGGCCGGCGCGGTGTACATCACCTTCGTCTGCCTGCTGCCCGAGTTCCTGATCCTGAAATACAACGTGCCGTTCTATTTTGGCGGCACCTCTCTGCTGATCATCGTGGTTGTCACGATGGACTTCATGGCCCAAGTGCAGAACTACATGATGTCGCAGCAGTACGAATCGCTGTTAAAGAAGGCCAATTTCAAGACTTCCTAGGCGATTGAGATGTCGAAGGACGATGTCATCCAGATGCAGGGCGAGGTTCAGGAGAACCTGCCGAATGCGACCTTCCGGGTGAAGCTGGAAAATGGGCACGTCGTCTTGGGACATATTTCCGGAAAGATGCGGATGCACTACATCCGCATCCTTCCAGGTGACAAGGTCACCGTCGAGTTGACGCCCTATGACTTGAGCCGGGCGCGCATCGTGTTTCGGGCGAAATGAGTCGCCGGGTTGGACAGAGTTTTAGGAGAATGAAATGAGAGTTTCGGCTTCGGTCAAAACCATTTGCCGTAATTGCAAGATCATCCGCCGCAAGGGTGTGGTGCGCGTGATCTGTACCGACCCGCGCCACAAGCAGCGCCAGGGTTGATTGAAAGAGTATTAGAGGACGCACATGGCACGTATTGCTGGCATCAACATTCCGCCGCACAAGCACGCTGAGATCGGCCTGACCGCCATCTTCGGCATCGGTCGCACCCGCGCCCGCAAGATCTGCGAAGCGAGCGGCATCGAGTATTCGAAGAAGATCAAGGATCTGACCGACGCCGATCTCGAGAAGATCCGCGACCAGATCGCGCTCTTCACCATCGAAGGTGACCTGCGTCGCGAAACGACGATGAACATCAAGCGCTTGATGGACATCGGCTGCTACCGCGGCTTCCGTCACCGTCGCGGCCTGCCTATGCGCGGCCAGCGCACGCGCACCAACGCCCGCACCCGCAAGGGTCCGCGCAAGGCCGCGCAATCCCTGAAGAAGTAAGGATAGATCAGCATGGCTAAAGCTCCTGCCAACAACGCAGCGCAACGCGTTCGCAAGAAGGTCCGCAAGAACGTTGCGGACGGCGTCGCGCACGTGCACGCCTCGTTCAACAACACGATCATCACGATCACCGATCGCCAGGGCAACGCCCTGTCGTGGGCGTCGTCGGGTGGCCAGGGCTTCAAGGGCTCGCGCAAATCGACGCCGTTCGCTGCGCAGGTCGCTTCGGAAGTCGCCGGTCGCGCTGCGGTGGAACAAGGCATCAAGAACCTCGACGTCGAGATCAAGGGCCCGGGCCCGGGACGCGAATCGTCGGTGCGCGCACTCGCCGCGCTCGGCATCCGCATCAACTCGATCGCCGATGTGACGCCGGTTCCGCACAACGGCTGCCGTCCGCAAAAGCGCCGCCGCATCTAAGGCGAAGACGCCCGGCGCAGTCAGCTTTCGAGCCGGCTGCGCGTTTTGTTTTTCAACAAGCCCACCGCCATCGGCACGCCGCTGATGGCTCCCGCAGACAGCCTCTGCGGCAGATGACATAAAGGAAGATCAAGTGGCACGCTACCTCGGCCCCAAGGCCAAACTCTCCCGTCGCGAAGGCACCGACCTGTTCCTGAAGAGCGCCCGTCGTTCGATCCAGGACAAGGCCAAATTCGACTCCAAGCCCGGCCAGCATGGCCGCACCTCGGGTCAGCGCACCTCCGACTTCGGCCTGCAACTGCGCGAGAAGCAGAAGGTCAAGCGCATGTACGGCGTGCTCGAGAAGCAGTTCCGCCGCTATTTCGAGGAAGCCGATCGCCGCCGTGGCAACACCGGCGCCAACCTGCTGTTCATCCTCGAATCGCGCCTGGACAACGTGGTCTACCGCATGGGCTTCGGCTCGACGCGCGCCGAAGCGCGCCAGCTGGTTTCGCACAAGGCGATCACGGTGAACGGCCAGTCGGTCAATATCCCGTCGTACCTGGTCAAGACCGGCGACGTGATCGCAGTGCGCGACAAGTCGAAGAAGCAGACCCGCATCGCCGAAGCGCTGCAACTCGCCCAGCAGGTCGGCATCCCGGCCTGGGTCGAAGTGAACGCCGACAAGGCCGAAGGTACTTTCAAGAAGGTGCCCGATCGCGACGAATTCGCGGCCGACATCAACGAATCGCTGATCGTGGAGCTGTACTCGCGTTAACGAGTCACAGACGACAACGTGCCGCCTGGCGGCGGCCCGTTCTTTGATTTTTTGTTCCCTCCCGCGCCGCACCGCGTGTGGGCACTTCACCAGCCTTACCGGTGTAACGAACCGGGGGTATTGAGAGGAAGTCTGAATGCAAACCACCCTGCTGAAACCCAAGACCATTCAGGTCGAGCAACTGGCCGCCAACAAGGCCAAGGTCACGCTCGAGCCCTTCGAGCGCGGCTATGGCCACACGCTCGGCAACGCGCTGCGCCGCGTGCTGCTGTCGTCGATGGTCGGTTACTCCGCCACCGAAGTGACGATCGCCGGCGTGCTGCATGAGTACTCGTCGATCGATGGCGTGCAGGAAGATGTCGTCAACATCCTGCTGAACCTCAAGGGCGTGGTGTTCAAGCTCCACAACCGCGACGAAGTCACGTTGAGCCTGCGCAAGGACGGCGAAGGCGCGGTCACCGCGTCGGACATCCAGACGCCGCACGACGTCGAGATCATCAACCCCGACCACGTGATCGCCCATCTGTCGCAGGGCGGCAAGCTCGACATGCAGATCAAGGTCGAGAAGGGCCGCGGCTATGTGCCCGGCACGATGCGCCGCTATGCGGACGAGCCGACCAAGTCGATCGGCCGCATCGTGCTCGACGCCTCGTTCTCGCCGGTCAAGCGCGTGAGCTACACGGTCGAAAGCGCCCGTGTCGAGCAGCGTACCGACCTCGACAAGCTCCTGGTCGAGATCGAGACCAACGGCGCGATCACCGCCGAAGACGCGGTTCGCGCCTCGGCCAAGATCCTGGTCGAGCAGCTGGCCGTGTTCGCGCAGCTCGAAGGCGGCGAACTGGCCGCGTTCGATGCACCCGCACCGCGCAGCGCCCAGCAGTTCGATCCGATCCTGCTGCGTCCGGTCGACGAGCTCGAACTCACGGTGCGTTCGGCCAACTGCCTGAAGGCCGAGAACATCTACTACATCGGTGACTTGATCCAGCGCACCGAGAACGAGCTGCTCAAGACCCCGAACCTGGGTCGCAAGTCGCTGAACGAAATCAAGGAAGTGCTCGCCTCGCGCGGCCTGACCTTGGGCATGAAGCTCGAAAGCTGGCCGCCGGCCGGTCTGGATAAGCGTTAAGAATCACCACACCTGTGTGTTGCACCGGGCAGTACCTGACACGGCTGCCTGTTTTTATAAAGTAAAGGAAAAGCACCATGCGTCACGGACACGGACTCCGCAAACTCAACCGCACCAGCTCGCACCGCCTCGCGATGCTGCAGAACATGATGAACTCGCTCATCGAGCACGAGGTCATCAAGACCACGGTCCCCAAGGCCAAGGAACTGCGCCGCGTCATCGAGCCGATGATCACCCTGGCCAAGAAGCCGACGGTCGCCAACAAGCGCCTGGCCTTCGATCGCCTGCGCGACCGCGACAGCGTGGTCAAGCTGTTCGGCGAACTCGGTCCTCGCTACCAAGCACGTCCGGGCGGCTACACGCGCATCCTGAAAATGGGGTTCCGCGTGGGCGACAACGCGCCGATGGCGCTGGTCGAACTGGTTGATCGTCCCGAAGTGACTGAAGCCCCTGCCGACGAGCAGGCCGGCGAAGAATAAGCTATAATTTCATCTTGCCGCGCGATGGAGCAGCCTGGTAGCTCGTTGGGCTCATAACCCAAAGGTCGCAAGTTCAAATCTTGCTCGCGCAACCAAATTTCCGGCAACCCAAAAGGTTGTTGATGAATAAGCAAAACGCCCACTTTCGAGTGGGCGTTTTGCTTTCTGGCGCCTCAAGAAAAAGACTGCGCGCCATCGATTTCGGGTTCTTTTCTCCTCAGTTTGTCGCTAGTGCCAAACTACTCTTTTTCATGGCGAA
Source organism: Variovorax sp. Soil_C_33 (assembly GCF_057656935.1). Classification (NCBI taxonomy): domain Bacteria; kingdom Pseudomonadati; phylum Pseudomonadota; class Betaproteobacteria; order Burkholderiales; family Comamonadaceae; genus Variovorax; species Variovorax sp. Soil_C_33. The sequence goes on from NZ_JBDGJK010000004.1 coordinate 189,685, forward strand.
ACGAGCCCAAAACGCCTGAGCCGCGTGACAAAGATCACGGATGCATGCGCGTGACATGTGTAACATCTGGCCGATTCGAGAACAGTTGAAGGACGAGAAGTCTGTGAATTGCGCAAATAAGGGACTTTCATGACCGACCCTTCGATTTCACGGGGTCTGATTGAAAACGCAATGGGCGCTGTCGAGCAGGCGGTCGACTATATTTTCAATGACGAACCTGCCGTTCCATTTCACCCGACGACCGATCTTCTTTCTCTCAGTCCGAGCGAGGAAGACCAGATTCGTCGCGGCGAACAGGCGAATTACCGCAGCCGTCCGACGACGGCGGCACTCAGTTTTTGCCTGACATCGGCCATTTCGCTGCTGGCGATCGCGCATTCATTGATCGATCAGCCCACGGCCCTGTCGCCGGTCGAGCGGGAACAGCTATGGAAAAAGCTGGCAGCCGAAACGAAGATCGCGGGGCGCGCTGCCTATCGCGCAGCGCTCATCCTCTCGGATCCGGGCGCCGAGCCAGCGACCCACGAGGAAGTACTCTGAGGCTGCCGGCGCGCGCGGAAGCCGCCGGGCTCAGTCGGGCAGCACCGCCGTGACCTCGATCTCCACCTTGGCGCGCGACTCCACCAGCGCTGCGACCTGCACGCAAGTCATCGCCGGGAAGTTCCGGCCCATCGTTTCGCGATAGACAGGCCCGAGCTCGCCCAGGCGCCGGTTGTACTCATCCCGATCGGTCACGTACCAGGTCATGCGCACCATGTGTTCGGGGCCGGCGCCGGCTTCGTGCAGGATGTCGGCGATGTTGCGCAGGGCCTGCCCGGTCTGCTCGATGAAGTCGTCCGACACGAACTGCTGCTGTGCATTCCAGCCGACCTGGCCGCCGACGAACACCATCGTGCCGCGCGCGGCGACGCCGTTCGCATAGCCCTTCGGGGGTGCCCAGCCGGGCGGTTGCAAAAGTTTGATCATGGTGTGATTTGCCTCAGTTTGAATCGTTGGAGCTTGCCGGTCTCGGTGCGAGGCAGCCCCGCGACGAACTCGATCTCCCGTGGGTATTTGAAGGGCGCGATGGTGGCCTTGACGTGGTCCTGCAGCGCCTTGACCAGCGCCGCATCGCCGGTGTGGCCGGGCTTCAGCACGCAGAAGGCCTTGACGATCATTCCGCGCTCCGCGTCGGGCTTGCCTATCACGCCGCATTCGGCGACCGCCGGATGCTTCAGCAGCGCATCTTCGACCTCCGGCCCGCCGACGTTGTAGCCTGCGGTGATGATCATGTCGTCGGCGCGCGACTGGTAGAAGAAATAGCCGTCCTCGTCCTGCACGAAGGCGTCGCCGGGGTAGTTCCAGCCCTTCTTCACATAGTCGGCCTGCCGCGGATCGTCGAGGTAGCGGCATCCGACCGGCCCGATGAGCGCCAGCTTGCCGACGGTGCCGCGCGGCACTTCGTTGCCCTCGTCGTCCACCACCTTGGCGGTGAAGCCGGGCACGACCTTGCCGACCGCGCCGCGCCGAACCTGGTCGCCGGCGGCCGAAATGTAGATGTGGAACACCTCGGTGCCGCCGATGCCGTCCAGCATCTCGATGCCCGTGGCCTCCTTCCACAGCTGGCGGGTTGCGTCGGGCAGGGCCTCGCCCGCGCTCACGCTGATGCGCAGGCTCGGCAAGCCCGAAGCCTTGGCGAAGGGCGCCATCTGTCTGTAGAAAGTGGGCGCCGTGTAGCAGATGGTGGCGCCGGCCTCGCGGATGGCCTTGACCATCGTCTCGGGCGTGTAGGGGGCGTCGTGGAAGTACACCGAGGCCCCTGCCCACATCGGGAAGATCAGCAGGCCGCCCAGGCCGAAGGTAAAGGCCAGCGGCGGCGACCCCAGCACGATGTCGTCGCTGCGGGCCTGCAGCACGTGGCGCGGCCAGGTCTCGCACATCGCAAGCACGTCGCGGTGCGTGGTCACCGGCGCCTTCGGCTTGCCGGTGGTGCCGGAGGTGAAGGCCAAGAGCGCGATGTCGTCGGCGGCCGTGGGGCAGGCCTTGAACACGCCGCTTTTTTTGGCGGCACGCGCGGTCAGCGAATCGGGCGCGTCCGGCTGATTGAAGGCTACGAGGGTGTGCAGCACCGGATGCGCCTGCTGCGCGATCCGCAGCTCGTCGAGCAACTTGCCGTCGCACAGCGCAACCACCGGCCGCGATTTCTCGATGATGTCGCCCAGCTCCTTTGCCCGCAGCAGCGGCATGGTGGCGACAGCGATCAGGCCGGCCTTGACCACCGCCAGCCAGGCCAGCGCCATGGCGATCGAATTGCCGCCGCGCAACAGCACGCGATTGCCGGGCACAAGGCCCAGGTCTTCCACCAGCACCTGCGCGATGCGGTTGACCTCGGCCGCTACTTCGCCGTAGCTCAGGGTGCGATCCGGCGAGCGCAGCATCGGCTTGTCCGCCAGGCCCTGAGACATGGCCTTGTCGAACAGGGCTTCCACCAGATTGAGCTGATCGGGCAACTGCAATTCGGGCCGGTCGTAGCGGAACATCGGCAGTTGATCGGCCGGCGGCAGCCGGTCGTGGACGAAGCGATCGACCTGTGCACTCATGTCTGGCTCCGCAGCACGGCCTTGCCGATGATCAGTTGCTGCACCTCGGTCGCACCCTCGTAGATGCGCAGCGAGCGGATATCGCGGTAGAGGCTCTCCACCTTGGTGCCCACCTTCACGCCAAGGCCGCCATGCATCTGCAGCGCCATGTCGATCACGCGGCTTGCGTTCTCGGTCGCGCACATCTTGGCCATGGCCGCCGCGGCCGTGAGGTCGGCGGCGGCGGGCGCGCCGCGGGTTTCGCTGTCGTCGCGCATCCAGGCGGCCCGGTAGGTGAGCAGCGCCGCGCCGTCGATCAGTGCCGCCATCTCGCCGAGCTTCGCCTGCGTGAGCTGGAAGTCGGCCAGCGTCTGGCCGAACATGCGCCGGTGGGTCGCGTGATGGACCGCTTCGGCCAGCGCGCGCCGCGCCATGCCGAGCGCAGCGCCGGCCACCGAGGCGCGAAAGATGTCGAGCGTGCGCATCGCGAGCTTGAAGCCGCCATGCAACTCGCCGAGCTGGGCCTCGCGCGGCACGAGGCAGCCGTCGAAGCGCAGCGTGGCGAGCGGGTGCGGCGCCATCACTTCGATGTGCGCCGAGGTGTCGAGTCCGGCCGTGTCCGCATCGACGACGAAGGCCGTGATGCCGCGCGAGCCGGCAGCCGGATCGGTTTTCGCGAACACGCAGTAGAAGTCCGCAATGCCGCCATTGCTGATCCAGGTCTTCTCGCCCGTGAGCCGCCAGCTGTCAGAAGTGCCGACGGCCTGCATCGCCATCGCGCCGACGTCCGAGCCGGCCTCGGGTTCGCTGAGCGCGAAGGCCGCGATCTTGTCGCCGCGCGCCACGGCGCCCAGATAGTCGCTCTGTTGCGATGCATTGCCCGCCAGCGTGATGGCGCCGCTGCCCAGGCCTTGCATCGCAAAAGCGAAATCGGCCAGCGGCGAGTGGAAGGCCAGCGTCTCGCGCAGCAGCACCAGCGCGCGCGAATCGAGGCGCTCCAGCGCGCCGCCCGCAGAAGCCGGCACGCAATAGCGCAGCCAGCCGCCCTGGCCGAGCCGCTTCACCCAGTCGCGGCAGGCGGCGCGGTCATCGCGCTCGTCCACCGACTGCGCGGCGGCCCAGGGCAGCAGCTCGCGTGCCAACGCCCGGTGCGCATCGTCGAAGAAGGGCAGCGCCAGGTGCGCCGTGGAAGGAGGTGTGGGCGAGGCGGCCATTGCGTCAGTCCCCCCCGAACACCGGCTTGCGCTTGGCGGCAAAGGCCTCGAAGGCGCGCCTGAAGTCCTCGGTCTGCATGCAGATCGCCTGCGCCTGCGCCTCGGCCTCGATCGCCTGGTCGATGGTCATCGCCCATTCCTGCGACAGCATGGTCTTGGTCATGCCGTGCGCAAAGCTCGGGCCTTCAGCGAGTTCGCGCGCCACCGTGGTGGCGGCGCCGAGCAGCGCATCGCTCTCGTGCAGCGCATTGAAGAAACCCCAGGCGTGGCCTTCCTGCGCCGTCATCGCGCGGCCGGTGAAGAGCAGCTCCGAGGCGCGGCCCTGGCCGATCACGCGCGGCAGCAGCGCGCAGGCGCCCATGTCGGCGCCGGCCAGTCCGACGCGCGTGAAGAGGAACGCGGTGCGCGCCGCGGGCGTGCCGTAGCGCAGGTCGCAGGCCAGCGCGATCATCGCGCCGGCGCCGGCGCAGACGCCGTCGATCGCGCCGACGATCGGTTGCGGGCAATGGCGGATTGCCTTCACCAGGTCGCCGGTCATGCGCGTGAACTCAAGCAGCTCCGGCATGCGCATCTGCGTGAGGGGCCCGATGATCTCGTGCACGTCGCCGCCGGAACAGAAGTTGCCGCCCGCGCCCGTCACGACGATCGCCTTGACGTCGGTCGCGAAATTCAGCGCGCGGAACAGGTCGCGCAGCTCTGCATACGAATCGAAGGTCAGCGGATTCTTGCGCTCCGGCCGGTTCAGCGTGACGGTGCCGATGCCGTCCGCGAACGACCAGCTGAAATGCTCGGCCTCGTAGCCGGCCTTCGGCTCGAATTGCGCGCGCATGGGACTGCCTGCGCCGATGTAGTGCTTCATAGGGCCTCCGCCAATTGCTGATGTGAATGCTGCTTGACCTTGCCGAGCAGCCTGTGGAGCTGCGTGATCTCCTTCGCGCTCAGGCCCGCGAAGGCATCGACGATCCAGGCCTCGTGCTGTTGCGCCATCTCGTTGAAGAGCTTGCGGCCGCGCGTCGTGAGGCGCACGCGCCAGGCGCGTCGATCGCCCTCGACGTCGACGCGCTCGACCAGCCCCTCGGCCACCAGCTGGTCGGTGATGCCGGTGACGTTGCCGCCGGTGACCATCATGCGGCGCGACAGCTCGTTCATCTTCAGCCCGTCCGGCGAGCGTTCGAGCTGCGACATCAGGTCGAAGCGGGGCAGCGTGGTGGCGAACTGCTCGCGCAGCTCGTTGCGCACCTGCTTCTCGATCAGTTGGGTGCAGGTCAGAAGGCGCAGCCAGAGCCGCAGTTCCTCGGGATGCTCGCTGTGGGCTCGCGCTTCAAGGTCCATGCTATTGCTCCTCCTCGGTATTGCGAGGAACGGCCGGCGCTGCCATCGCGGCAGCCAGCTGCTGCTGCTTGGCGATCTCGCGGTACATCTGGTCGCGCCCGCTCAGGTATTGCTTGGGCCAATCGACGTCGCGGCTTTGCAGCTTGGCCGTCTCGTGCAGGGTCCACGCCGGGTCGGCCAGGTGCGGCCGGGCAATCGCGCACAGGTCGGCGCGTCCCGCGGCGATGATGCTGTTGGCCTGGTCGGCATCGGTGATGGCGCCGACCGCGATGGTCGAGATGCCCACCTCGTTGCGGATGCGGTCTGCAAAAGGCGTCTGGTACATGCGGCCGTACACCGGCTTTGCCGCGCGCGTGGTCTGGCCCGAGGAGACGTCGATGAAGTCGCAGCCCGCTTCCTTGAAGAGCCGCGCCACCACCACCGCGTCGGCATCGGTGTTGCCGCCGGGCGCCCAGTCGTGGGCCGAGATGCGCACGCTCATCGGCCGCTCGGCGGGCCAGGCCGCGCGCATGGCGCGGAACACTTCGAGCGGATAGCGGCAGCGGTTGTCGAGGCTGCCGCCGTACTCGTCGGTGCGCAGATTGGTCAGCGGGCTGATGAAGGAGGCCAGCAGGTAGCCGTGGGCGCAGTGCAGCTCGAGCCAGTCGAAGCCGGCCTCGGCCGCGCGTCGGGTCGAGGCGACGAACTGGTCGCGCAGCGTGTCCATCTGCTCGCGCGTCATCGCGGCGGGCAGCTGATTCTGTTCGCCATAGGGCAGCGCGCTGGCGGCGATCACCGGCCAGTTGCCTTGCGGCAGCGGTTCGTCGATTTCTTCCCAGCCGAGCTGGGTCGAGCCCTTCGGCCCGCTGTGGCCCAGCTGCATGCCGATCTTCGCGGTGGTCTGCGTGTGCACGAAGTCGACGATGCGCTTGAAGGCCGTCGACTGCGCATCGTTGTAGAGCCCCGTGCAGCCGGGCGTGATGCGGCCCTCGGGCGTCGGGCTGGTCATCTCGACGAACACCATCGCGGCGCCGCCGAGCGCACGCGCGCCGAGGTGCACGAGCAGAAAGTCCTGCGGCACGCCGTCGACCGCGCTGTAGGTCGCCATCGGCGAAACCAGGATGCGGTTCTTGAGCGTGAGGCTGCGCACCGTGAGGGGCATCAGCATCGGCGGCAGTGGCTTGCCGCCCGCGAGCCATGCCTCGTAGCCGCCCAGCCATTGCGTGTCGCGCAGCCGCAGGTTCTCGTGGCTGATGCGTTGCGAGCGCGTCAGCAGCGAGTAGGCGAACTGCTCGATCTCCATGCCGGTGTAGCGGTGCACGTTCTCGAACCATTCGGTCGAATTGCGCGCCGCGTTCTGGATCTTGAGCACCTCGACGCTGCGCCGCGCCTCGTAGGCTTCGAGCACGTGGTCCACGCTGCCGCCGCGCGCGAACTCGTCGCTGAGGTCGATCGCATCCTCGAGCGCGAGCTTGGTGCCCGAGCCGATCGAAAAGTGCGCCGTGTGCGCGGCGTCGCCCATCAGCACCACCGGCACGGTCTTGCCGTTCACCTCGACGCGGTGCGTCCAGTGCTTGCAGATCACGCGCGGAAAGCGGATCCAGTTGGCCGAGCCGCGCAGGTGGGTGGCGTTGCTGATCAGTTCGTGGCCGCCGAGGTACTTGGCGAAGAGCTTCTCGCAGAAGGCGATCGCCTCGGGCTGCTCCATCTTGTCGAGGCCGTGGGCCTGCCACACCGCTTCGGGCGTTTCGACGATGAAGGTCGAGGTCTTGTCGTCGAACTGATAGGCATGGGCCTGGAACCAGCCGTGCTCGGTCTTCTCGAAGGCGAAGGTGAAGGCATCGAAGGTCTGGTGCGTGCCCAGCCAGACAAAGCGGCATTGGCGCAGGTCGATGTCGGGCTCGAAGACCTCGGCGTAGCGCTGGCGGATGCGGCTGTTGAGCCCGTCGCTGGCGATCACCAGGTCGGCGTCGTACTCCGCGGCCAAGGCCTGGTCGTCCGTGGCGTCGGTCTCGAACACCAGCTTGACGCCGAGCGCCAGGCAGCGCTCCTGCAGGATGTTCAAGAGTCGCTTGCGGCCGATGCCGCAGAAGCCGTGGCCGCCCGAGCGCACCTGGCGTCCCTTGAAGAACACCTGGATGTCGTCCCAGTGATGGAACTCCCGGCCGATCAGCGCGGCCGTTTCGGGGTCGGCGGCCGCGAGGTTGGCGAGCGTCTGGTCGCTCAGCACCACGCCCCAGCCGAAGGTGTCGAAGGGCCGGTTGCGCTCGATCACCGTGACCTCGAGCGCCGGTCGTCGGGCCTTCATCAGGAGCGCGAAGTAGAGGCCGGCGGGGCCGCCGCCGATGCACAGCACGCGCTGCAGATCCGTTGCGAAGCTATTCATGGATCAATAGTTTAGGCCTAAACGATCTGTTGTCAACCCGAAGAGGGTTTTCGCTGAGGTCGGTTGACGAATTTCGCCGCTGCTGGCAAAAATCAGCCATGTCAAGCCTGTTGCCGAAGATCGAGTCCCAGCTTTCCGCGCTGTCTGTTCCAGTCACGCTGCAGCTGCCCGATGGGCGACAGGTCGCCAAGCCCGGCTCGCGCGTCACGCTCGCCTTCTCCGAGTGGTCGGCGCTCGCCAAGCTCGGCGCCCGCCAGATCGGCGCCATCGGCGAGGCTTATGTCGAAGGCCGGGTCCAGATCGAAGGAAAGATGCGCGACCTGATCGACGTTGCGGTCAGCCTCCTGCCCGGCAATCCCGCCGAGACCAACACCAGCTGGTGGAGTCGCATGCAGCGGCGCGCCAAGTCGCGCGGCTCCCACTCGATGGGCAAGGACGCGGCGCAGATCGAGTTCCACTACGACGTGTCGGACGATTTCTACGCGCTGTGGCTCGACCCTCGGCGCGTCTATTCGTGCGCCTACTTCCGTGACGCCGGGATGACGCTGGCGCAGGCCCAGGAGGCCAAGCTCGACCACATCTGCCGCAAGCTCATGCTGCAGCCGGGCGAGCGCTTTCTTGACATCGGCTCGGGCTGGGGCGGGCTCCTGCTGTGGGCGGCCGAACATTACGGCGTCGACGCGACCGGCATCACGCTGTCGAAGAACCAGCATGCGCACGTGCAGCGCCTGATCGAGGAGAAAGGCTTGCAGGGCCGGGTGCGCGTCGAACTGCGCGACTACCGCAAGCTCGAAGAAGACCGGCCCTTCGACAAGATCTCGTCGGTCGGCATGTTCGAGCATGTCGGCAGCGTCAACATGCCGGTCTACTTCCACAAGATTCATTCATTGCTCAAGCCCGGCGGACTGGTCATGAACCACGGCATCACCTCCGGCCAGCTCGACTACAAGCAGCTCGGCGCCGGCATGGGCGACTTCATCGAGAAGTACATCTTCCCGGGCGGCGAACTCCTGCACGTCACGCACGTGCTGCGCGAGACAGTGGCCGCGGGCCTGGAGATGGTCGACACCGAAAACCTGCGGCCGCACTACGCGCGCACGCTCTGGGCCTGGTCGGATGCGCTCGAGTCCCGGCTCGACGAAGCGCGCGAGGTCCTACAGCGCGCCGGCGGGCGGCAGGGCGGCAATGCCGAGCGCATCCTGCGCGCCTACCGCCTGTACCTGGCCGGTTCGGCGATGTGCTTCGAACAGGGCTGGATTTCGCTGCACCAGATGCTCGCCACTCGGCCCGACGGCAAGGTCGAGGACGGCGCGCTGCGCGGCGCGCAATCGGTGTACCCTTTTGTCCGCGACTACATCTACAAGTAACCGAGCGAGGCACCATGCTGTATCGATTCAAATCGCGGGCCAGCCCCCCTTTCGTGATGCTCGAAACTCACGCGCGTCAGTTGTTCGACATCATTGGCAAGGCGCCGGAGCGCAAGGGCATCGTGACGGTGGAGCAGATGCCGGCCGCCATCGCGGCGCTGGAGGCGGCCATGGCGCGTGAAGCCCACAACGCGCACAACAACGACGACTTCGCCGTCGAAGGCCATGACGAGGAGGCCGAGAAGCAGCACATCACGCTGCACCAGCGCGCCGTGCCCTTGCTGCACATGCTCAAGGACTCGCTGGCCGACCGCAAGGATGTGATGTGGGAGGTGTAGCCCCCACGTGTCGATTAGGCTAGTCCACCTTCGCGCCTGAGGCCTTTACCACCTTCGCCCACTTGGCGTGCTCGCTGTCGATGAACTTGGCGAACTCGGCCGGCGGGTTGCCGCTCGGGATCGCGCCCTGGGCCAGCATCTTTTCCTTGATCGCCGCGGTGCCGAGCGACTTGGCCACTTCCTGCTGAATGCGGTTCACGATTTCGGGCGGGGTGCCGGCCGGGGCCAGCAGGCCGAACCACGAACTCGCCTCGTAACCCTTGAGCGACGGGCCTCCGGCCTCTTCGACCGTCGGCACGTCGGGCAGGGCCGGCGAGCGCTTTGCGCTGGTCACCGCCAGCGCCTTGAGCTTGCCGCCCTTGATCTGCTGCATCGACGAGGGCAGGTTGTCGAACATCACATCGGCGTTGCCGCCGACCAGGTCCAAGAGCGCCGGGCCCGATCCGCGATAGGGGATGTGCGTCATGAAGCTGCCAGTCATGGTCTTGAAGAGCTCGCCCGCCAGGTGGATCGAGGTGCCGCTGCCGCTCGAGGCCATGTTGAGCTTGCCGGGATTCGCCTTTGCGTACTTCACGAAGTCGGCCACGCTGTTGATGTTGAGCTCCTTGGCCTTGTCGGCGTTCATCTCCATCACGTTGGGCACTGCTGCGACCAGCGTGATCGGCGCGAAATCCTTGATCGGGTCGAAGGGCAGCTTGGGGTACAGCGCGCGGTTGATGCCGTGCGTGCCCACCGTGCCCATCAGCAGCGTGTAGCCGTCGTTCGGCGCCTTGGCGACGATCTCGGCGCCCACGTTGCCGCCGGCGCCCGCGCGGTTGTCGACGATGAACTGCTGGCCGAAGGCCTTGGAGAGCTCCGGCGCGACGGCGCGCGCGAGGATGTCGGTGGTGCCGCCGGGCGCGAAGGGCACCACGATGCGCACCGGCTTGGTCGGCCAGCTGCCTTGGGCCGCCGCGGGTCCGGCCAGCAGCGTCAGCGCGGCGATCGCGCCCAGGGCCAGTGCAGAGCGGCGGCGGGATTGGAACGAGAGGGTCATGCGTGTTTCCTGTTGATGCATGGCGCAGAGTTTGACAGGCGAAGCGCCTCGTTCGTTGCGGGTGAAACCCCGTGTGCTCAGGTCCCCTGCATGCGGGCCGCGAAGCGTTGCGCACGAAACTTCTCGACCACGAAGTCGACGAACACGCGCGTCTTCGCCGGCAGCAGCTTCTTGCTCGGGTAGTAGAGCGATATCGGCCCCGAGTCCGCATACCAGCCCGGCAGCACGCGCACCAGCGCGCCGCTTTGCAAGCCGGGCAGCGCGAAAGCCATCGGCAGCAATGCGATGCCCAGGCCCATCATGGCGGCATGGGCGATCGCCTCGGGGTCGCTGAAGACCAGGCGCGGCTTCGCATCTGCCGCGCCTTCGTCGCCGGCCGCGTTGCGCAGCGTCCAGGCCCGCACCCGTCCGGTAGGGGAGGAACGCCGCATGATGGCGTCGAAGGCAGCGAGGTCCGACGGGTGCTTCGGCACCAGCTTGCCCGCCATGTACGCAGGCGCCGCGACCGCCACGACGTGGATGCGCGCCAGCTCGCGCGCCACCACGCCGGGCGTCAGCTCGATGCCGCCGCCGATCGCGGCATCGAAGCCCTCGCCGACCAGGTCGACCTGCCGGTTGTCGAAATGCCAGTCGGGCATGACCGCCGGATAACGCGCCAGGAACTCGCCGACCAGCGGAACCAGGTAGGTGCGTCCGAAGGCCTGGCCCATGCTCACCTTGAGCGTGCCGGCAGGCTGGCCGCCGGCTTCGGCGGCGCCGGCCATGGCATCGGCTAGCGTGCCGAGCGCGCCGCCGATCTGCAGCAGCAGCCGCTCGCCGCTCTCGGTCAGGGTCAGCTTGCGCGTGCTGCGCTGGAACAGGCGCACGCCCAGGCCCGCTTCGAGCCGTGCGACGTTCTTGCTCACCGCCGCAGGCGTCAGGCCGAGGTGCCGGGCGCCGGCGGAGAAGCTGCCGGCCTCGGCGCTGCGGACGAAGGATTCGAGATGGCTCAGGGGCTGCATTTTCAACTGCGGGTTGAGATTGATAGGGCAGTTTTACGGCTACCGGCAAGGCAATGCAATCCCCAAACTACAGGCATTCCACACCACTTCGAAAGCGCACCATGTCTGCAATCACTTCTTCCAAGTCCGTTCTGGCCGGCAAAGCGGCCTTCGTCACCGGCGGCTCGCGCGGTATCGGCGCCGCCATCGTGCGGCGTCTCGCAGCGGACGGCGCCGCCGTCGCCTTCAGCTACACGAGCAGCGAGGCCGCTGCCAAGGAACTCGCCGGCAGCGTCGAAGCCGCGGGCGGCCGCGCGATCGCGCTGCGCGTCGACAGCGCCGACGCAGTGGCTCTTCGCGCTGCGATCGACCAGGCTGCGCGCGCCTTCGGCCGTCTCGACATCCTGGTCAACAACGCCGGTGTCTTCAAGGTCGGCACGGTCGAGGAGATGTCGCTGGAAGACTTCGACCGCACGCTGAACGTCAATGTGCGCGCCGTGTTCGTCGGAACCCAGGCGGCAGTGCGCCACATGGGCGACGGCGGCCGCGTCATCACCATCGGCAGCACCAACGCCGAACGGGTGCCGTCCCCGGGTTTCGGCGCCTACGCGATGAGCAAGTCGGCGCTCACCGGCCTCACGCGCGGGTGGGCACGCGACCTTGGTCCGCGCGGCATCACGGTCAACAACGTGCAGCCCGGTCCGGTCGATACCGACATGAACCCGGCCGATGGCCCGAACGCCGCATCGATGCATGCGCTGATGGCGCTGCCGCGGCATGGCAGCGGCGCGGACATCGCGGCGATGGTCGCTTACCTCGCAGGTCCGGAGGCCGGCTTCGTGACCGGCGCCAGCCTCAGCATCGACGGCGGCTTCTCGGCCTGATCATCCCGGCCGGCGACCGACGCGATCAGCCGGTCGAGGGTGGCACTGAGGTGCGCCAGGTCCTCGGCGCCCACGCCTGCGAACAGCTCGCCCTCGCGTTCCCGCGCCTGCCCGCGAACCGTCTCGAACAGCGCCCTGCCGGCGCTGCTCAGGTAGAGCCGGCTGCGGCGCAGGTCGGTCGGGTCTTCATGGCGGTGCAGGCGCTTGTGGCGCTTGAGTCCCGCCAGCGCACGGCTCACCGCCATCTTGTCGAGGCCGGTGAGCTCGCACAGCTGCGTGGCCGTCAGGCCAGGCTGCATGCCCAGCACGGCCATCGTGCGCCACTCGTTGAGCGTGAGCTGGTGCTGGCGCCCGACCCGCTGCTGGAAGGGCCGTGCCGTCAGGTTGACGACCCGGACCAGCTTGAAGAAGACCGAGTCCTCGAAGCCGGCTTCGGCGTTCATCCGCACAAGGCCCTGGCGCTCTGAACGATCCGTTCGGCGCCGACGCGCGATTGCGCTTCGAGCACCGGCGAATAGCCGACCGGGATGCGTGGCGCGCCCAGGCGCGCCACCTTGCAGCCGGTCGCTTCGGCTGCGCTGGCCGCGATCTCGGCGCCGAAGCCGGCGGCCTGCACCGCCTCGTGCACGACCAGCAGCCGGCCCGTGCGCGCGCAGGAGGAGAGCACCGTCTCCCGGTCCCAGGGCCACAGCGTGCGCAGGTCCAGCAGATCGACCTCGATGCCTTCGGCCGCCAGCGTGTCGCAGGCGGCGCTGCACGCCTGCATCTGCCGGCTCCAGCTCACCAGCGTGAGCGCATTGCCGCGGCGTATATGCGCGGCCTTGCCGAGCGGCACCACTTGCGCTTCGTCGACCTCGCCGCGCGAGGCCCACAGGTTCTTGTGCTCGATGTAGACCACCGGGTCGCCGCACTGCATCGCCGCGCGCAGCAGCGAATGGTTGTCCTGCGGCGTCGACGGGCACACCACCACCACGCCCGGCAGGTGCGCGAACCAGGCTTCGAGCGACTGCGAATGCTGCGCCGCCGAGGCGTTCCAGATGCCGCCGGGCATGCGCGCGACCAGGGGCACGCTGCCCTGGCCGCCGAACATGAAACGGTTCTTGGCGGCCTGGTTCACCAGCTCGTCCATGCCGCACAGCGCGAAGTCGACCACGCGCATCTCGACCACCGGCCTGAGACCCGCCAGCGCCATGCCGACGCCGGCGCCCATGATCGCGGCCTCGGAGATCGGCGTGTCGATCACGCGCTCGGCGCCGAAGCGCTGCTGCAGTCCCTTGTACTGGCCGAAGATTCCGCCGCGGCCGACGTCCTCGCCGAGCACGACCACGCGCGCGTCGGCTTCCATCTCGCGCTGCACCGCCAGCGCGGCGGCTTCGGCATAGCTGAGTTCGCGCACGGTGCTGCCGGCGGCGATGTCGCTCGTCATGTCCATTGGCCCGCTCCGGTGGTCTGCACATCGGTGAAGGCGGCGTCGGCCTCGGGCCAGGGCGCGGCATCGGCGGCGGCCAGCGCCGCAGCGACTTCCGTCTCGGCCTCGTCCTCGATCGCATCGAGCAGCGCGGCATCCATGCCATCGGCGATCAGGCGGCCGCGCGCCCGCGCGAGCGGGTCGGTCTCGAGCGCCGCCGCCAGCTCGGCCGGATCGCGGTAGGCGGCGAGGTCGACCGACACATGGCCCTTCACGCGGTAGGTCAGCGCATGCAGCAGCCGCGGCCCGCCGCCGGCGCGCACCTCGGCGACGAGGCGGCCCGCGGCCGCATGCACCGCGAACACGTCGTTGCCGTCGACCCGGGTGGCGGCGATGTCCATCGCCTCGGCGCGCGCCGAGGCGCCGTCGCCGGCGGTCATCGGGCCGCTCGCGGTGGTCGCGCTCCAGCGGTTGTCCTCGCAGACGAAGAGCACCGGCAGCCGATAGACGCGCGCCCAGTTCAGCGATTCGAGAAAGGGGCCGCGGTTGATCGCACCGTCGCCGAAGAAGCAGACCGTGATCGCATCCTTCTTCAGCAGCTTCTGGGCATGCGCCGCGCCGACCGCAATCGGCAACCCGGCCGCAACCACGCCGTTGGCGCCCAGCATGCCGACCGAGAAATCGGCGATGTGCATCGAGCCGCCCTTGCCGCCGTTGAAGCCGCTGGCCTTGCCGAACAGCTCGCACATCATGCGCGTGAGGTCGGCCCCCTTGGCCAGCGTGTGGCCGTGGCCGCGGTGGGTCGAGGTCAGATAGTCGGCAGGGTGCAGATGGGCGCAGACGCCGGCCGGAACCGCCTCCTGGCCGGTCGACAGGTGCAGCGGGCCGCGCACCTTGGCAGCGCCGGCGGCCTCCTGCCCGTAGGCGCTCACACCACCCTGACTGGCCGCTTCGGCGGCATTCTCGAAGGCGCGGATGCGCAGCATCGTGCGGTAGAGCGCGCGCCGGGCGGGCTCGGGAATCGGCAAATCCATATCGGCTCCAGCGCAGCACACATCAGCGCTTTGCCGAAAATCGTATCGGGCGTGACCAATACGCGTGAGCGGGCTAACCCGGCTGCGCGAGCCCGGCCTTCATTCGGGCGCGTTGTGTTGCCAGCTCTTGAGACGGCGATAGAGGGTGCCGCGCGACACCCGCAACTGGCGCGCGGCGTGCGAGATGTTGCCGTAGTGCGCGGCCAGGGTTTCCTCGATCAGCTTGCGGCTGTGGCCGCGCAGCGTGCCGTCGCTCGCGGGCAGCGGGGTCGGCGCGACCTGCTGTACCTCGTCGAGCGGCGTCGAGTCGATGGGCGCTTCGGCCGGCACGTTCACCGCATGCCGGAAATCGACCCCGTCGCGCGCCTGCAGCCGGGCCTGCAGCCAGACGCCGAGTCCGCTCGCCAGCCGCACCGGCTGCGCGGCTTCGTGGCGGGTCATGCGCAGCAGGCCCTCGAGGTCGAGGCCGAACAGCTGCTCGACATCGCAGGGCCCGGATTCGGGCAGCCGGCCGATCAGCCGCATGCCGGCCGTGTTGAGCCAGGCCACCGTGCCATCGGGCGCGATGCCGGCCAGGGCCTCGAGCGGCGTGCCCAGCAGTCCGGGGCTGGCCTGGAAGCGCAGCACCAGCCGGTCCTGCGACTGCGCCTGCAGCAGGCGGTTCTCGATCGTGGTGGCGTAGAGCGCGACCATCGACGCCGCATCGAAGCCGAAGCGGCGCGACTCGACCGAGATGTCGAGCACCGCGGCCAGCCGCCCGTGCACGTCGCGGATCGGTGCTGCTGCGCACTGCATCTCGCGCAGGTACTCGAAGTAGTGCTCTGCGCCCTGCACCGTGCAGGCCTGGCCGGTGGTCGCCACGATGCCCGGCGCCGTCGTCCCGACCACGTTCTCGGCGATGTTGACGCCCAGGCGCGCGGTCTTCTGCAGGATCGGCTGATGCGCCGCGGCCGGGTGGTGCGTGACATGCATGATCACGCCCTGCGCGTCGGTCAGCAGCACGCGGCAGTCGGTGCCGGCGAGCGAACTCTCCATGCTGGCCAGTTCGTGGCGCGCGGCCTCGAGCAGTTCGCGGTTGCGCCCCAGCGTGCCGTGCAGGCGGCTCGGCGTGACGGCGTCGAAGGCGATGACGCGGCGCGTGTTCGCATGGGCGCGCGTGCAGCGCATCCACGACTGGATCACCGCCTCGCCGACCAGCCCGGAAGGACGCACGCCTTCCTCGAAGAACTGCTGCCGTGCCAGCGCCACGCGCTCGGTGCGCGTGTTGGCGAAGGGGGACAGGGGCATGGTCGTTTCCTGTGATCGAGGAGGCTGAATTTGTTCCGCAATGGAACAGTCGAGGTCTAGGGAAATCCCGAAGGTGAACAAAACGCGCGGGCAAACGATTCTTCGGCGCACAACGACCGGAGACCCACGATGAACAAGTCCCACGCCGTGCTCGCGCTCGGCGCGCTGCTGTGCCTGGCCGCAGCACCCGCGTCGGCCCAGACCAAAGGCTCGGCCGAGCACATCAAGGCCGTCACGCAGCGCGTGGACGGCAGCTTCATCCGCAGCAATGCGCAGAAGACGCCGGACTGGCCGAGCTACGGCCTCGACTACGCCGAAACGCGCTTCAGCAAGCTCGACCAGATCAATGCCGGCAACGTGAAGGAGCTCGGCCTTGCCTGGTCCTACAACCTCGAATCCACGCGCGGCGTGGAGGCCACGCCGCTGGTGGTCGACGGCATCATGTACGTCACGGCCTCGTGGAGCGTGGTGCATGCGATCGATGCCCGCACCGGCAAGAAGATCTGGAGCTACGACCCCAAGGTCGACAGATCGAAGGGCTTCAAGGGCTGCTGCGACGTGGTCAACCGCGGCGTCGCGCTCTACCAGGGCAAGGTCTTCGTGGGCGCCTACGACGGCCGCCTGATCGCGCTCGATGCCGCCACCGGCCAGCCGGTCTGGGAGAAGGACACCATCGTCGACCGTTCGAAGTCCTACACCATCACCGGCGCGCCGCGCGTCTTCAAGGGCAAGGTGATCATCGGCAACGGCGGCGCCGAGTACGGCGTGCGCGGCTACATCACGGCCTACGACGCGGCCACCGGCGACCAGAAGTGGCGCTGGTTCACCGTGCCGGGCGATCCGTCCAAGCCCTTCGAGGACGCCTCGATGGCCAAGGCCGCCAAGACCTGGGACCCTGCGGCCAAGTACTGGGAGGCGGGCGGCGGCGGCACCGCCTGGGACACGCTCGCCTTCGACCCCGAGCTCAACCTCATGTACGTGGGCACCGGCAACGGCTCGCCGTGGGCGCACAGCAAGCGCAGCCCCAAGGGCGGCGACAACCTCTACCTGTCGTCAGTCGTCGCGCTCAACCCCGACACCGGCAAGTACGTCTGGCACTACCAGGAGACGCCGGGCGACAACTGGGACTACACCGCGACCCAGCCGATGATCCTGGCCGACCTGAAGATCGACGGCAAGCCGCGCAAGGTGATACTGCATGCGCCGAAGAACGGCTTCTTCTTCGTCATCGATAGAACCAACGGCAAGTTCATCTCGGCCAAGAACTTCGTGGAGGTGAACTGGGCCACCGGCTACGACAAGAAGGGCCGGCCGATCGAAGTGGCCGCCGCGCGCCAGAACGAGAAGCCCGGCGACAGCATTCCCGGCCCCTTCGGCGCGCACAACTGGCACTCGATGTCCTTCAATCCGCAGACCGGGCTGGCCTACCTGCCGGCACAGAACATCCCGGTGAACCTGATGGACGACAAGGCCTGGAAGTTCAACGAGAACGTGCCGGCCCGGCCGCATGCCGCGCTCGGCTGGAACACCGCCATGTTCATCAATGCCGAGCCGCCCAAGAGCAAGCCGATGGGCCGCCTGGTCGCTTGGGACCCGGTGGCGCAGAAGGAAGCCTGGGGCGTCGAGCATGTCTCGCCCTGGAACGGCGGCACGCTGACCACGGCCGGCAACCTGGTGTTCCAGGGCACGGCCGACGGACGCCTCGCGGCCTACAACGCCAAGACCGGCGAGAAGCTCTGGGAGACCGCCACCGGCACTGGCGTGGTCGCCGCGCCCGCCACCTACATGGTCGACGGTAAGCAGTACGTCTCGATCGCGGTCGGCTGGGGCGGCGTCTACGGCCTGGCCGCGCGCGCGACCGAGCGGCAGGGGCCGGGCACGGTCTACACCTTCGTGGTCGGCGGCAATGCGCCCAAGCCCGAGTTCGTGCAGTACCGCATGGACAAGCTGCTGCAGGGCGTGAAGTACGACCCGGCCAAGGTGCCCGACGGCACATTGCTCTACGTGAGCAACTGCGTCTTCTGCCACGGCGTGCCGGGCGTGGATCGCGGCGGCAACATCCCGAACCTGGGCTACATGAACGCGAGCTACATCGAGAACCTCGACAAGTTCATCTTCAAGGGCCCTGCGATGGAGCGCGGGATGCCGGACTTCAGCGGGAAGCTGAGCGCGGAGGACGTGGAGAAGATCAAGGCCTTCATCCAGGGGACGGCCGACGCGATCAGGCCCAAGTAGTGGTGCAGTCCGGGCCCGGCCGGTGTCGCAAAGCTTCAATACCGGCCTGCGGTTCGAAGGAACCATGGAGGCCTTTTGCCACCGGGTCACTCCATGCGTTCCTCCATGACGAATCTCCATGACCACCACCATGTGGCCGCGACGGCTGAAGCTGTAGCTGGCGATGAACTCGCCGCGCTGCTGCGTCGCACCGAAATAGCCAACTCCGCCTTGCTGCGCGGTGACATCGGCGCCTACCTCGCACTGATCTCGCACGCGGAGGACTTCACGCTGATGACGCCCTTCGGCGGCGCGCCCACGCGCGGCTTCACCTGGTCGGACGCGCGGCGGGCAGAGTTCGCGCGCTTCTTCAGGGGCGGCGACGGCGAGGTGGAGCTGGTGCAGTCGTACGCGTCGGGCAACCTGGTCGTGCTGGTCGTGATCGAACGGCAGCAAGCCACGATCGCGCACTTGCCGGAGCAGGACTGGTCGCTGCGCGTGACGCTGGTCTACCGCCGCGACGCGGAGGGCGAGTGGCAGCTTGCGCACCGGCATGCGGATCCGCTGGTGCACGGAATCGATCTGGAGAAGGCGGCGGCCATCGCACGAGGTGCATGACCGGCATCGCGACACGGGCGCGAGCTGCATCGAGGGCTCAGTCCCTTGCCTCCATCGCCATCGAGGCCACGCAACACCGTCCGAGTCGCCGCCCCTGTAGTGCCTTCTCCCGCAGGGATTCCCCGGATGGTCGCCACCGCGAGGCGTGGACCATAGTTAGTTCGCCGCTCGAACTAACCCAATGCGGCAAGCCAGCAACCCCCCGGAGACATGCCCATGAAGAAGCCCCTTCGCGCCCTCGGCGCCCTGGCCCTCGGCCTTTCCGCCATCGGCGCCTGCGCCCAGACCGTGGTCGGCGTGAGCTGGTCCAACTTCCAGGAGGAGCGCTGGAAGACCGACGAGGCGGCGATCAAGGCGCAGCTGGAGAAGCTGGGTGCGAAGTACATCAGTGCCGATGCCGGCGGCTCGCCCGAGAAGCAGCTGGGCGACATCGAGGGCCTGATGTCCAAGGGCGCCAAGGCGCTGATCGTGCTCGCGATGGACAAGGACGCGATCCTGCCCGCGGTCAACAAGGCGGTGCGGCAGAAGGTGCCTGTGGTGGCCTACGACCGGCTGATCGAAACCCCCGGCGTTTTCTACATCACCTTCGACAACGTCGAGGTCGGCCGCATGCAGGCGCGCGCCGTCTACAAGGTGCAGCCCAAGGGCAACTACGTGTTCATCAAGGGCTCGCCCACCGATCCCAACGCCAACTTCCTGCGCGCCGGGCAGCAGGAGATCGTCGCCGAGGCGGTGAAGAAGGGCGACATCAAGGTCGTCGGCGACGAATACACCGACGGCTGGAAGCCGGAGGTGGCACAGAAGAACATGGAGCAGATCCTCACCAAGGTCGGCAACAAGGTCGATGCGGTGGTGGCGGCCAACGACGGCACGGCCGGCGGCGCAGTAGCCGCGCTCTCGGCCAAGGGCATTCGCGGCATCCCAGTCTCGGGGCAGGACGCCGACTTCGCGGCGCTCAACCGCGTCGCGCTCGGCACCCAGACCGTGACGGTGTGGAAGGACTCGCGCGAGCTCGGCCGCGAGGCGGCCTCCGCCGCGATCGCGCTGACCCAGGGCAAGACGCCGGAGAAGGCGGCGAATTGGAGCGGCGGCGAGAAGAAGGTCGCGATCTCCTCGCGCCTGCTCACGCCGGTGCCGATCACGCGCGACAACCTCGACGTGGTGGTCAAGGAAGGCTGGATCAAGAAGGCGGAGCTCTGCAAAGGTGTATCTGGCGACAAGGCCCCGGCCGCCTGCAAGTAGGCCGGGATCATGAGTCAGTCTCCGGGGCTGTGGAGGCGCAGCGGGATCGACCTGCGCCTTTCGCTCATGAGCGTGCTGCTCGTGGTGATGGCGCTCGTCTTCCACGTGCTCTCGGGCGGCATCTTCCTCACGCCCGAGAACCTCTACAACATCGCGCAGCAGACGGCGGTGGTGGGCATCGTCGCGACCGTGATGGTGCTGGTCATCGTCGCGCGCCACATCGACCTCTCGGTCGGCTCGGTGATGGGCTTCGTCGGCGTGCTGGTCGCCTATCTGCAGTACACCTCGGGCTGGTCATGGCCGGCGGCCTGCCTGGCGGGCCTGGCGGTCGCGCTCCTTGTTTCGCTCTACCAGGGCGGGCTCACCGCGATGCTGGGCGTGCCTTCCTTCGTGGTCACGCTGGGCGGCCTCATGTCCTTCCGCGGCGCCGCCTTCCTGGTGGCCGACGGCAAGACGCAGCCGGTCAACGACGAGTTCTTCCAGCGCCTGGGCGGCGGCTACGACGGCGGCATCGGCACCACCGCCACCTGGGTGCTGGCTGCGATCGTGGGCGTGGTGCTGTTCGCGCGCAAGCTGCAGCAGCGGCGCGCGCGCCAGCGCCACGAGATGCCGGTCGAGCCGCTCTGGCTGGACCTGCTGCTCACGGCGGTGCCGGTGGCCGTCGTGTTCGCCTTCGCCGCGACGATGAACAGCTACCAGATATCCTCGAAGACCGAGCCGCAGGGCATCCCGATCCCGGTGCTGATCTGGGCCGTGGTCGCGGTCGTGCTGTCCTTCATCGTGCATCGCACGCGCTTCGGGCGCTACGTGTTCGCGATGGGCGGCAACCCGGATGCGGCGGCGCTGGTCGGCATTCCGGTCAAGCGCGTGACGATGCTGCTGTTCGCGCTGCTCGCGGTGCTGGTGACGGTGGCCGCGATCGTCTCCATCGCGCGCCTCAACGCCGGCACCAACTCGCTCGGCAGCGGCATGGAGCTCTACGTGATCGCGGCGGCGGTGATCGGCGGCGCGGCGCTGGCCGGCGGCAGCGGCTCGATCTTCGGCTCGGTGCTGGGCGCGTTGATCATGCAATCGCTCGACAGCGGCATGCTGCTGCTCGACGTGCAGATCGGCAAGCGCATGGTGATCATCGGGCAGGTGCTGATCGTCGCGGTCGTCTTCGACGTGCTCTACCGCAAGTATTTCGGGGAACGTTGATGAGCACCGCGACACAGCCATTGGTCGAACTGCGCGACATCCACAAGGCCTTCGGCGGCGTGAAGGCGGTGGACGGCGTCAGCGTCAACCTCTATGCCGGCGAGGTGGTCGCGCTGCTGGGCCACAACGGCGCCGGCAAGTCCACGCTGATGAAGATGCTGGCCGGCGCCTACCCGGTCGATTCGGGCGAGACGGTGATCGCGGGCCAGCAGGTCCACATCCGCACGCCCTCCGAAGCGCAGGCGCAGGGCATCGAGACCATCTACCAGACGCTCGCGCTGGCCGACAACCTCGACTCGGTCTCCAACCTCTTCCTCGGCCGCGAGAAGCTCACGCCCTGGCGCACGCTGGACGACCACTTCATGGAGAACCAGGCGCGCAAGGTGTTCCAGCGCCTGAACAAGAACTTCACCAACATCCGCGTGCCGGTGCGGCGCCTGTCGGGCGGCCAGCGGCAGGTGGTGGCGATCTCGCGGGCCCTGTACTTCAACGCCCGCATCCTGATCATGGACGAGCCCTGCGCCGCGCTGGGCCCGGAAGAGACCGCGATGGTCGGCCGGCTGGTGAAGCAGCTCAAGGCCGACGGCGTGGGCATCTTCCTGATCACCCACGACATGCCCGATGTGTTCGGCTTGAGCGACCGGCTGGCCGTGATGAAGAACGGGCGCCTGGTCGGCACCTACCGCACCGCCGACGTGACCGAGGACGAGGTGCTCGGGATGATCATTGCGGGCAAGCGGCCCGAGGGGAAGGCGCAGGCCGAGCACGGGGGATGACCACGATAGGCGACCAGCAGCTGGTCAGGCGCATGAACCGCAGTGTGCTGCTGCGCCTCTTGCGTGCGCGGCCGGGCCTCTCGCGTGCGAGGCTGGCCGCCGAGAGCGGATTGACCAAGTCCACTGTCGGCCTGCTGGTGCGCGAGCTGCTCGAGGGCGGCTGGCTCGACGAGGCCGGCGCGGCCGTGGCCGACGGGCTCGGGCGGCCTTCGATCCCGCTGCTGATCAACGACCGCGTGCGCGCCCTGATCGGCGTCGAGATCGCGGTCGAAGTGGTGCGCGTGGCCTGCGTGTCGCTGCTGGGCGAGGTGCTCCATTCGGACGCGCAGCCGCTGCGCGAGCATGCGCCGCGCGCGGTCTGCGCCCAGGTCGCGCGCATGGCGGCGGCCGCCCATCGGCATCTGCTGGCATCGGGCCTGCGGGTCTCGGGTATCGGCGTGGGCGTGCCGGGCGCGGTGGAGGATGCGACCGGCCTGGTGCGCTTCGCGCCCAACCTCGGCTGGCGCAACGTGAGCCTCCTGCCGGAGCTCACCGAAGCGCTGGCGGCGGCCGGCGTCGCGGGCGTCAGCGTGCAGCTGCAGAACGACGCCGACGCGGCGGCACTCGGCGAGTTCGAGTTCTCTGAGGGCGAGGGCGAAGACCCGCTGATCTTCGTGAGCTGCGATGTCGGCGTCGGTGCCGGCATCGTGTTGAACGACCGCCTGTTCGTCGGTGCGCGCGGCATGGCCGGCGAGATCGGCCACACCATCCTGCAGGTGGACGGGCCGCTGTGTTCCTGCGGGCGAAAGGGCTGCGCGGAAGCCTTTCTGGGATCGCGCGTGCTGGACCGCGCAGCCAACGACGCAGAGCGTGCCGCGGCATTTCTCGGCGTGCTGCTTCAGAACCTGTGGGTCACTTTCGAGCCGCGGGCGATCGTGGTCGGCGGCAAGTCATGCCAGGCCCATCCGGCCTTCATGCGCGACGCCATCCTGTCCGTGCGGCGCTACGCCGAAAGCGCCGGCATGCCGGCGCCCAATGTGCGCGGCGCGCGTTATGGCGAGTGGGCACCCGCGGTGGGTGCGGCCGCGCTGGCACTGCACGAGTACCTGCGGCCTTTGCATCCGAATTCGGAGGCACGGCGCGAGCGCGCCGTGCGCCAACTTCAGTCAGCGTAGACGCCGGCGGCCTTGATGATCGGGCTCCACTTGGCGATCTCGGCGGCGACGAACTTCTTGTGCTCGGCCGGCTCGACGCGACTGTCGCTCGCGACCACGGCGCCCAGGCCTTCCTGCTTCTTGATGAAGTCCGGATCCTTCAGCGCGACCTTCAGCGCATCGTTGAGCTTCTTGGTCACCGCGGCCGGCGTGCCCTTGGGCGCGTAGAGGCCGTGCCAGATCGTGATCTGGAAGTCCTTCAGCCCCGACTCCTGCAGCGTCGGCAGGTCCTTGAGCAGCGGCGTCGTCAGGCGCTTCGAGGTGGTCACCGCATAGGCCTTGACCTTCTTGGCTTCGATCTGCGGCGAGGTGTTGGTGGTCTGGTCGCACAGCAGGTCGATCTGGCCGCCGATCAGGTCGGTGATCGCGGGGGCCGTGCCCTTGTAGGGCACCGGCGTCATCTCAGTCTTGGTGGCGCTCTGGAACAGCAGGCCGCACAGGTGCGAGGCCGAGCCCACGCCCGCGTTGCCCAGGTTGATCTTGCCCTTGTTCTCCGCGATCCAGGCCGTGAGCTCCTTGTAGTTGTTCGCCTTCATCGTGGGCTTGGCGATCAGCGTCATCGGCACGTCGTTCACGATGCCCAGGTATTCGAAGTCGCTCTCCACCTTGAAGGGCACGTTGCGCACCAGGGTCGGGACGGTCGCCATGCCGATGTGGTTCAAGAGCAGCGTGTAGCCGTCCGGATTGGCGCGCGCCACCTTGGCGGCGCCGATCGAGCTGCCGGCGCCGGGCACGTTGTCAACCACGATGCTGACGCCGCCGAGCGGCTTGCGCAGCGCCTCGGCCAAGTCGCGGGCCACGCGGTCGGTCGGGCCGCCGGCGGAGAAAGGCACCACGATGCTGATGGGCTTGCTGCCCGGGTAATCCTGGGCGTAGGCGCCTACGGCAGCGGTGGCGATGGCCGTGAAGGCGAGCAGTTTTTTCATGGTCTCTCCGTGTTCAATCCGAGTTCAAGGGCCGCGATCTTATCGGGTGCGCATGGCCGGACGAATACCGGATTGCCCTTAAGGGATACCGCCGTCCACATGTTTGCAGGCAGCCGCCGTGGTTATCGTGATCCCTGGAACCCGAGACAAGGAGCACAGGCATGCTGAAACTGAAGGATTCGACCCTGCTGCGCGAGCGGGTTTTCGTCGCCGGCGAATGGGCGGACGCGGACAGCCGCGAAACCATCTCCGTCACCAACCCCGCCAACGGCGAGCAGATTGGCACCGTGCCGAAGTGCGGCACCGCCGAAACCGTGCGCGCGATCGCCGCAGCGGAAACGGCGCAGCGCAACTGGGCCCGGCGCCCGGCCAAGGAACGCTCGGCCATCCTGCGCAAGCTGAACGACCTGATGCTGGCCAACGTCGACGACCTGGCCCTCATCATGACCACCGAGCAGGGCAAGCCGCTGGCCGAGAGCAAGGGCGAGATCGCCTACGCGGCCTCCTTCATCGAATGGTTCGCCGAGGAAGCGCGCCGCGTCTACGGCGACACGATCCCGGCCCCGCAGGCCGATCGCCGCATCCTCGCGTTGAAGCAACCGGTGGGCGTGACGGCCTCCATCACGCCCTGGAACTTCCCCACCGCCATGCTCGCCCGCAAGGCCGGCCCGGCGCTGGCCGCCGGCTGCTCGATGGTGGTCAAGCCCGCGACGCAGACGCCGTTCTCGGCGCTGGCCTTCGCCGAGCTCGCCGACCGCGCCGGGCTGCCCAGGGGCCTGCTGTCGGTACTCACCGGCTCGGCCGCCGAGATCGGCGGCGAGATGACCCGCAGCCCCATCGTGCGCAAGCTCACCTTCACCGGCTCCACCGAGGTCGGCCGCATGCTGATGAAGCAATCGGCCGACACCATCAAGAAGCTCTCGCTCGAACTCGGCGGCAACGCGCCCTTCATCGTGTTCGACGATGCCGATCTCGATGCGGCGGTCGAAGGCGCGATGGTCTCCAAGTACCGCAACACCGGCCAGACCTGCGTCTGCGCCAACCGCATCTACGTGCAGCGCGGCGTGCTCGAGACCTTCACCCAGAAGCTGGTGACCAAGGTCAACGCGCTGAAGGTGGGCGTCGGCACCGAGCCCGGCGTGACGCAGGGCCCGCTGATCGACGACAAGGCGGTGGCCAAGATCGAGGAGCACGTGGCCGATGCGCTGAAGAAGGGCGGCAAGGTCCTGGCCGGCGGAAAACGCCATGCACTCGGCGGCAACTTCTACCAGCCCACCGTGATCGGCGGCGCGACGGCCGGGATGCTGGTGGCGCACGAAGAGAGCTTCGGCCCGCTGGCGCCGATCTTCGCCTTCGAGACCGAGGCCGATGCGATCGCGGCGGCCAACGACACCGAGTTCGGCCTGGCCTCGTACTTCTACAGCCGCGACATCGGCCGCATCATGCGCGTGGTCGAGCAACTGGAAGCCGGCATCGTGGGCGTGAACACCGGCCTGATCTCCACCGCCGAGGCGCCCTTCGGCGGCGTCAAGCAGTCGGGCCTCGGGCGCGAAGGCTCGAAGTACGGGCTCGACGAGTTCCTCGAGATCAAGTACGTGTGCCTGGCCGGGCTGGACAAGTGAGCGTCGGCACGAGCCGGAACGAGCCCTACGCCCTTCGCGCTAGACCGTATTGCGAATAGGCGCCCCCCAGGGCCGCTCCTAGACTCCGCGACGAGTCTGAGAGGCCCCGCACTTCCGCGGCGTCGCGGCCCGCGCAAGCGGGCCTACAGACTGCGCGCGGGGGTCGAATGCAAGGTTTTTCGAGGTTCGTGTCGGCGCACTCTGCGCGCAAGTGGATCGCAGGCGCTCTCGGACTCGGGGCGCTGGTCGGCTGCCAGTGGGCCATGGCGCAGGCACCCGATGCCGAGGCCGCGGCCAGCAAGCAGGAACAGGCGCGGCTCGCCGACACCGACACGCTGCTCGCGCTCACCAATGATGGCGCGGTACTCTACGCACAGGACAGCCCCAAGCTCTCGGGCTATCAATACTGCAGCCAGGCGGTCGCATTGGCCGAAGCCGGCGAGTTCCGCCAGAGCGTGCGCGCCGCGAGCAAGGCGATGCACCTGGCCAACACCACGCACGACCCGAACCTGCTCGCGATGGCGAACCGCGACCTCGCGATCGTCTACAGCTACTCGGGCCAGCTCGAAAAGGCCGAGGAGTTCGCGCGCGAGGCGCTCAAGCATCCGGCGCGCGATCCCAAGCTGGTCGTCGGGCCGGTGCACAAGGTCATCGGCGACGTGCAGACCCGCCGCGGCGACTATGCCGGCGCGGTGCAGAGCTACGACACGGCGCTCGCCAACAGCTCGCAGCGCTATGCGCCGCTGGTGCAGTCCTCGCTGATCAATGCGCTGATCGAATCGGGCGATGCGGCGCGCGCGCGCCAACTGCTCGGCACGCTGCCGCCGCCGCGCGAAGCGCCGCTGGCCGCGCAGCTGGAACGCACGCGCGCGCGGCTGCTGCTGGCCGAGAACAAGCCGGCGGAGGCGCGCGATCTGTACCTGCAGCTGACCACGCGCTCGGTCGGCATCGACAGCGGCTACTACCAGCTCTGGGCCTGGGATGGCGTGGCGCGCAGCGAGCTCGCACTGGGGCAGAAGCAGGCCGCGGCCGAGGCCGTGGGCCGCGCGCTCGGCGGTGTCGATGCGGTGCGCGCGAAGTTCCGCAGCGAAGAGTTCAAGATGGGCCTGTTCTCCGATCTGCAATCGGTGTTCGAGCGCGGGGTCGGCCTCTACAGCGATGTCGGCGACGCGCGCCGGGCTTTCGAGCTCAGCGAGCGCAGCCGCTCGCGTGCGCTGCTCGACGCGGTGCGCGGCCGGGCCCGCGTGAGCAGCGAGGCGGCCACGACCATCGACCTCGCGACGCTGCAGCGCACGCTGGCGCCCGACGAGCGCGTGCTGCAGTTCCATGCGCTGCCGGACCGCCTGCAGGCCTGGGTGGTCAGCCCCGCAGGCATCGAGGCGAAGAGCATCGCGATCAAGCGCGACGACCTGACCGAGCTGGTGGAGACCTTTCGCAACTCGGTGGTGCGCGGCCGGCGCGCCGCCATCGCCAATGCCGACAAGCTGGGCGCCGCGCTGCTCGGCCCGCTGGCGCTGAAGCCGGGCGAGCGCCTGGTCGTCGTGCCGCACGGGCCCTTGCACTACCTGCCTTTCCAGGCGCTGCGCTTGAACGGGCGCTACCTGATCGAGACGAATCCGGTCTCGGTCGCGCCCTCGATGAGCATCGCGGTGCAGCTCGCGCAGCGCTCGCCGCGCGTCGACGCCGCGCTCATCGCCTTCGGCAATCCGCGCATCGAGGACAAGTACGACCTGCCCGGCGCAGAGGTCGAGGTCAAGCAGCTTGCGCAGCTGTTCCCGCGCAACAACGTCTACATGGGTGCGGCCGCCACCAAGACGCAGTTCCGCGACGTGGCCGCGCGCGCGCCGCTGATGCACGTGGCGGCGCATGCCGAAGCCGACCAGATCGATCCGCTGTACTCGCGCATCCTGCTGGCCAACGAAGGCGGCAAGCAGAACTTCCTGGAAGCGCACGAGATCCTGGGCCTACCGATGCAGGGCACCGCGCTGGTCACGCTGTCGGCCTGCGAATCGGGGCTGGGCCGCATCGCCCAGGGCGACGAGGTGCTGGGCTTCACGCGCTCCTTTCTCTCCGCAGGCACCTCGAGCCTGATCTCCTCGCTGTGGCCGGTGTCCGACGACGCCACCGCCATCATCATGAGCACGCTCTATGCCGAACTGGCCAAGGGCCGGGACATCCAGCAGGCCATGCAGGCCGGGCAGCTGGCCGTATTGAAGGAACCCCGCATGTCGCATCCGTTCTTCTGGGCCCCGTTCAACCTGATCGGCAACTGGCGGTTGAAGGTGGGGAGCCCGGCATGAGGGGCGCCGGTTCGGTGGTGGCTGTCGCGCTGGCGCTGGCCGCGCAGGTCGCGCAGGCGGCCGACGAGGAGGCCACGACGCTGCTGCCCACCCAGGACCCGTGCGGCAGCTGCGACCGCCCGCTCGCCCAGGCATCGGGCGCGCCGCAAAGCCTGCCCGCGCCGCCCGTGCCGGCGGCCGCGTTCCGCCTCAACGATCTGCGCCTGAACGGCGTCAAGGCGCTCAGCAACGAAGAGCTGCAGAGCATCACGCGGCCCTACATCGGCCGCGACGTGACGCTCGGCGACCTCGAGGCGCTGGCGCAGGCCATCACCGCCCGCTACCGCGAGCGTGGCTACTTCCTCGCGCAGGCGGTGGTGCCGGTGCAGACCGTGCAGGGCGGCGTGGTGGAGATCAGCGTGATCGAAGGCCGGCTCGGCAAGATCGATGTCGCCGTGGCGCCCGACGCACCGATCGCGGAGGCTCGCGTGCGCGCTTTCCTCACGCCGGTGCAGCCGGGGGACGCGGTCAACGCGCAAAGCTACGAACGCGCGATGCTGCTGCTGTCGGACCAGCCCGGCATCCGCGTCGCTTCCGGCCTGCAGGAGGGCACGCAGCCCGGCACCACCGATCTTTCGGTCGAGGTGACGGCGGCGCGGCGCTGGGTCTTCACCGCCGAGGCCGACAACCACGGCACCAAAGAGTCCGGCCGCTACCGCATCGGCGGCAGCGCGCGTTGGCTCAGCCCCTTCGGCATCGGCGACAACCTCGATCTGCGCGCGATGGTGTCCAACGACAGCGGGCTGGTGTTCGGCCGCGCCGCCTACGAGGCCCCGATCGGCAGCCGGGGCTTGCGCGCCGGCGTGGGCCTCGCGCGCGTCAACTACGAGCTCGGCGGCCAGTTCGCCGACCTCGATGCGCAGGGCACGGCCGAGGTGCTCGACTTCTCGCTCAACTACCCGCTGATCCGCCAGCGCCAGCAGAACCTCTTCCTGCGCCTCGGCGCCGACGTCAAGGACCTCACCGACGAGCTGCAGGCGGTGGGCTTCACATCGAAGAAGCGGGTGCACGGCCTTGGCCTCGGCTGGACCTGGGAGCGGCGCGACGAGCTGCTGGGCGGCGGCTACTGGGCCAGCTCGGGCACGCTCTACCGCGGCAAGCTGGACATCCGCGACCCGCAGACCCTCGCCTTCGACCAGAGCGTCGGCGGCCGCCGCACCGAAGGCGACTTCACCAAGCTCAGCTTCCTGGTCTCGCGGCTGCAGGCCGTCGTGCCGCGCCATTCGCTCTTCCTGTCGCTCGGCGGCCAGTGGGCCAGCAAGAACCTCGACGCCTCGGAGAAGCTGGCGCTCGGCGGCGCGCGCGCGGTGCGCGCCTATCCCTCGGGCGAGGTGCTGGCGGACGAGGGCCTGATCGGCATCGTCGAATGGCGCTGGTCCTACAACGAGGAGCTCACGCCCTTCGTGTTCTACGACGCGGCGCGCGGCAAGCTGGCACGCGATCCGGCGCTCTTCGACGGCGTGAACCGCCTGAGCCTGCGCGGCTACGGCGTCGGCGTCTCGTGGGCGCGGCCCGGCAACTTCGCCATCAACGCGACGCTCGCCTGGCGCGACGGCACCCGGCCGGCGCAGACCGATGGCGGCGGACGAAATCCGCGCTTGTATGTGCAAGCGCAAAAGGCGTTCTGACATGAAACACATTCATAGCTCCGCGCGCTTCAGCATGCGTCCCGTGGCGCTGGCCCTGGCGTGCATGGGCGCTGCCCCGGCCGTTGCGCAACTGCCGACCTGGAACAACTTCCAGGTGCGCGGCGGCGCCGTCGCGGTCGGCACGCCGACGGCCGGCGGCACGCAGCTGGGCATCGTGCAGGGCACGCAGCGCGCCATCGTCGACTGGCAGGGCTTTTCCATCGGCCCGGGCCATGCGGTCAACATCGCGCAGCCGGGCGCCGCGAGCGTGCTGCTCAACCGCGTGACGGGCAACGAGCTGTCCACCATCGCCGGCGCGTTGAATGCCAACGGACGCGTGTTCCTGGTCAATCCGAACGGCGTGTTGTTCGCGAATGGATCGAGCGTGAATGTCGGCGGCCTGGTCGCCTCCACGCTCAAGATGGGCACCAGCGACGCCGACTTCATGGGTGGCAGCGAGCGAGTGGTGTTCAGGCAGGACGGCACAGCGCTCGGCACAGTCGAGAACCGCGGCAGCATCACGGCAGCGAACGGCGGCACCGTGGCGCTGGTCGGCGGGGCGGCCGTCAACAGCGGCAGCATGGTTGCGCAGGGCGGCACGGCCGCGCTGGTGTCGGCCGACACGGTGACGGTGGACTTCGCCGGCGACGGCCTCACCACCTTCAAAGTCTCGCCGGGCCTGTTCGGCAACGTCGAGAACAGCGGCCTGGTGCAGGCCGACGGCGGCCGGGTGGTGCTGATGACCACCGCGGCCAGCCAGCTCGCGCAAGGCGTCGTCAACACGCGCGGCGTGCTGCGCGCCGATTCGCTGGCTTCGCGCAACGGCGAGATCGTGCTCGACAGCGGCAGCTCGGCGGCCGGCGTGACCATCAATGGCGGCCTGCTCTCGGTCGCGGGCAACGAGAACGGTCTCCAGGGCGGCACGGTCGATGTCAGCGGGCGCACGATCCTGCTGCAGCCCTACGTGCCTCCGCTGGCGTTCGCGGCACTGGCGGCGCTTCCGCCCTCGGGCGACGGGGTCATCGACGCGAGCGGCGCGGCCGGCGGCGGGCGCATCCGGCTGCACGCCGCGGCGGTCGGCGGCGACCCGCAGACCGGCGCCATCGCGGTCGCCGCCGGCAGCCGCATCGGCGCCGATGCCACGGCCGCGGGCAACGGCGGCGACGTTCGTCTCCTGGGCGAGCGCACGCTGCGCGCCTACGGCACCATCAGCGCGAAGGGCGGCCTGAGCGGCGGCAACGGCGGCTTCATCGAGACCTCGGGCGGCTACGCCATGCCCTCGGGCGAGAACAACGGCGGCATCGACCTGGCCGGCCTGCGCACCGATGCCTCGGCACCGAACGGAACGGCCGGCCAATGGCTGATCGACCCCTTCAATGTCACGATCGTCAGCGGCACCAAGAGCGGCAGCCTGACAGGCAATCCTTTCGACCCCGTCGCCACCTCGACCATCCAGGATGGCGACATCAACGAAGCGCTCAACGGCGGCACCAGCGTGCGCATCACCACCGGCAATCCCGCGGCCGGCTTGCCTGACCAGGGCACCATCACATTGGACGATGTGCAGATCGAATACAGCGGCAGCAAAGGGGCGTTGACCTTCCAGCTCGACGCCCATCGCAACATCCTCGTCAACGGCGCATCGGTCATCGCCTCCGTTGGCGATCCGCTGAACGTGATCCTCAACGCCGACGCCAACGGCACCTCCGCTCCCTTCGGCGGCGGCACGGTCACCGTCAATGGCGCCATCTACAGCAACGGCGGCAATGTCGCGATGTCGGGAAGAAGCGTCGATGCCAGCTGCACCATCTGCCTGAACACGGCGCTGATCGACACACGCACCGGCAACAAGCGGGTGGCTCCTCTTGTCGCCGGGGTGTACACCGGCGGCAGCAATGCGGGCATCGGCGGATCGGTGCAGCTCACCGGCGTCGACACGGGCACGGGCGGCGGCTTCGTCAACGGCGCGGTGTTCATGCAGAACAGCACCATCATCACCGCCACCGGCAACGTGACGATGTTCGGCGCGCGCAGCGAGGGCAGCGGCGTCCAGCTCGAAAGCTTCGACGCCAGCACCACCATCATCACCACCGGCGGCAACGTCTCGGTGACGGGCATCGGCAGCTTCTCGAGCAACAGCTCCGAGCCGCCGGGCCATGGTGTCGTGATCAACGGCGAAACCATCACCACCGTCGACGGCAACATCACGGTGACGGGACGCCGGCTGGACGGCGACACGGCCGGCAACGGCGTGCTGCTGCGCGACGGTGCGCTGTTGCAGACCACCGGCAGCGGCGACATCATCGTCACGGGCCAGTCCGACGGCGGTGCCGCGGGCGTGAACATCGCGCCCCAGGCCTCGCCGACCGCGCCGCCGGCCGGCCGCATCGACGGCAACCGCAACGTCGTGCTGCGCGCGGTCAACGACGGCAGCACCGATGCACTCGCGATCGGCGGCACGGTGCGTGCGGGCAATACGCTCGACCTGCGGCCGGGCGGCGTGGACCTTTCAGGCAACGGGCTGGACCGCCCGGACGTGCCGATCACGCTCGGCGGCGCGGCGGCCACCGGCTTCGCGGTTTCGGCCGCCGAGTTCGCGCTCCTCAACACGCCGACCATCGTGGCCGGCAGCAACACCCATGCGGCCGACATCAACGTGGTGGGCCCGCTCGCGCTGGCCTCGGCGCTCACGCTGCAGAACGGCGCGGGCGGCAATATCAACCTCGGCGCGGCGGTGTCGACGCCGCAGCTCGGGCTGCTCAGCGCCGGCAACATCACGCAGGCCGCCGCCGCGGCGATCACGGCCGGCACGCTGCTCGCGCGCTCGACCGGCGGCAGCGTGGAGCTGCGCGATCCGCTCAACAACGTGGGCACGGTCGGCGGCGGCGCCGCGGGCAGTTTCGCTTACGTGGATGCCGACGCGGTCACCCTCGGGCCGGTGACGGTGACCGGCTTCGATGCCGCGAGCAACCTGCCGCAGCCGGTCTCCGCCACCTCGATGGCGGCCGACACGGTGTTCGTGCGCACGTTCTCCGGCGACCTCTCGCTCGGCACCCATGTCGCGAGCGGCAGCGGTACCGACCTGGTGGCGGCAGCGCGTTTCCAGAATCTCGGGGCCTTCACCATCGCCGGTGCGCCCTGGCGCGTCTGGGCCGACACCTGGGCCGGCGAGACGCGCGGCGGACTCGCCGGCTCGGGCCTGCTGCCCAACCTCTACCACTGCGCCTACCTGGGCCTGTGCACGGTGTCGGTGCCCGCGGGCGCCAACCACTTCATCTACGCGCAGCAGCCGAGCGCCGTCGTCTTCATCCACAACGCCGCGCGCCCCGGCGGCGTGCCGAACCCGCTGTTCACCTACAGCATCACCGGCCTGATCCTGGGCGACACCGGCGCCGGCTTTGCCGGCGCCGCATCGAGTCCGGCGACGCCGTTCAGCCTGCCGGGCCTCTACGCGATCAACGGCAGCTTTACTTCGGCCGAGGGCTACGCGGTCAGCGTGGTGCCGGGGCTGCTGACGGTGGGTGGACTCGTGGAACTGATCAAGCCCGACGTGGTGCGCGAGAACCAGAGCACCTGGCTCTACGACCGCAACATCGGCCCGGCGCCGATCTGCCTCGCGACCGCGCCGCTGGGCGGCGACCGCGCCGCGCAGGGCGGCGACGTGCTGGCACGCGAATGGTCGCGGGTGCGCTCGCGACCGAACCTGACCAATTGCATCGATACCGAAAGACGCGACGGCTGCGCTGATTTTTGAGCCTTCCGTCGACGCTCATCGGACGGTGACAGGCGCGTGTTGTGCCATCAGCTCAGCGACCCAATCGATGAACACGCGCAGCTTGGTGCTGACATGCCGGTTCGGCGGAAACGCCACGTACATCGGCATCGGATCCAAGCGCCAGCCCTCGAACAGGGGCACCAGCTCGCCGCGTGCCAGGTGCGCCTTGGACATGTAGTCCGGCAGCCAGAGCACGCCCAGGCCGGCCAAGCCGGCCGCGAGGTAGGCATTGCCGTCGTCGACGGCCAACACGTAGCGGCCTTGCACTTCGATGCTCTCGCCGTCGCGGTGCATGGCGTACGGAAAGGGCTTGCCGCTGCGCGACCACAGGAAGCCCACGATGCGGTGATGCGTGTTTTCCAGCTCCCGGGGGTGCGAGGGCGTGCCGGCGCGTTCCAGGTAGCTCGGCGCCGCGCAAACCCTGAGCTGCAGGTCGCCCACGCGGCGTGCCATCAGCGACTGGTCGGTGAGTTCGCCGCCGCGCACGACGCAGTCCACGTTCTCGCCGATCAGGTCCACCATGCGATCGCTCACGCCCATGTCGAGCTGGATGTCGGGGTAGCGCGCGTGGAATGCGGGCAGCGCCGGCACCAGAATCATGCGAGCCAGCGGGCTGGGCACGTCCACCCGCAGCCGGCCCCTGGGCGACGCCGAGGCGCTGGACAGGCTGGTCTCGGCATCGTCCATGTCGGCCAGCAGGCGCACCACGCGCTCATAGTAGGCCGCGCCGTCGGCCGTGACGTTGACCTTGCGCGTGGTGCGGTTGAGCAGCTTGACGCGCAGCCGTGCCTCCAGCTGCTGCACCAATTGCGTCACGCTGGTCTTGTTCATGTGAAGCGTCTCGGCCGCCTTGGTGAAGCTGCGTGTTTCCACCACGCGAGCGAATGCGTGCATCGCGTCAAAACGGTCCATCACTGCTCCAGATGCTTGGAAGATTGTTTGGATTCTGCAAATAGTGATTGTTGGTCTTGCTCGTTTATCTGGGAGGCACGGGTCCCTAAAGTCCCTTCATCGTGATAACCGGGTCGGCTTCGACCCATTCAAGAAGGCAATCCATGACTCAGCGTGACGTCGTTTTTCCGCCCGGGCGCCAGGCGCTCTATGAAAGGAATCGCTATTCGCCGGCGGTCCGGTCCAACGGCTTCCTGTTCGTTTCAGGGCAGGTCGGCAGCCGCGAGGACGGCTCGCCCGAGCCCGACCTGGAGGCGCAGGTCCGGCTCGCGTTCGACAACCTGAACGCGATCCTGGCGGCCGCAGGCTGCACGTTCGACGATGTGGTCGACGTGACCGTCTTCATCGTCGATCCCGAATCGAGCTTCGACACCATCTGGAAGGTGGTGCCGGAGTATTGGGGCAAGGCGCCGCACCCGACGCTGACCGGCGTCGGCGTGACGTGGCTCTATGGCTTCCAGTTCGAGATCAAGGTGATCGCGAAGCTTCCCGAGACCAGTGATGGCTGATCTTGCGCCTCATCGCGCCGCCAGCGCCCGGCCGAAGTCGCCGGTGTAGGTGCGCAGCCCCTGGTGCGTGAGCCTCGAGCGCGCATCGATGAAGATCTTGCCGCCGACCGACTGCCAGCGGCGGCAGAACGCGTAGTCCTCGCTCAGGTAGCGGCCGTTGTCCGGTTCGGCCATCACGTCGAAGAAGCGGTAGTGCGGCCAGGCGCGCGAGGCCACATCGCCCGCGGCGGCATCGGGCGAGTAGCGCAGTTCGGGGCAGGCGGCGGCCAGCCGCTCGAACACCGTGCGCGCGATCAGCATGAAGCCCGTGGGCGCATCGAGCGTCTCGACGAAACCGTCCGCGTCCACCGCGCGCTCGCCATCCAGCGCGTTGGCCGGAAAGCGCGCATGGACAGCTTCGAACTGCTCGCGCGTGGTTCCCGCGGGCAACGGCGCGTGCAGGCCTTCGGCCGGCCAGCCGTCGCTCTTGAGCGGGTAGACGCCGGCCACGACATCGCGGCCGGCGAGCAGCAGCCGTAGCGCGGCCTCGGCCTCGAAGCCGATGTCGGCGTCGATCCAGAACAGGTGCGTCCAGCGCGCGTCGGCCATGAACTCGGCCACCAGCCGGTTGCGTGCGCGCGGGATCAGGCTGTCGCCGTCGAGAAAGCGGGTCTGCATCGCGAAGCCATGGCTCCAGGCCAGGTTCACCAGGCCGAGCAGGCTGCGCACGTAGCTCGAGCTCATCGCGCCGTTGTAGCTCGGCGTCGCGATGAAGGGGCGGATGTCTTTCAGGGCGGAGATGTCGAGCATCGCTGCATTATTGAACTCATGCGTTGCTGCGGCGAGTGGACAACAACGCCCTGAGCTTCGCCGGCGCGACCGGCTTGGTGAGCAGCATCACGCCGCCCTGGCGCAGCCGCTGCAGCACCTCGGGCCCGGTGGCGCCCGAGACCAGCACCGCCAGCGCATCGGGCTGCAGCCGGCGCGCCGCGTCGATCACTTCCATGCCGTCCTCGTCGCCGGCCAGTTGCAGGTCGCACAGCAGCACGTCGAAGCGCGTGCCCGCGTCGGCGAGCCGGGCGAGCGCCTCGCTGCCGGTGGCCACGCATTCCACTTGGCAGTCCCACTGCTGCAGCAGCGCGCGGCTGGCATCGAGGATGGCCGGGTCGTCGTCCACCACCAGGCAGCGCAGCCCGGCCAGCGGCGACGCGGCCAATGGCTCGAGCGCCGGCGGCAGCACGTCGCGCGGGTTCGCGCGCGGCAGTTCCAGCGCGAAGCTGCTGCCGGCCTGCAGCGCCGAGCGCAGGGCGATGCGCGTGCCGAGCAGCGCAGCGATGCGCGCGCAGATCGCGAGCCCGAGGCCGAAGCCCTGGCGGCGGTCGCGCTCGGTGTTCGCGACCTGGTAGAACTCTTCGAAGATGCGCGCCTGGTGGATCGGCGCGATGCCCACGCCGTTGTCGCGCACCTCGATGCGCACCTTGCCGGCGCGGCGCCGCGCCAGCACCAGCACGGTGCCGTCGGGCGAGGTGTGGTGGATCGCGTTGCTGACCAGGTTGCCGACGATGCGCAGCAGCAGCGCCGCATCGGTGCGCACCGCGAGGCCGCGGTCCATCCACAGCAGCCGCACGCGCGCTGCGGCGGCGCGCGCCCCATGCTGGGCGTCGAGCTGGTCGAACAGCATGGCCAGCGAGACGTCGGTGATCGCCGGCGTCAGCACCTGCGCATCAAGGCGCGAGATCTCGAGCAGGTCGTCGAGCAGCACGCCCATGAACTCGGCGCCTTCCTGCAGGCGCAGCACGGCCGGCCGCTGCGCTTCGGTGGCCGTCGGCAGCAGGCCGTCGATGAACAGGCCCATCGCATGCAGCGGCTGGCGCAGGTCGTGGCTGGCCGCGGCCAGGAAGCGGGCGCGCGACAGGGCCGCCTGCTCGGCCTCGGCCATGCGCTGCAGCGCGACAGCGGTGGCCTCGCGCACCTGTTTCTCGCTCTGCTGGCGGTTGCGCTGCAGGCGCTCGGCCAGGCGGTTGATGTCGTGCGCCAGGCTGGCGAGCTCGTGGCGCGCGCGCGGCGCGCCGGTCTCGCCCTCCTGTTCGCTTGCATGGCGCGCGACGACGTCGCAGCGCGCGTCGAACCGGCCCGCCTCCAGCGCCGCCACGGTGCGCGAGATGCGCCGCAGCGGCTGCGCGACGGCGCGCGCCGTGTGGCGGACCCAGGCCCATGCCGCGAGCAGCGCGATCATCGCGATGCCGATGCCCGCCATCAGCGAACGCGTGCGTTCGCGCGCATAGGCCGTGGTGTCGCGGAAGGCCTGCACCAGGCCGATGGGCGTTTCGCCGGCGGCGGTCGAGCCCTCGGGCGCGAAGGCGCTGGCGCGCGAAGCCTCGCGCAGCGTGACCGGCGCGGTGAACATGCGCAGCAGCGCCAGCGGCGCGGTCTTGGGGCCGGCCGTCACGTAGACGCCGGCGCTGTTGCTGATCTCCACCCGCGTCACCTGGCCGCCGCGCAAGGCGGCGTTGGCGACGTTCTGCAGCGCGGGCAGGTCGCCGGCGTAGAGGCTCAGGTCGGACATCGCGGCCACCTGGCGCGCCACGGCCTGGCCCTCGGCATTGAAGGCGGCTTCGAGCGTCTCGAGGCGGCTGTGGGTGAACCAGGCGGTGAGCGCAATGGCCACGGCCGCGCAGGGCACCACGCCGAGGCGGAACAGGTCGCGCTGCAGGCTGCCGCCGACCACGAGGGTGCGGCCGTCCGTCGCCGGAGGGTCCGTCGGTCGTGCGGTGGATGCGGGCACGGCCAGACCGTGGCTGGGCGATGTCATCGGATGGCGGTCACCCGCTCGGTCAGTTCCCGCTCTTCCGGAATGCGCAGGCCCAGACCACGCGCCACGGTGGTGTTGACGCGCACTGTGGCCGGCGTCGCCGCCTCGACCAGCACGCCGGCACCGGCCGGCGCGGCGGCCACCTTCTGCCCGAGCGCGCGCGCCTGCAGCGCGAGCTGCCCGGGCGTCGAAACCGCGGCGGCGAGCCCGCCCGAACGGACCAGGCCGTCGCTGGTGCCGAACACCGGCAGGCCGGCGCCGGCGCCCGCACGCAGCACCGACAGCGTGGCGGCCTGGCTGTCGCCGATCAGGTCGGGCAGCACCATGAGCGCATCGCTGCGCGGCACCAGCACGCGCAGCACCGAGGCCAGCGAGGCCGCGTCGGGCGCGTATTCGACCTGCAGGTCCCAGCCCTTGGCCGCGCGCTGCAGCTCGCGCACGATCGGCTCCGATTCGGCCGTCGCCACCACGCCGAGCCGGCGCTTGTGCGGCAGCACCGCATCGATGAGCGTCAGCTGGTCGGCCATCGACGGCTCGCGCAGCAGCACGCCGACGTGGCGATCGGTGCGCCGCAGTGCGGGGCTCGCCTTGAGGCTTTCGTAGTCGAGCCGGCTCAGCATCGCGAGCACCAGCGGATCCTGGCCCGGCCGCTCGATCGCCGCGCGCGCCGCCACCGGCCCGACGGCCATCGTGACCGGCATGTCCGCCGGGGCGCTCGGCCGCATGCCGCGGGTGCGCACGCCGGCCGTCACGCGGTCTTCGACGGCGCTCGCAAGCTCCGGCGCCGGCGCGCCCAGGCGAACCAGGTCGAAGCGGCTGCCGGCCTCCTGGGATTCGCGCAGCAGGCGCACGAATTCCGTGTGGGCCGCCAGCTCGTCGGCGACCAGCACCGTGAGTCCGGCCGCGTGCGCGCCGCCGGCGAGGAGCAGGGCGGCGAAGGCCATGCCCGCGAGGGTGAGCAGCCCCTGAAAGAGCGCTGGAAATCGATTCGCAAACATGAAACTGCACCTGCAGTGGGTGATGGACCCAATGTACGGAGGCGGCCTGCTTCGCGCGATAAGGCGGAGGGCTTATGTCGGCCTGCACGGCGGTGGATTGCCGTGCAGGACCGCACAGGCTCGCGGCCTGTCGGCCTATCTCTGACGTCGTATCCCTGCCAACGGCCTTCTTACAGCACCGCCTGGCGCACCGCCGCCAGCTGCGCGTTGATGGCCTGCCGCAGCAGCTTCGGCGACACCGGCTTGTAGAGCACGGCGACGCCCGAGTTCGCCACTTCGCGCAGCCGGTCGGGCTTGGTTTCGCCGGTCACCAGCAGGCGCGCGGTGGCCTCGCCGATGCCGCGCGGATGGCGCTCCAGCGCGGCCAGCACATCGAGGCCATTGTCGCCGCCCTGCAGCAGCAGGTCGCTCACCACCAGGTCGGGCGGCCGCTCCCATTCGTCGGCCAGCGCGAGCGCCTCGTTGCGCGTCTGCGCGGCCATCACCTCGACGCCCCAGTTCGAGAGCACCACCTGCAGGCCCTCGAGGATGGTGCGCTCGTCGTCGATCACCAGCACCCGCACGCCGCGCAGGCTCGGCTCGTCCTCGCTGCCGGCACCGTAGAGCGGGGCCGGCGGGGCCGCCGGCGCCGCCGCCGCGGGCTCGGCGGCGCGCACCAGCACGCGCACGCAGGTGCCCTTGTGCGGCTGCGAGCTCAGCTCGACGCGCGTGTTGAGCAGCGCCGCCAGCCGCTGCACGGTGGCCAGGCCCAGGCCCATGCCGCGCGCGTCGCGGCCCTGCCGGCCGTGCGACTCGACCTGGTAGAACTCCTCGAAGACCCGCGACTGGTGATGCGCCGCGATGCCGATGCCGGTGTCCACCACGTCGATGCGGATGCCGCGGCCGCGCCGGCGCGCGCCGATCAGCACGCCGCCTTCGGTGGTGTGGCGCAGCGAGTTCGACACCAGGTTGTTCAGGATGCGCGAGAGCATCACGTAGTCGCTGCGCACCCAGAGCTCGGTCTTGCGCACCACCAGCCGCAGGTTCTGCTGCTCGGCCACCGGCCGGAAGTTGCGGCTGATCTCGTCGAGCAGGCGGTCGAGCGCGAAGTCCGCCCACTGCGGCTGCAGCACGCCGGCATCGAGCTGCGAGAGGTTGAGCAGCTCCGAGAACAGCCGGTCCAGCGAGTCGACGCATTCGCGGATGTGGCCGATGCGCTGCAGGCGAACCGGGTCGGTCTCGCCGTTGGCCAGGCCGTCGGAGAACAGCGTGAGCGCGTGCAGCGGCTGGCGCAGGTCGTGGCTGGCGGCGGCCAGGAGCCGCGTCTTGGCCTGGCTCGCCACCTCGAGCTGCTGGTTCTTGCTGGCCAGCTCGGCCGTCGCGCGGGCGATGCGGTTTTCCAGCTCGCCGCGGCTTTCCGACAGCGCGCGCGCCGCCTCGTTGAAGCCGTGCTGCAGGCGCCGCACCTCGGCCGTGCCTGCGACCGCCACCTGCGCGTCCTCGCCGGCGCCCAGCCGGTCGACCGCCTCGCCGAGCGTGCGGATCGGCGCGCTGATACGGCGTGCCGCCCACCAGCCGGCCAGCCCCACGCCCACCAGGCTGGCCGCCAGCACCAGCACCACGTTGATCCAGACCGATTGCTTGGCGCGCTCAACCGCGTCGAGGCTGATCTCCACCATCACCTTGCCGGTGTGCTTGCCGTCGTCGCCGATGATCGGCGCCACCACCTGCAGGCCCTCGCTGCGCTCGCGGTCGGCGGTCTCCGAATTGGCCAGGATCTCGCCGTCCTCCGACCAGATCTGCACCTGCTGCACGTGCGGCTGGTAGCTGCCCGATTGCGCGGTGCGCTGCAGGGCGCGGCGGTCCATGTGCTGCAGCTGGATCTGGGCCACGGTCGCCACCTGCAGCGCCACGGTCTGCGCATTGGCGCGCATCAGCTCGGTCACGCTCGCGAGGTGCTGGCGCGTCAGCACCGCGATCGCACCCAGCGTCGCCACCATGGCAGGCAGGAGCGCCAGCAGCACGAGCTGCTGCGCCAGCGTCAGGCGCACGAGCAGGCGGAGGGCGCGAAAGGGCCAGTTCATGGGCGCATCAGACGCGCGGCGACGTGAATGTCAACCACCGACTTAGGTACATGTCTAGGGAAAAACGTCACGAATCCGATCGAAGTTGGTTTCTAATTGTGTTCTCGACAGAACCGCTTTGACCAGCCCCGAGGCCCCCAGCCAACGCGTTCCAGAAGAAGATGCAATTTCCTGTCCGTTGCGCCGCCGGTGTTCCCCTTGCTTCTCCCGCCCCGCATTCCGGGCGTTTGCGGATGATGGCACGGCGCGCCGCCGCCCTGCTGGGGCGCTGCGCGCTGGCGTTGCTGCTGGGCGCGCCGCTCGCGGCCGCGGCCCAGACCTCGGGCGCGGCCGCCGCCAAGACGGCGCCGCTGCGCTTCGGCATCCTGCCGCTGGGCGGCGCCTTCGAATCGCGCAACGACTGGGAGCCGCTCCTCGGGGACCTGAGCCGCGCCATCGGCCGGCCGGTCAGCGTGCTCTCGGTCACTTCCTACGAGGCGCTCGAGCAGGCGATCCAGCGCGACCAGGTCGACATGGCTTTCCTGTCCGGCAAGATGGCGCTCGATGCCGTCACGCAGCGCCGCATGAGCGTGGTGGCCCAGGTCACGCGCCACGACGGCCTGCCCGGCTACCGCGCGCTGCTGCTGACGCGCAAGACAGGGCGGCTCACTACGCTGAAGGACCTGCTGGCCCAGCCCGAGCGCTGGCGCCTGGCGCGCGGCGAGAGCCGCTCGGTGTCGGGCTTCATCGTGCCGCAGCTCCAGCTTTTTTTGCCGAACCACATCGCCATGGAAACGCGTTTCGCCAGCGAGGTCGTGGGCACGCACCAGGCGACGGCGCTGGCCGTGGCCAACGGCGAGGCCGACGTGGCGACCAACAACACGGCCGACTTCGAACGCTTCAAGCTCCAGTTCCCGGCCGAGGCCGAGCGGCTGCAGGTGATCTGGGAGTCGGAGCTGATCCCGCACGCGCAACTGGTGGTGCGGCGCGAGTACAGCGCGGAGTTCCAGAAGAAGGTGCAGGCCTTCCTGGTCGACTATGCGCGCGCCAAGGGGCCGCGCGGCGACGCCGAGCGCGCCGTGCTGAGGTCGCTGCACGACCTCGCCGGCTTCGTCGCGGCCGACAACAGTTCGCTGCTGCCGGCCGCCAAGCTGGCTTACCAGCTCGCCAGGCAGAGCGCCCTGACCTCGCAATGGGTCAACGAGGCGGCGCGCCAGGCCCGGCTGCAGCGCATCGAGAGCAGTTA
Source organism: Variovorax sp. Soil_C_33 (assembly GCF_057656935.1). Lineage (NCBI taxonomy): Bacteria > Pseudomonadati > Pseudomonadota > Betaproteobacteria > Burkholderiales > Comamonadaceae > Variovorax > Variovorax sp. Soil_C_33. Next base: position 231,555 of record NZ_JBDGJK010000004.1, read on the forward strand.
TGCCGAGCAGGTGGCAGTGTTGCGCAACGGCGCACCCTGAGGGCGGCGCAAGACGCGGCGTGCTGCGCACCGCGGTGCGCTGCGCATTGGCCGCGCTGCTGGGCTCGCCGGGTGCGGTACTTGCGCAGGGCGTTCGGGCGGAGCCGGCGCCGCCGTTTCGCTTCGGCGTGCTGCCGGTCGGCGGGGCGGTTGAATCCCGCACCCACTGGACGCCGCTGCTCGACGAGCTCGGCCGCGCGATCGGACGGCCAGTGAGCATGCTGTCCCTCACGTCCTACGAATCGCTGGACAGGGCCATCCAGCGCAAAGAGGTCGACCTGGCCCTGCTGCCGGGCAAGCTGGCGCTCGACGCGGTCACGCAGCGACGCATGAACGTGCTGGCGCAGGTTTCCCGGCACGAGGGTGCGCCCGAGCATCGCGCCGTGCTGCTGGCGCGCAAGACCGGCCCTGCGCTGGCCGACGTGCTCGCGCGGCCGGAGCGCTGGCGGCTGGCGCGCGGCGACACCCGCTCGGTGTCGGGCTTCATGGTGCCGCAGCTCGAGCTCTTCCTGCCTCGCGGCATCGCGATGGAAACGCGCTTCGAGAGCGAGATCGTCGACACGCAGCAGGGCACCGCGCTCGCGGTCGCCAATGGCGACGCGGACGTGGCCACCAACAACACCACCGACTTCGGACGATTCAAGCAGCAGTTCCCGGCGGAGGCCGATCGGCTGCAGATCATCTGGCGGTCCGAGCCCACGCCGCCTGCCCTGTTCGTGGTGCGGCGGGAACATCCTGTGGCCTTGCAGAAGACGCTACAGGCCTTCCTGGAGGACTACGGCCGAGCCAAGGGACCGCGCGGCGATGCCGAACGCGAAGTGCTCAAGTCCCTGCATGCGGCGCTCGGCTACGAGGCGGCGGACAACGCGGCGCTGCTGCCCGCCGCCGCCCTCGACTACCGGCTCGCGAAGCAGCAGGCCCTGAGCGCCAGGTGGGTCAGCGAAGCGGCGCGCCGCGCGCGGCTTGCGAGCATCGAGAACCGCTACGCCGAACAGGCGGCCATGCTGCGCGGCGGATTCTGAGCGCGGCCTCGGCCTCATAACACGAACGACTTAAGCGAGCTTTCTCGCGGAATCTCGCCGCTGCGCATTCGGTCACGAAAGCGCGGAGATTCCTTGCGCACAGGTTGAAGCCTCGACCGTGGCCGCCAGAATGCGCGCCTCAACAAGAAGCAAGCTTCGAGCACGGTCACCACGCGCACGGTCCCTATGTTCGTACGCACCATCACGCCCAACGCCACACTGCCCACCGCCAGCCTGTTCGCCACCCACCCCGAATCGACCAGCCGCTACCTGATCGAGACCGACCCGCGCTTCGCGAACTACCGCAACTGGCCGTCCAGCGATTACCTGCTCAACAACCTCGGGCTAAACCCCAACACCACCCAGAAACGCCTTGGCGATGGCTTCTACGAGCAACGCCTCATCCGCGAGCAGGTGGCTCAACTCACCGGCTACCGCTACCTGGATGGCTACAGCAGCGACGAGGACCAGTACGTGGCGCTCATGAACGCCGGCGTCACCTTCGCCCAGCAGTACGGCTTGAAGCCCGGCGTGGCCCTCAACGCCGCGCAGATGGCGCAGCTCACCAGCGACATCGTCTGGCTGGTCGAGCAGGAGGTGACGCTCGCCGACGGCGGCACGCAGCGCGTGCTGGTACCCCAGCTCTACGTGCGCGTGAAGGAAGGCGACATCGACGGCTCCGGCGCGCTGCTGTCGGGCAGCAGCGTGAACATGCAGTTCGCGGGCGATCTCACCAATGCGAGCGGCACCATCGCCGGGCGCACCGCGGTGGTCATCTCCGCAGACAACATCCACAACCTGGGCGGACGCATCACCGGCCAGAACGTGGCCGTCATCGCCCAGACCGACCTCAACGTGATCGGCGGCACCATCGATGCCGCCAACAGCCTCACGGCCATCGCCGGGCGCGACATCAACATCGTGACCACCACGCGCGACTCGCGCAGCAGCACCGGCATGCTGCCGTACTCGGATGCCGCGAGCGGCACCGACCTCGCCGCCGTCACGCTCGACCGCGTGGCGGGCCTCTACGTCACCAACCCCGGCGGCAGCCTGATGGCGGTGGCCGGCCGTGACATCACCCTCGCCGGTGCCGAGGTGAAAAGCGCCGGCGACGCCAGCCTCTCGGCCGGGCGCGACATGAACCTCGACAGCGTGACCAGCGGGCGCAGCGAGGACATCCGCTGGAGCGAGAAGAACGCGCGCGAGGGCCTGCAAAGCCAGGAGACCGGCAGCATCGTCAGCGGCGCCGGCAATGTGAGCCTGCAGGCCGGGGGCGACCTCACGGCCAGAGCCGCGACACTGAGTGCCGGCGAGACGCTCAGCCTCGATGCCGGCGACAAGCTGACCCTGTACGCCGGCGAAAACCAGGCCAGCGCCGAGACCCGCCACGCCACCAAGAGCGGCATGAGCCACTACAGCCTGGACGCCGACAGCCAGGAGACCACGCTGGCGCGCACCACCCTCAATGCAACGGACATCCAGCTCAGAAGCGGCGGCGATATGACGCTCGGCGCGATCGAGGCCAACGCCGAGAGCCTGGGCATCCAGGCCGGCGGCAAGCTCAACCTGCTCACGCAGAGCACCACCAGCGCGATGAGCCAGAAGGAGAATGAGGGCGACGCCGCCTTCGTATCGGCCTCGGGCAGCGGTCGCGTGGACGAGACGAGCAACTACAACCGCTTCAATGTGGCGACCTTGAACATCAAGGCCGATGGCGGCATCAAGGCACAGATCGGCGAGCGAGACAGCCTCGCCACCCTGGGCCAGCAGCCCGGCATGGCATGGGTCAATCAACTCACGAGCGACCCTGCGTTTGCCAACAGCGTCGAGTGGCAGCGCGTGAAGGAAGAGCACGAGAAGTGGGCGTACCACCAGAGCGGCATGGGGCCGGTGGCTGCGATCCTCGTGAGCGTGGTGGTGGGCGTAGCGACGGCAGGCGCAGGGACGGCCGTGATGGGCGCAAGCGCAGCAGCCTATCCCGCCACCACAGTGGCCCTGCAAGCAGGCATCACATCCATGGCAAGCCAGGCGACGATCTCGCTGGCCAACAACAACGGCGATCTTGGCGCCGTCTTCAAGGAACTGGGCAGCAGCGAGAGCATCAAGAACATCGCCACCGCCATGGTCACGGCAGGGGCGCTGCAGGGACTCAGCTCATCTGGGCTCCTGCCGAACAACCTCGCCACCGCGACCAACGGAGCGGCGGAGCGACGTCGATGCAGCGTTTGTGTCGCGTTAGCACGAACGATTTAAGACGGTCACTGAGGCTCATCGCATGGCCGCGCATTCAGTCACGAAAGCCTGGAAAGTTTTCGGCCCCAGCCCAAGACCACAGGCGCGCACTCCAGAATGCGCCGCTCCCCCGCCTCCACTCACATGCGATCTCTCTTCACTTCCTTCCTTGCACTCTGCCTGCTGGCAGGCTGCGCCCGATCCCCCGTCGCGCCCGTTGAGCCCGTCCAGCCGCCCACCATGACGCGCATCCTGGTGATCCCAGTGACGCCCATCGCCAAGCTGCACACTGAGAACAAGGGCATCCCGATCGGCGTGCTGTGGCAGTCGATCGCCGACCGCATCAAGAGCTCGGATTTCAACGATCGTATGGAGGCAATGCGTAAGGACATGGGGCCGAGGATGACGGCTGCGCTGGTCAGGCAACTGCGTACGCAGGGCTACGAAGCAGAAGTGATCGAGGGTATTCGCCGGCCGGCATCCTCACCTGACAACATCGACTACACGGGCCTGCCGGTCACCGACCCGGTGCTGCACATTTACTTCAACGAAGTCGGCATGTATTCCTCGCGCTTCTCGATGGACTATGTGCCGCGCGTCAACCTGAGCGCCTATCTGATTCGTCCGCAGGATGCAGACACGCTCTATGGGGAGACCATCTATTACGGCGCCGATTCGAGAGGCAGCGCATCCTGGAGCGTTCCCGCGGACACTCGCCACCGCTGGGCGAGCTTCGACGAACTGGTCGGCAAGCCGCAAGAAGTTGCGCAGAGCTATGAAGACGCGGTCGACGCACTGGCCGCAACGATCGCGAAGAACATTCGCGAGCAGTTCGAGCCGGCGCCTGCGCGGGTTTCTTCCGCGCCATGAACGGCGGGCGAGTGATCGGCGAACTCAAACGCCCTGTATCACCGCCATGATGTTCCCCTCCGTATCCGTGAACCACGCGGCCTTGGCCCCGCCCTGGTTCACGATGCCGTTCTCGTCCTTCCCCGGCATGTCGTAGTCCTCGAACACGACGCCGCGCGCCTTCAGGTCGGCCACCTCGCTCTCGATGTCCTCGACATGCCAGAAGGCCTGGCTGGCCTTCGAGGTGCCGGCGTTGGGCGTGGGGTACAGGAAGCAGCTGGTGCCTCCTGCGCAGTCGTAGATGACGCCGCCGTCCACTTCCGCCGTGGGCTTGAAACCGAGCTTCCGCTCGTAGAACTGCCTCGCACGGGCGACGTCTTGCGCCGGGATGTACGCGTACATCGGTGACTTCTGAAGCATGGCTTTCTCCTGTGATCCGCGGGCCTGAAGACAAGCACCTACCATCGCGCTTTTGGAGCAAAAGCACAACCATGGACATCACCTTTCCGCTGCTCGGCATCGCCGGCGCCATGATCGTCGGCGCGATGAGTCCCGGCCCGAGCTTCGTCATGGTCGCGCGCACGGCGGTCGCGTCGCGCAGCGACGGGCTGGCCGCGGCGCTGGGCATGGGGCTCGGCGGTATTGCGTTCGCGGTTGCCGCGCTGGTCGGGTTGCAGGCGGCCTTTCTGGCGGTGCCGGCGCTCTATCTCGCGATCAAGCTGCTCGGCGGGCTCTACCTGGTGTATCTCGGCACCCGCATCTGGCGCGGCGCGAAGCAGCCGCTGGACGTGGCTGGAGCGCAGGCGCCGGGCGGCAGGCAGCGCGGCCGGCGTGCGTTGCTGCTGGGCCTGGCCACGCAGATCAGCAACCCGAAGACGGCCGTCGTCTACGCCAGCATCTTCGCGGCCTTCCTGCCGCGCGAGGTGCCGCTGTCGCTGGCGCTCGCGCTGCCCGTCGTCATCTTCTGCATCGAGACCGGCTGGTACGCCACCGTGGCCTTGGCGCTGTCGTCGGCCGCGCCGCGCTCGGCGTACCTGCGCTACAAGCGCTGGATCGACCGCGCGGCGGGCGGCATCATGGTGCTGCTTGGCGCCAAGCTGCTTTCTGCTGCGCGCGACGCTTGAAGTTGAAGCAAGAGCCGCGGCGCCTCAGGCTCGATAGAAGTACGGATCGAGCACGGTCACTTCCGTGATGATGTCCACCGGCAGGCTGTTGTCGCCGGCCGCCTCGCGGATCGCCTCCGGGTTCGGGCCGTCGTAGACGCAGAAGGACTTGCGATGGTCCTTGCTCACATAGGAGTGGACCCAGGTCACGCCTTTCTTGGCGTTGTTGGTGATCACCATGCCGCAGGCGCGCGCGCCGACATCGGTCACCGGGATCTCCAGGCCTTCGGGAAAGGTGCGTTCGACTACATAGCGAGGCATGTCGACTCCTTGGTTGAGTGGCCACGGCAGGAATGCGCCGTCGGTTTCAGCTTAGCCGGCGATGCCGTCAGCGTCTGTCCGGGACTTGCCTAGATCGGGGATCTCCCGGGTTCAGCTGCCTACGTGAACGATGGCCCCGCTCTGACAGGAGCGATCGCCATTTCGTGACGTCATGGCGCCATGACGCATTCGCCTTCTTCTTCCCCATCTGCCTACCGCCGCCACCTGCTCGCGGCCCTCTTCTGCGCCTTGATCGCGGCCTGCGGAGGGGGAGGCGGCGGGGGCGGCGGCGTGGCGGCGCTGCCGCCGGGGACGACGGTGTCGACCCCGCCGAGCGCGCCTGCCGACGGCGGGCAGCCTTCCACGCTGGTGAGTTCCGTCCCGCCGGACAGCTACGCCGCATCGTCGGAGGCGCACCAGGCCTTCGTGCTGCTGAACGCGGAACGCGGGCGTTGCGGATTCGGTCTTCTGGCGCAGAACGCGCAGCTCGACCGCGCCGCCACGGCGCATGCGGATTGGCAGATCCTGAACAACCAGCTGAGTCACAGCGAAACGCCGGGCACCACCGGCTTCACCGGCGCCACCCCGGCAGAGCGCGTCACCGCAGCGGGCTACCCCTTGGGCGGCGTGGGCGACGAGATCTCCGGCCTCTTCTACTCCGGTTCGACCGCGGGCACCGGCGTGTTCGCCGTGCGCGCGCTGCTTGCGTTGCCCTACCACGCGACGGGCATGCTGGCAGGCTATCGCGATGTGGGGATCGGGATTCGCGGCAGCGACGAGCTCGGCACCAGCGGCACCTTCGGCCCGCGCACCGTGCAGCAGTTCAACCTCGGCTTCACGCGCGACGCCGGCCGCCAGGAGCCGGCCAGCGACCAGGTGCTCACCTATCCGTGCGAAGGAACGAGCGGCATCTTCTTCGAGGTCACCAACGAAACCCCCAATCCCGTGCCGGGCCGCGACCTGCGGGCCAGCCCGATCGGCCCCGGCCTGCTGGTGGCCGTGCGAAGCGGGCAGACGCTCGCGATCTCCTTGGCCACGATCCAGACGGTGTCGGGGAACGTCCCCGTGGTTCTACGGCCGACGATGACCCGGGACAACGATCCCAATGCCGTGCTGGCTGCCAACCAGGCGCTGATCATTCCCGATGCTTCTCTCCTGCCGAACACGGACTACGCGGTGAGGGTCGCCGGCACCAACGACGGCGTGTCCTTCGTCAAGAGCTTCAATTTCTCGACCGGCGCCGGCGCGGCCCGATGAGGCTTGTGGGGCACCCGGCACGCTCCTAAGATGTGCCGCTCACACCTGCCAACGTCTGGAGAAGACCATGATGCCCATCGAGTCGAACGCCTCTCTTTCGCGGCGCACCGCGCTGCAACTCGCATTGGGAGGCCTCGGCGCGAGCATGCTGCCCGGATTCGCCGCCGCCCAGGGCGCGTGGCCCACCAAATCGATCACGCTGGTGGTGGGTTATCCACCCGGAGGACAGACGGACTTCGCGGGCCGCATCCTCACCGCCGGCATGCAGGCCAGCCTGGGCCAGAGCGTGGTGATCGACAACAAGCCCGGCGTCAACGGCAACATCGCCACCGACTTCGTCTCGAAGCAGCCGCCCGACGGCTACAGGCTCCTGGTGGGCAACGGCAGCAACATGGTGCTCAACCCGCACACCTACCGCAACACGCCGGTGGCGGATCCGCTCAAGCTCACGCCCATCGGCCTCTTGCTGACCTCGTCGCTGATGCTGGTCGTGCCGGCCAGCCTGCCGGTCAAGAACCTCGAGGAATTCATCGCCTGGGTCAAGGCCCAGGACAAGGAGGGCAAGACGGTGGACTACGGCTCGGGCGGCCCGGGCAGCCTGGTGCAGACGGCGATGGAGCTGTTCCGCGAGCGCATCGGCAAGCCCAAGATGAGCCACGTGCCGTACAAGGGCAGCAGCCCGGCGATGACCGACCTGATCGCCGGGCGCATCCCTGCCATGTTCGACGCCTCGTCCGTGGTCGCGCCCTTCCTCAAGTCCGGGCAGCTCAAGGCGCTGGTTTCCACCGGCGCCAAGCGCGTGCCGGCCTTCCCCGACGTGCCCACCGCAACCGAGAAGGGCATCAAGGACTTCCAGGTCATCTCCTTCATCGGCCTGTATGGGCCGGGCGGCCTGAATGCCGACATCGTGAAGAAGGTCAACGCGGCGATGAACAGCGCCCTCAAGGACCCGAACGTGCAGAAGACCATCGCCGACCGCGGCGACGAAGCCGGCGGCGGCACGCCCGAGCAACTGGGGCAGCTCACGCGCGACTACTACAAGCTGCTGGGCGAGGTGGTCAAGGCGAACGACATTCGCGCCGAATAGCTCACTGGATCCTCACGATCTCCGCCTGCGGCTGTGCCTCGGGCGCCGTGGCGCTGGCGCGCATGAGCTTCTCGCCGTCGCGGAAGAAATACCAGCAGCCGTCGTCGGGCCTGCGCGCGTCGGTCAGCCGGCCCGGCGGCACGGGGTTGAACCGGGCGCAGAGGCTGCCGTCGCTCTTCAGTTCCCAGCGGCCCGAGCCGTTGCTGCTCGCGTTGCCGATGCTCAGGCTGTTGTAGTAGATGAGGCCGCTGCTTCGCATGTCCCAGCGCATCAGGTAGCCGGCACCGATGTCCTTGAGCGTGTGCGTCTTGCCGACGAGGAGTTGCTCCATCTCGGCGCGGTCCAGGAACTTGCGCGTGGGCGAAAGCGGTGCCGGCGTGCTGCTCGCGGGAGGCGACAGCGCTGCGACTTGCGGGGCAGGGGCAGGTGGCGGGGACGGCCGTGCGACCTGTGGCGCGACGGGCTGCGCCGGCGCAGGCGGCTGGGCCTGTGGCGACGCTGTCGCGCGCGCATCGAGCTCGCGCTGCGCACGCTCGAGCTGCTTCTCGAGTTCGTTCGGCTCGAAGCGCCGGCCCGCAGGCTCGCGCGCCGGCGGCTTTTGCGCTGCTTCGCGCGCCGGCTGCTCGCGGATTGCCGGCTGCGCATCCCGTGCCGGATTGAAGCTGAAGTTCGAGGTCAGCGAGGTGTTGACCCACGGCAGCTGGCGCTCGCGCGTGTCGCGCAGCACCTTGACGCGCACGTTCTTGAACATCTGCTCGACCTCCAGGCCCGGCACCATCATCTCCGTGGCCAGGTGCTTGGTGTAGACGCTGTTGCGGCCGCTCGGGCCGTCCTCGGCCGGCGCGCCGGGCGCGGATGCAAAGGCGATCAAGGTGCCGCGCGCGCCCATCTCCGCCAGCCCGCCGGCCGAGCGGATGTTGCGCGTCTTGCCGGCGAACGGGTTGTCCCGGCAGGCGTCGAGGATCACGATGCGCGGGTGCGAGCGTGCCTTCTCGATGCGGCTCAAGAACAGCTCCTCGATGTCGACCGACTCGTCCTTCACTTCTTCCTGGTCGCGCAGGTTGATGTCGACCGGCAGCAGGTAGTTGCGGCCGTCGATCTGCACCCCGTGGCCGGCGTAGTACAGCACCGCGATCGCATCGTCCTCCTGCACGCGGCGCGCGAACTCGCGCAGCGCGCGCCTGAACTGCAGCACGTTGACATTGAGCTGCTCGTTGACGTCGAAGCCCAGCTTGCGCAGGTTGGCAGCGATCAGCCGCGCGTCGTTCTCCGGATTGTCCAGCGGCACCTTCGGATAGCGGGCGTTGCCGATCACGAGCGCGATGCGCTTGTCGGCCGGCTGGGCCTGCGCGGCGTCCAGCCCGAATGCGAGCACGAGACCCAGCGCCAGCATCCCCAGCAGCCCGCGCACGACCGCGCCCATGGAGCCTGGATCGTCGGCGGCGTGCGGGACGGACATGCCGTCGAATATCCGCCCGCGCCGACGTAATGGCAATTCGCATTTCTGCAGGGGCGCGTGCTGCATTGCGCCTAGCCCCTTAGCACTATCCCGCGTGCTCCGCCTAGGCCATTAGCCAGATTTGCCTGGGCTCCCTCGCGCCGGAAACTAGATGTTTCCATTCAGGCGGAGCCCCGCCGTCGACGGAGCGCGGATGAGTTGGCGAACTAAAGTGGTTTGGAGCGAGGGGATGCTGCTGCAGCCTCAGCACCTGCAGCAAAGCGAGCGCCATGCCGATCATGCGCGGCATCTTCTGTTGCGAAGCACCACGCCCTATGCCTGGGGTTTTGCCGAGCTCGAGATCGATCAGGCCGCGCTTTCGCTGGGCAAGCTCGCCCTGGTGCGCGCGGTCGGCGTGTTCGGCGACGGCACCGTGTTCGACATGCCGGCGGTCGACCCGCTGCCCGAGCCCATCGACATCCCGGGCACGATGCGCGACGAGGCCGTCGTGCTGGCCCTGCCGCTGCGCCGCGCGGGCGCGCGCGAGGCCGATGCCGAGACCTACGACGACCTGGTGCGCCATCGCGTGCTGGAGTCCGAGGTGCCCGATTCCAACACTGCCGGCGAGCGCACGGCGATGCTGCAGCTGGGCCAGTTGCACACGCGCCTGATGCGCGCCGGCGACGCGACCGATGCGTGGACCACGCTCAACGTCGCGCGCGTGCTCGAACGGCGCGTCGACAACCAGATCCAGCTCGACCGCGTGCTGCTGCCGCCGCTGCTCGACGTGGCGGGCCATGCCGTCATCCGCGCCTGGCTCGACGAGCTGCTGGGCCTCTTGCGCCAGCGCGGCGAGGCACTGGCCGGGCGCATGAGCCAGGGCGGCACCGGCGGCGTGGCCGAGATCGCGGACTTCATGTTGCTGCAGACGGTCAACCGCAACGAGGCCGTGTTCGCTCACCTGGTAAGGAGCGCGATGCTGCATCCGCAGCATTTCTACGAACACGCGCTCGCGCTGGCCGGCGACCTGGCGAGCTTTCGCGATTCGCGCCGCGTCGCACGCTTCGGGCCTTACGTGCATGACGACCTGGCGATGAGCTTCAAGCCGGTGATGGACGACCTGCGGCGCAGCCTCTCGATGGTGCTGGAGCAGTCGGCCATCCGCATCGAACTACACGACCGCAAGCACGGCGTGCGCGTGGCCGTGATTCCCGACATCGAGCTACAGCGCAACGCCACCTTCGTGCTGGCGGTCAACGCCCAGATGCCGAGCGAGGCGCTGCGCGCGCGCTTCCCCACGCAGGTGAAGATCGCGCCGGTTGAGCGCATCCGCGACCTGGTCAACCTCGCGCTGCCGGGCGTCACGCTGATGCCGCTGCCGGTGGCGCCGCGGCAGATTCCCTTTCATTCGGGGGCCAACTACTTCGAGCTCGACACGCGCAACAGCGATCTCTGGCGCCAGCTCGAGCAGTCGGGCGGCGTCGCGATGCATATCGCGGGTGACTTCCCTGGCCTCGACCTCGCGTTCTGGGCCATCCGCTCGTAGCCGCTTCATCCGTGCAATAGCCGGAGCACCACCATGACCACCCCGGACCCCTTCGCCGCCTTCGAGTCGGAGCGCACGGTCATCAAGCCCAAGCCGCGCGGCCCTGGGAGCAGCACGCCGGCCGTGCCGCCCACCTCGATCGGCGGTGCCGATCCGCTGCCCGCCGAGATCGGCGAGCTGGGCCTGCTCAATCCGCTGGTGTCGGCCGCGGCCAAGCTCCTGGTCTTGATAGGCAAGCTGCGCAACATCGTGCAGCCGCCCAATGTGCCGGCGCTACGGGCGTCGACGGCCGATGCGGTGAACCAGTTCGACGCCGCTGCACGCCGCGCCGGCATCTCCAACGAAACGGTGCTGGCCGCGCGCTACATCCTCTGCACTTCGCTCGACGAGGCGGTGGCCAACACGCCCTGGGGCGTGCAGGGCGGCTGGAACAAGCAGAGCCTGCTGGTGCAGTTCCACAACGAGACCTGGGGCGGCGAGAAGATCTTCCAGCTGCTGGCCAAGCTCGCGCAGGACGTGCCCACGCACCGCCAGCTGCTGGAGCTGATCTACAGCGTGCTCGCGCTCGGCTTCGAAGGCCGCTACCGCGTGATAGAGAACGGCAAAGCGCAGCTCGACACGGTGCGCCAGCGCCTGGCCGACCTCATCGCCAAGGACCGCCCGCCGGTCGAGCCCGAGCTCTCGCCGCATTGGCGCGGGCAGGGCACGGGCTCGGCGCGCCTGCGCGAGTCGTTGCCGATGTGGGTGTTCGCGGCCGGCTTCGCGTTGTTGCTCGCGCTCGCGTGGTTCGGCCTGCGGCTCACGCTCAACCACCGCTCCGACACCACCTACGCGGCCGTGTCCAGCCTGCGCGTGCCCCACCTGCAGATCGCGCCGCCCGCCATCCTGGCGAAGTCGCCGCGGCTCGCGAAGTTCCTCGAGCCCGAGATCAAGCAGGGCCTGGTCACCGTCACCGACGAGGCCGACCGCAGCACCGTGCGGCTGCGCGGCGACAGCTTCTTCGGCTCCGGCAGCGCGGACCCGATGGCGCAATCGCTGCCCGTGTTGAAGCGCGTCGGCGAGGCGTTGGCCGAGGTCAAGGGCGAGGTGCTGATCACCGGCCATTCCGACAACCAGCCGATCCGCTCGATGCGCTATCCGTCCAACTGGCATCTCTCGGCCGCGCGCGCCGATGCGGTGAAGGGCGCGCTCTCCAACTACGTCGAACCGGCGCGCATGCGTTCCGACGGCAAGGCCGATGCCGAGCCGGTCGCGGCCAACGACACGCCGGCCAACCGCGCGCGCAACCGCCGCGTCGACATCGTGCTGCTCAGTCCGCCGGACCAGGTGGCCGCCGAGCTCGCGGGAGCGAAGCGATGAAAAAGCTCTTCGGATGGCTCTTCCATCCCCTGCTGTTGACCGCGCTGGCGCTGGTCGTCGTCGCGCTCTTGATCTGGTGGATCGGCCCGCTGATCAAGATCGGCGCCTTGGCCCCGCTCGAGAGCGAGCTCGCGCGTGCCGTGCTGATCGGCGCCATCGTGCTGCTGGTGGTGCTGCGCGCCGTGTACCGCCGCTGGCGCACGCGCAAGGCCAGCCGGCATCTCACCGACGGCCTCATGAAGGCGCCGGCCGCGCAGCCCGCGGCGGCCGCCGACGACGGCGAGCAGAAGGTGCTCAACACGCGCTTCACCGAGGCCGTGGCCACCTTGAAGCAGATGCGCCTGCACGCGGCCGGCAAGAAGCCGGGGTGGCGCGACTGGCTCTCGCTCTCGGGCGGCAGCTACCTCTACGACCTGCCGTGGTACGTGTTCATCGGCGCGCCGGGCGCGGGCAAGACCACGGCGCTGATCAACTCCGGCCTCTCGTTCCCTCTCGCCGACAAGTTCGGCCCCGGCGCGATCCGCGGCGTCGGCGGCACGCGCAACTGCGACTGGTGGTTCACCGACGACGCGGTGCTGATCGACACCGCCGGCCGCTACACCACGCAGGACAGCCACCAGACCGAAGACAAGAGCGCATGGGAAGGCTTCCTCGGCCTGTTGAAGAAGGTGCGGCCGCGGCGCCCGCTCAACGGCGTGTTCCTCACCGTCAGCGTGGCCGACCTGCTGAGCCAGGGCGCCGAGGCGCGCAGCACGCTCGCGGCCTCGATCCGCGCGCGCTTGCTGGAGCTCGACGCCAAGCTCACGACCCGGCTGCCGGTCTACGTGCTGGTGACCAAGAGCGACCTGCTCTACGGCTTCAGCGAATACTTCGCCGACCTCGGCAAGGAGCAGCGCGCCCAGGTCTTCGGCTTCACGCTGCCGGCCGAGGAGGGCGCGCAGGTCGACGAGAAGGGGCTCGCCACCGCCTTCCAGCGCGAGTTCGGCCTGCTGCACGATCGCGTCAACGACGCCCTGATCCAGCGTATGCAGCGCGAAACCGACGGCACGCGCCGCGCCGCGATCTTCGGCTTTCCGGCGCAGTTCGGCTCCATCGGGCCGCTCCTGTCCGACCTGCTCGACCAGGTCTTCACCGGCTCGCGCTTCGCGCAGCCGCCATGGGTGCGCGGCGTCTACTTCACCAGCGGCACGCAGGAAGGCAGCCCGATCGACCGCGTGATGGGCAGCCTCGCGCGCAGCTTCGGGCTCGAGCGCGCCATGCTCCCGCCGCAGAAGAGCAGCGGGCGCAGCTACTTCCTCACCTCGCTGCTGCGCGACGTGGTGTTCCCCGAGCAGCGCCTCGCGGGCGCCGACGTCAAGCTCGAACGCCGCCGCAACACGCTGCGCCTAGCCGGCGTGGGCGCGATGACGCTGGTCACCGTCGCCTTGCTCGCCGCCTGGGGCTACAGCACCTGGCAGAACATGAACTACCTGAAGGCGGTCGAGGCGAGGGTCGAGCCGGCGAAGCAGACGCTGGCGGCGCTGCCCGCGCGCGTGTCGAACCTGGTCGAGGTGGCGCCGGTGCTGCAGGCCCTGCGCAACATCTGGAAGACGCCCGAGAACCGCGAAGGCGAGGAGCCGCTGTCGATGACGCTCGGCCTCTACCAGGGCGACAAGCTCGATGCCGCCGCGATGCTGGCGCACCAGCGCGCGCTCAACGAGGCCTTCCTGCCGCAGCTCGCCAAGCGCATCGAGGACCAGCTGCGCACCGCGCAGAAGGACAACCTCGAATTCAGCTACGAGGCGCTCAAGACCTACCTGATGCTGCACCAGCCCGAGCGCTTCGACGCCGATGCGCTCAAGGCCTGGATCACGCTCGACTGGGCGCGCAGCCTCGATCGCGGCATTCCCGAAGAACAGCGCAAGCTGCTGGAGGACCAGCTCGACGTGCTGATCGCCCAGGGCCCGCCGCGCTCGCCGCTCAAGATGGACGAGAACCTGGTGCGCAACGTGCGCGCCGTGCTCGCTAGCTATCCGCTGGAGCAGCGCGTGTTCAGCCGCCTGAAGCGCCAACGCCTGGGCAAGGACATCCCGCCGTTCAGCGTGGCGACGGCCGCCGGCCCCGCGGGCCCGCTGGTGTTCGAGCGCATCAGCGGCAAGCCCCTGGCCGACGGCGTGCCGGGCATGTTCACCTACGACGGCTACCACAAGCGCTTCCAGAACGAGGTCACGGTGCTCACCGGCCTGCTCGCCAACGAGGACCCGTGGGTGCTGGGCCAGGAGCGCGGCACGGCCGACCGCCTGCGCGACGCCGCCGCGCTCGGCGCGCTGACCGACCGCGTGCGCCGGCTCTACCTCGAGGAATACGTCAAGGTCTGGGAGGCGCTGCTGTCCGACGTGCGCCTGGTGCGCGCCACCGGCCTGGAGAAGAACATCGAGACCGCGCGCATCCTGTCGGGCACGGGTTCGCCGCTTTCCAACTTCCTGCGCGCGGTGGTCAAGGAGACCACGCTGACGCCGGCCGAGGCCGGCAAGGATGCGGTGAGCAAGGCCGCCGACACCGTGCGCAACACGCGCCGCAACCTCGAGAACCTGTTCGGCAACGAGCCCGACAAGCAATTGCCCGTCGGCAAGCGCATCGAGAGCATCGTCGATGACCGCTTCGAGCCGCTGCGCCGCCTTGTCACTTCGCCCACGCCCAACGGGCCGGCGCCGATCGACGACGCGCTCAAGCTCTTCAACGAGGTCTACGTCTACCTCACCGCGGTCGACACGGCGGTCAAGAGCCGCAGCTCGCCGCCGCCCGGCGACGTGGCCGGCAAGCTCAAGTCCGATGCCGGGCGCCTGCCGGAACCGGTGCGCACGATGGTCGAGAACCTGAGCCAGGCCGGTGCCACGCAGGCGCGCGTCGCCGAGCGCGGCAGCCTGAGCCAGGACCTGCGTCCGGTGACCGAGTTCTGCACCCGCGCGATCGCCGGGCGCTATCCCTTCGTCCAGAGCAGCAAGCGCGACGTGCTGCCCGAGGACTTCGGCCAGATGTTCGGCCCCGGCGGCCTGATGGACGAGTTCTTCCAGAAGCGGCTGGCCACGCTGGTCGACACCAGCACGCGGCCCTGGCGCTACAAGCCGGTGGCGGAGCAGGGCGCGATCACGGCGCAGGCGATCGCGCAGTTCGAGCGCGCGGCGCGCATCAAGGACATCTTCTTCCGCGCCGGCGGCCGCGGGCCCTCGATGCGGCTGGACTTCAAGCCGGTCGAGATGGATGCCGGCATCACGCAGTTCATCCTCGACGTCGACGGCCAGCTCGTGAAGTACGCGCACGGCCCGGTGGTGCCGATGGCGGTGCAGTGGCCCGGCCCCAAGGGCAGCAACCAGGTGCGCGTGCAGGTCAGCCCGCCCTCGACCAGCGGCAGCTCGGGCATGGCGGTCGACGGGCCCTGGGCCCTGTTCCGCGTGCTCGACGACGGCCAGCTCGAAGCCGGCGACGCGCCCGAGAAGTTCTTCATCACCTTCCAGATCGGCGCGCGCAAGACCCGCTTCGAGGTCACGACCAATAGCGTGCAGCATCCGATCCGCTTGCGCGAGCTGCGCGAGTTCGCATGTCCGGAGGGGCTGTGACGTCGCAACAGAATGCCGCTTCGAACATGGCGCCGGGCTGGTTCGGCAAGCTGCCCGGCATGGGCGACTTTGCGAACCGCCGGCTGCCCGAGCCCTTTCGCAGCGCCTGGGACCGCTGGCTGCAGCAAGGGCTGGCGCGGTTGCGCGCGCGTCGCGACGACTGGACCGATCGCTATCTCCAGGCGCCGCTGTGGTGCTTCGTGCTGGGCGAAGGCGTGATCGGCGCCGGCGGCTGGCTCGGCGTGATGATGCCCTCGGTCGACGGCGTGGGGCGCTACTTCCCCTTCACGATCGCAGCCGAGCTGGTGTCCTCGCGCCCCGAGCTCCATGGCGCGGTGCTGGCGCGCACGCAGCACTGGTGGACGCTGGCCGCGCAGGCCGCACTCGAAGGGCTGGAGCGCGATCTCGATGCGCAGCGCTTCGATGCGCGTCTGCAGGAATTGTTTGCGGGCTTTGCGGCCGAAGCGGGCGAGGGCGATGGGCCGCCGCTGGCGCTGCCCGTGACGCGCCACTCGCTGTGGTTCACCGACCCGGTGGCCGAAAGAGGCCCCGGCATGACCAGCAAGGGCCTGCCGCAGGACGACCAGTTCGATGCGCTGTTCGGCTTCGGGCCCGATGCGGCGGCGCAGGAGGATACAGCGTGAGTCCCGACGACGACCGGCCGCCAGGCACGCCGCCGCAAGAGGGCGACGACCGCACGCAGGTCGTCACCGGCCGGCCTGCTGCGCCCACGCCGGACGAAGGCGCGACCCTCATCTCCGGCGGCACCGCGCCGCCTTCGAGCGAGATGCCGACCGTGGCCGGCATCACGCGCGCCGAGAAGGCGCCGAGCAATGCCGAAGCCGGACTGCTGCCGGTGGGCAGCCGGCTCGCCGAGTTCGAGGTCACGCGCATCGTCGGGCAGGGCGGCTTCGGCGTGGTCTACGAAGCCTGGGACCCGACGCTCGAACGCGTGGTCGCGATCAAGGAATACCTGCCGACCTCGCTCTCGACGCGCCAGCTGGACGGCACGGTGGTGCCGCTTTCGGAGCGGCACCGCGAGACCTTCGAGCTCGGCATGCGCAGCTTCATCAACGAGGCACGCTTGCTGGCCCAGTTCGACCATCCCTCGCTGCTCAAGGTCTACCGTTTCTGGCAGGAGCGCGGCACCACCTACATGGTGATGCCCTTCTACCGCGGCGACACGCTGCGCCAGGCGCTGGCCACCATGCCCGGCGGTGTCGACGAAGCCTGGCTGATGCGCATCATGGACGGCGTGACGCAGGCGCTCGCGGTGATGCACCACGCCCACTGCTACCACCGCGACATCGCGCCCGACAACATCATCCTGCTCGAAGGCTCGGGCCGGCCGGTGGTGCTGGACTTCGGCGCCGCGCGGCGCGTGATCACCGACAAGACGCAGGCCATCACCGTCATCCTCAAGCCCGGCTACGCGCCGATCGAGCAGTACGCCGAGATGCCCGACATGTCGCAGGGCGCGTGGACCGATGTCTATGCGCTCGCGGCCGTGATGCACGTGGCCGTCAGCGGCCGCGCGCCGCCGCCCTCGGTCGCGCGCCTCCTGGCCGACAGCTATGTGCCGCTGGCGGGCAACGAGGCGCTGCTGCAGCGCTACAGCCCCGGGCTGCTCGCGGCCATCGATGCCGGCCTGGGCGTGCGGCCCGAATCGCGGCCGCAGTCGATGGAGGCGTTGCGCGCAGCGCTGGGCCTGGATGGCGACCGGACGGTGATCCGTCCGCCCGCGCCTTCGTCCGCTGCGGCGGGTGGGCGTGCTGCCGGCGCAAGTCCTGCCGCGCCCGCACCCGCGCCGGCTCCCAAGGGCAAGGGCGCGGCCATCGCCGCCGCGGCTTCGGCGGCGGTCCTTGCCGCCGCGGGCGGATGGTGGTGGTTCCAGGGCAAGTCCGGCGCCGACACGACGCCGGTGAGTGCCGCTCCCCCGCCACCCGCCGAAGTGGCCCAGGCACCGGCGCCTCCGCCACCACCGCCCCCGCCGCCGGCCAAGCCGCGCACGCCGGCCGAGTCGCTGCAGTCGCTGGCCGAGGGCGCCGCGCCCGGGTTCGAAGTGACGGCCAGCCCGCGCAAGGCCGAGGTCGCGATCGGCAAGGACCGGCTCGGCTTCGAGGTGCGCAGCAAGCGCGAAGGCTTCGTCTACGTCTACCTGCTGTCCAGCGGCGGCGAGATGTTCCTGCTGTTCCCGAACCTGCTCGACAAGCACAACAAGATCGCTGCCGGCGCATCGCTCTCGCTGCCGCGCGCCTCGTGGCCGATGGACGCCGGCGGGCCGGCCGGCATCAACCAGTTCGCGGTGCTGGTCAGCGAGCACGAGCGCGACTTCAGCGCCTCGGGCATCCAGAACGACGGCGTGTTCCCGCAGTTCCCTCTGCCCGTGCTGGCCGCGCTCGAGGCCGCGCGCGGCAGCGGGCCGCCGCCGCTGGCGGGCAAGCCGGCGTGCGCGCCCAACACACCGTGCAACGACGTCTATGGCACGGCGTTTTTCAGAATCACCGAGAAGTAATCGTCTGTGGGGCAGCGGCCTGCCAGGCCCCGCCCCCAGACCAGGAGTTCTTCATGAACCAGCCCTCTTCGCCGATCTTCGCTTCATCCGCCCTCTGGGGTGCCGCCGCCGTCGCCATGGCTGCGCTCGCGGCCTGCGGCACGATGCCGGGGCCGGGCGCCACCGGTTCCGCAGCGACACCGGCGCCGGCCTCGGCCAGCGCCTCGGTCGTCGCGCCCGCGGCACCCGCGCCGACACCGGCCGCATCCGTGCCGGCCCCGGCCCCGCGCCCCGATGCTGCCGGCGCCAGCGTGGCCGGCCAGTCGCGCACCTTCTCGACCCAGCTCGCCACTTACACCTCGGTCGGTTTCGACGCGGTGCCGGGCTGGGGCCGCGACGATTTCGCCGAAAGCTGGCCTGCCTTCCTCGGCAGCTGCAGGGTGCTGACCGGCCGCGGCACCGAGTGGCGGCAGGTCTGCGAGCGCGCCCGCGCGGTCGACGACAAGAGCAACCCGGCCATCCGCGGCTTCTTCGAGCGCGAGTTCTCGGCCTACCAGATCCGCGACGACGACCGCCGGCCCGACGGCGTGGTCACCGGCTATTTCGAGCCCGAGATCACCGGCAGCCGGCAGTACGCGCCGCCCTTCATCTACCCGGTGTACGGACAGCCCGAGGACATGCTGTTCGCCGACGCGCGCAAGCTGCCGGCCGGCAGCGGCACGGTGGCGGCGCGCGTCGAAGGCCGCAACGTGGTGGTGCAGAGCGGGCTCAGCACGCGCGACATGGGCGCGCCCGGCCTCTATGCGCTCGACCTCTCGGCCATCACGCGCGACACGCTGGACCGTAAGGTGCGCCTGCGCATCGAGGGCAAGCGCCTCCTGCCTTACTACACGCGCGAGGAGATCGAGACCAAGGGCGCGCCCAACGCCCGCGTGCTGGCCTTCGTGAACAGCGCCACCGCGCTCTACGAGATGCAGATCCAGGGATCGGGCCGCATCCGCCTGCCCAACGGCGACGTGATCCGCGTCGCCTATGCCGAGCAGAACGGCCAGCCCTTCCGGCCGACGCTGGCGCAGTCCTCGTCGGGCAAGGCGCGCAGTCCGGTCAAGGTGCGCGGCGGCGCGATCGAGCTCGAGCTCGACGACGGCGACGACGAGGAAGACGGCAACGACACCTCGGTGATCCGCACGCGCGGCTTCACGCTTGCGCGCCCGGTCAACAGCGGCGCGGTCGTGGTGCCGGGGCGGCGCGTGGCCGGGCCGGTGATCGGCACCGGCATCAAGGACCCGAGCTACGTGTTCTTCAAGGAGTCGCCGAGCACCGGCGGCGGGCCGGTCGGCGCCTTCGGCGTGCCGCTGTCGGCCGGCCGCTCGATCGCGGTCGATCCGCGCAGCACGCCGCTGGGCTATCCGGTCTTCGTCTCCACGCGTGCGCCGGGCACCGGCACGCCGATGCAGCGCCTCACCATCGCGCAGGACACCGGCGGCGCGATCCGCGGCGCGGTGCGGGCCGACTATTTCTTCGGCAACGGCCAGCAGGCCGCGACCCAGGCCCGACGCATGAAGGAGCGCGGCCAGCTCTGGATCCTGCTGCCGCGCGGGCTCGCGGTTGCGGCGGCCGCGACCTCGACCATCCGCACGCGTGGGGCTGCGGTCGGTGCGGACTTGCCGCAATGCCTCGTCCCCGAAGAGGGCGCCTGCGTCGACGACTGAAGCCATGCAGGAGACTCTCTCATCGGAGCAAAGCGTCGAACTCGTCCGCCTCTGGCGGCGCAGGCAGACGCTGTCCCCCGACGAGATGGGCGAGATGTATCGCATGGTCGGCGACGCGCTGCGCAGCTGCAACCCGCCCGAGCTGCGCGTGCTCGGCGAAGGCCGGCAGGAGCTGGTGGCGCAGTTCATCTACGTCAAGGTGCTGCGGCTCGATGCCGATCCGGACGAAGCGGATGATGCCGCGCGCAGCGAGGCCGCGAGCCGCAGCGCGCCCTCGAGCGCCTTCGCGCTGTGCGCCTACTTCCGGCGCTACCTGATCGACTGCACGCGCGCGAGCGCGTTCCGCCGCAAGCTCTCGATCGGCGACCAGATCACCGAGAGCCAGCTCGAGGCCCACGTCGGCGCGGCCGACAACGCGCAGGACGAGCTGGCCGAGCACGGCCTCAGCGCGCCCTCGGTGCACGCGGCGGCACGCGCCTTCATCGCGGGGCTGCCCGAGCCCGAACGCATCCTCTTGTGCGAAGGCTTCGGCCGCGAGGCGGCGGGCGGCCTGTCGGGCGTGGCCTCGCGCCATGCCATCGCCTCCTACCACTACCGCGCCGGCCGGCTCGGCCTGGTGCACAAGCGCGAAGGCCTGCCGGCCGACTATGCGCGCACCACCCTGGGCCAGTGGATCTCGCAGACCCTGGGCATCGCGATCGAGGCCGGCAACATGGGCACGATCCTGCAGGTTTTCAAAATCCTGGGCGCTGAAGCGTCTTACGCCTGAAGACGTAGGACTTTCAGGAACACCATGCCCATCGACCTCTGGCCCCCGCTCAGCCTTATCCGCGGCACCCTCGGGCGCGGTGGCGATCTTGCCGCTGCGGGCGAGGGCGCTGCCACGCTGGCCGAGCCGGCCGCGATCCCGGCGCGCCAGTCCGACCAGACCCTGCTGCTGCCCATGACCGAGCTCGCCCGCCGCCGCGAGGCCGTGGCGCAGCGCGCCTTTCCGGCCCGCTGGGCGCCGGGCCGCCTGGTGAGCGTGCTGCACGAAGGCCGGCTGCTCGGCGTGATGCTCGACAAGTGCCTGCACGACACGCTGTGGCGCGGCTGGATGGCCGCCGGCGAGGCCGACTGGGCCAGCGCCTACGACGTGCTGCTCGAGCCCGGCGACGAACCCTTCGAGCCCATGTTCGGGCTGATCCAGACCTGGAACGTGCTCACGCTCGAACAGACGCCGCAGCTCTGCGCCCGCGTGCTCGGCGAGGTCTCGGCCACGCGGCTGGCCGCGATCCGCGCGGTGCACGACGAATGGGCCGTGCAGCAGCCGCTGGCGATCGAGCCCGAGCCCGGCCGCATCGCGCTGCGCACGGCCGGCGGCGTGTTCTCCGTGCTCTCTGGCACGCCGCTGGGCGTGGGCGATCCGCGCGCCGATTACCAGAGCCTCTACCTCGAAGCCGCGGCGCGTCTCGCCACGCCGCTGCAGGTCACGCCGAAGCCGAGCAGCCTGTCGGTCGCGGCGCCGGCTGCGCAGGGCTGGTGGCCGCGCGTGAAGGCTTGGTTCGGCGCCGACCGCGTGGTGCGGCCCGCGCTGGCGCTGCTGGCGCTGGTGCTCGTGGTGCAGAACGCGACCCTGCTGCGGCCCGGCGCCGAAGACGACTCAGTCCGGTTCCGTTCGGTGCAGGGCCCGGTCACTTCCGCCGCGCCGGCCGAGCTGAGCCTGCGCTGGAAGGCCGGCGTCCGCATGGACGATGCGAACGCGCTGCTGCGCTCGGCCGGTGCCGAGCTGGTGGACGGACCGGATGCCGAGGGCCGCTGGCGCCTGCGTTTCCTGGCCGATGCGGCGCAGGGCCGCGCCGTGCTGGCGGGTTCGCCGCTGGTCGAATCGGTGGGGCCGCCGTGACGATGCGCCCCCTGCGCGTCGTGCTGCTGTTGGCCATGCTGGCCGCAGCCGCCTGCGCGGGTGCGGCGCAGCGCGCCTTGCTGGTAGGCGTGTCGGAACTGGTCAACCAGCCTGCGTCGCTGTGGCTGCAGGCGCCGCGCAACGACGTGGTGCTGATGCGCCAGGCCTTGCTGAAGCAGGGCTTTGCGGCCGTCGACATCGCGGTGCTGGCCGATGGCGTGAGCGGCGCCGCGCTGCCCGAGGCGCAGCGCATCCACGAGGCGCTGGCCCGGTTGCTCGAGCAGTCGCAAAGCGGCGACTTCGTGCTGCTGTATTTCTCGGGCCACGGCACGCGCTGGCGCGACGCCGGCAAGCGCTACCAGGAGCCGGACGGCCTGGCCGAGAACTTCCTCGCGCGCGATGTGCGCGGCGCGGTGGGCGGCAGCGGCGCCTTGCCGGGCGGCCTGCGCGACGTGGATATCGACGGCTGGGTCCAGGCCTTCCTGGCGCGCAACGTGTTCGTCTGGTCGGTGTTCGACACCTGCTCGGCCGCTTCGATGACGCGCGGCCGTGCGCCCGCGGGCGCCGAGGTCGTTGCGGGTCCGCCGGACGACGAAGTGCGCTTTCGCGGCATCCGCGCCGACTTGCTGGCGCAGGGCGCTGCCGGCGCCGCCATGCCCCCCGCGCCCGCGTCGCCAGCCGTGCCGCGGGCGCGCTACGTGGCCTTCTTCGCATCCGAAAGCCACCAGGTCACGCCCGAGCTGAGGCTGCCGCGCAGGAGCCGCGATGCGCAGCCCCAGGGCTTGCTCACCTGGGCCGTGGCCGAGGCGCTGCAGCGCCGGCCCGCAACCTGGCGCGAACTCTTCGACGGCGTGCTCGCGCTCTACCAGCCGGTGATCGCCGAACTCGAGGCGCGCTTTCCGCAACGCGAGCTGCCCTCGCCGGTGGCCGAGGGCAATCTCGATGCGCCGCTGTTCGCCAACGGCGCGCAGCCGCTCGCCACGCGGCCGGCGTGGCGTGCCCAGCGCAGCGGCGCAAGCCTCGCGATCCAGGCCGGCCAGCTCGACGGCTTGGTGCCGCGGCAGGAACTGCGCGTGCTCGCGACCCTGGAAGACGGCACCCGGCGTAGCGCCCCCGCCGCGCTCGCGCAGCTCGAACTCGGCAGCGCGCAGCTGCTGGTGCCGGCCGCGCTGCGCGATGTACCGGGCAGCGCGCTGTGGAGCGTGACGCCGCTGGCCGAGCCGGCCGCCTTCGCGCTGCGCGTGCGCGCCGACAGGCCCCTGCCCGCGGGACTGAGCTTCGACTACCCCGCCTCCATACGCCTGGCACGCGCGGGCGAGGACGCGAGCGAAGCCGATCTGCGCTGGACCGATCTCGGCGCTGCCGGCCATCGGCTGGAGCTGCTCTCGCCTGCGCTCGGCGCGGGCACGAGCGGCGTCGCGGCCGACCCTGCGGCCTTGCGCGATCGGCTGCAGGGCCTGGCGCGTCTCAAGTGGCTCGGCGAACTGAACCGGCTGGCCGGCGGCGCGCGCCTCGACGGCTTCGAGGCCGCGCTGGAAACCTGGCGCGCCGACCGCATGCTGCGCAGCGAGCCCCTCGCGCGCGGCGCCACGCCGAACCCGCTGCTCGCGGGCGAGCGCCTCGTGCTCCACGTTCGCAACACCGGCGGGAGCTCGCTCGACATGGTGATCGTCGGCATCGACGCGGAAGGCGCCCTGCGGCCGGTGTACCCCGACGCTGCGGGCGCGAGCAACCGTTTCGAACGCGGCACGCGCGAGCTGCCGGCGGCCAAGCACTTCGAGCTGCCGTGGCTGGCGGGCGCGGGTGCGCGCCTCTTCGTGCTGGCGACGCCGGCCGTGCCGCACAGCGCGCCGCGCCTGTTCGGCGCGGGCGTCGATCCGGCGCTGGCCGATCTGCGCGTGCGTGGACTGTTCAATGCACTGAAGGAGCGGCAGCTCTTTGCCGCGGTGGTTTTTTTCTAGGAGATCGACATGGGCTGGACTTCTGATGGCTCGGTGGACCCGGACGAGGGCCTGCGCCTGCTCGACCTGGTCTCCGAAGAGGCGGGCGACGACTACTGGATGCTGCTCGAATCCAAGGGCAAGGCGATCGAAGGCGATTCGGCGCGCCCTTTCGCGGACGGAAAGCCGCGCCTGGAGGTCGGGGGCTTCCGCTACCAGTTGGACGTGTTCTCGCCGCCGGGTTCCACCAAGGGGCAGCTGCGCGCCGCCGCGGTCTTCGTCGTTCGCGATTGCGATGCCGCGAGCGCTTCGATCGCGAGCCTGCTGCGCGACCAGGTGAGCGACCTGAAGGTGGTGATCTCGGTCTACAAGGCCGGCGGCGATACCTCCAAAGACCTCCAGCCGCACCTGGAGCTGGAGCTGACCCAGGCGCGCCTGCTGAACCACACGATGCTCACCGCCGCCAGGTCGGCGCGGCCGCGCGAAATCATCCAGATCGAATACCAGGGGCTCGAGATCCGCTCCGCGCCGCAGAGCGAGACGGGCCTGCGCGGCGCCGTCAGAACTTGCACCATCAAGAAGTGAGGCCGGACATGACCAACTCTGCCGAATATCTCCAATCCGCCGACCCCGCGGCGGCGCTCAAGGCCCTGACCGACGAGGTGCGCGCCAAGCCCGCCGACAGCAAGCTGCGCGTCTTCCTGGCCCAGCTGCTGTGCGTGCTCGGCCAGTGGGAGCGCGCGCTCAACCAGCTCAACGTCGCGGCCGAGCTCGATGCGATGGCCATTCCGATGAAGCAGGTCTACGGCGAGGCCGTGCGCTGCGAGGGCCTGCGCGCCGACGTGTTCGCCGGCACGCGCACACCGATGGTCTTCGGCCAGCCCGACGAGTGGCTGGCGCTCCTGATCGAATCGCTGCTGCGCCAGGGCGCGGGCGACGCGACGATGGCCGAAGACCTGCGCCAGCGCGCCTTCGATGCCGCGCCTGCCACCGCGGGCACGCTCGACGGCCAGCCCTTCGAATGGCTCGCCGACGCCGACATGCGCCTGGGCCCGGTGCTCGAAGCCTTCGTGAACGGCCGCTACTACTGGATCCCCTATGCGCGGCTGGCGCACGTCAAGCTCGATCCGCCCGAAGACCTGCGCGACTGCGTGTGGCTGCCGGCGCACCTGCAGTTCGAGAACGGCGGCGAGACGCTGGCGCTGGTGCCCGTGCGCTACGAAGGCACCGAGAAGAGCGGCGACGGCGCACTGCAGCTCGCGCGCAAGACCGAGTGGCGCGAGCTGCAGCCCGAGGTCTGGGCCGGGCTCGGCCAGCGCATGCTGAGCGGCAGCGATGGCGCCGAGCATGCGCTGATGGACGTGCGCGAGATCCTGTTCTCGACCGGCGATGCCTGAGCTCACCGCGCAGGAACGCCTGCAGCCCTCGCTGCTCGATCGCCTGGTCGACCATGCGCCCGGCGAGCAGCGCGAGAGCGACGACAAGCGCACGCTGACCCGGCAGGCGCTGCGCCAGGCCGTGCTGCGCGACCTGAGCTGGCTCTTCAATGCCACGGGCCACGGCCTCGCCTTCGACGACAAGCGTTTTCCGAATGCTGCGCGCTCGGTGCTCAACTACGGATTGCCTATGCTGTCCGGCCAGTTCACGTCCTCCGTTCAGCGTGTCAGCATGGAACAGGCTCTGAAGAACGCCATCCTGCAGTTCGAGCCCCGCATCCTGCCTCGCACACTCGAAGTTGAACTCGTCATGGAAGGCTCGGCACTTGATTCCCACAACCGCATCGGCCTTCGGATCCGCGGCATGCTCTGGGCCCAGCCTGTGCCGCTGGAGTTCTTGATGCGCAGCCGGATCGACCTCGAAGAAGGTCGTATCGAGATCGAGGAGACATGAGCCCCCCGGCTTTTCACGAGCTCCGCTCGTGTAACTCCACCCCCCGTGGGGGAGGCCCGGCCGCCTTGGGGCGGCCCGGCGGCGTCCGGATCTGACGCAAATGGACCCGCGCCTGCTGACCCTGTACGAACAGGAACTGCGCTACTTCCGCGAGAGCTCGGCGGAGTTCGCGCGCGCCTTCCCGAAGATCGCGAACCGGTTGGGCATCGAGGGCCAGGAGGTCGCCGACCCCTATGTCGAACGGCTGATCGAGGCCACCGCCTTCCTGTCGGCGCGCGTCGCCTTGAAGCTCGATGCCGAGTACCCGCGCTTCACCGGGCATCTGCTCGACATCGTCTATCCGCATTTCATGGCGCCCACGCCATCGATGGCCGTGGTGTCGATGGCGGTCGACCCCGACGATGCCAATCTCGCGACCGGGCCCACGCTGCCGCGCGGCAGCGGGCTGCGCGCGCGCCAGGCCGTCGGGCAGAACACGCACTGCGAGTTCCGCACCGCGCGGGCCTTGCGCCTCTGGCCAATCGAAGTGCTGCGGGCACAGTACTTCAGCTACGCGCCCGACCTGCCGCTCGCCCAGCATGCGCAGTCGCGCGAGATCCGCGGCGGCCTGCGCATCGCGCTGCGCGCCACCGCCGGCCTCAAGTTCGACCAGATCCCGCTCGACGAACTGCTGATCCACTTCGGCGGCGCCGAAGACGTCGCCTGGCAGCTGCACGAGTGCATGCTCGGCAAACCCATCGGCGTGATGGTGCAGCCGCTGGCCGCCGGCGGCGCGGCCACGGGCGCGGCCGGCAGCGCGGTGCGCCACCTGCCCGCGAGCGCGGTGCAGCCCGCGGGCTTCGAGGACGACGAGGCGCTCCTGCCCGTCACCGCGACCGGCTTCTCCGGCCATCGGCTGGTGCAGGAGTACTTCGCCTTTCCGCAGCGCTTCCAGTTCGCGCGCATCACCGGCTTGCAGCGCGTGCTCGCGTCGATGGCGGTGACCGAGGTGGAGATCGTGGTGCTGTTCTCGCGCGGCGATGCGGCGCTCGAGAAACTGGTGAGCGCCGACAACGTGCAGCTGCATTGCGTGCCGGTCGTCAACCTCTTCGGCAAGCGGCTCGACCGCGTGGCCGTGACCGAGGGCGTGAGCCAGTTCCACCTGGTGCCCGACCGCACGCGCCCGCAGGACTTCGAGGTGCACACTGTGACCGAGGTGGTCGGCCACGGCAACCCCGGCACCACCGGCGCGGCGCTGGAGCAGCCCTTCCTGCCCTTCTACGCGGCCTTCCACGGCAGCCGCCACAGCCATCCGGCCTACTTCACCACCACGCGCGAGCCGCGCATGCTCTCGGTCAAGCAGCGCACCGAGGGGCATCGCAGCAGCCACATCGGCTCCGAGCTCTACATGCAGATCGTCGATCCGCAGCAGGCGCCTTATTCCGGCGCGCTGAGGCAACTGGCCGTGACTGCGCTGGTGACCAACCGCGACCTGCCGCTCCTGATGCCGCTGGGCCGAGAGAGCGACTTCGACTGCATCGATTCGTCTCCGGTGCAGCGCATACGCATGGTGCGCGGCCCCTCGCGGCCGGTCTCGCCGGTGGTGGGCCAGGGCTTGGGCTGGCGCGTGGTCGACCACCTGGCGCTCAACTACCTGTCGCTCGCCGAAAGCTCGCGCGAGGAGGGCGCCGCGGCGCTGCGCGAGATGCTGATGCTCTATGCGACGCATGCCGACGAGGTGCGCCAGAGCCAGGTGCGCGGGCTGCTGTCGGTGCGCGCCAGGCCGGTGGCGCGCCGGCTGCCGCTGGCCGGGCCGATCGCCTTCGGCCGCGGGCTCGAAGTCACGCTCGAGGTCGACCGCAATGCCTTCCACGGCCACAGCGCCTTCCTGTTCGGCGCCGTCATGGCGCGCTACCTGGCGCGCCACGTGGAGGTCAACCACTTCGTCGAGACCGTGCTCACCGCCTCGGGCAAGGGCGAGATCATGCGATGGAGGCCGCTGTGCGGGGCACGCCCGATCCTGTAGCGGTGCCGGCGGCGCGGCCCGAGAGCGTGGCCGAGCGCCTGCACGCGTGCGCGGACCAGCCCTGGGCCTACGACTACTTCGCGCTCATGCGGCGGCTCGAGGCGCTGGCCGCGCCGTCGCCGCGCTGGGGCCGCGCGCTGCTGCCCGGCGCCGAGCCGGTGCGCGTGGGGCAGGAGCCATCGCTGTCCTTCGCGCCGGCGAGCTTCAGCAGCTTCGAGCCGGCCGGCGCGCACTCGCCGCCGCGGCTGCGCCAGCATTTCTTCGGCTACCTCGGGCCCAACGGCCCGCTGCCGGTGCACCTGAGCGACTTCATCCGCGAGCGCACGATCAACCATGGCGATCCGACCTGGCTCGCCTTCCTCGACAGCTTCGCGCACCGCTTCAGCCTGTTCTTCTACCGCGCCTGGGCGCAGGCCAGGCCGGCGGTCGGACTGGACCGGCCGAAGGACGACGCTTTCCGCCGCCAGGTGGGTGCGCTGGTCGGCATCGGCACCGCCGCGCGACAGGAGCGCGACGAGATCCACGACGACGCGCGGTTGCACTTCTCGGGCTGGCTCGCGCGCCGCGTGCACAACGCCGAGGGCGTGGAGGCGGTGCTGCAAAGCTACTTCGGCGTGCCGGTGCGGCTCGAGCGCTGGGTCGGGCACTGGATGACGCTGCCGCCCGAAGAGCTCACCCGCCTGGGCCGCGGCGAGGCTTCGCGTTCGCTGGGCATGGGCGCGATGCTCGGCCGGCGCGCCTGGGATCGCCAGCACCGCGTGCGGCTGCATCTCGGGCCACTCGGCTTCGAGCGCTATCGCATGTTCCTGCCGAACAGTTCGGCACGGCCCGCGCTGCAGCGCTGGATGCAGCAGCTCTTGGGCGACGAGCTGTACTGGGATGCCGAGCTGATTCTTGAAAAGCAGCAGGTGCCGCCCACGCGCCTCGGCGAGCGGAAGGGCAACGCGCCGCGCCTGGGCTGGGCTTCGTGGCTCGGCGAGTGCAAGCGCAAGCGCGATGCGCCCGATGTCCGCATCGACGGCGATGCCGTTCTTTCGCATGCCGCTCTTCAATAAACACGAGGGTTGTTCGTCATGCACACACGGAGAAGCTCATGAGTGAAATCAGCCGCACTGCCTTGTTCGGCAAGCTCAATTCGCTGGCCTACAAGGCGATCGAGGGCGCCACGGTGTTCTGCAAGATGCGCGGGAACCCGTACGTGGAACTGGAGCACTGGTTCGCCCAGCTGCTGCAGGCGCAGGACTCCGACCTGCACCGCGTGATCCAGCACTACCAGCTGGACATTTCCGTCATCGCCAAGGACATGACGGCCGCGCTCGACCGCCTGCCGCGCGGCGCCACCGCGATCAGCGATTTCTCGCCGCACATCGAGAACGCGATCGAGCGCGCCTGGACCTACGCCACGCTCCAGTTCGGCGAGGCGCAGGTCCGCACCGGCTACCTGCTGGTCGGCATGCTGAAGACGCCGAGCCTGCGCAATCCGCTGCTCGGTCTGTCGAAGCAGTTCGACAAGGTCAAGGTCGAGGACCTGGCCGACAACTTCGCCAGGATCTGCGATGCCTCGCCCGAATCGAAGATGCGCGCGCAGGACGGCACCGGCATGGGAAGCGGCGCCCCCGGCGAAGAGAGCGGCGCGATGGCGCCGGCCGCCATGGGCAAGGGCGATGCGCTGAAGAAGTTTGCTGTCGACCTCACGGAGAAGGCGAAGAAGGGAGAGATGGATCCGGTGACCGGGCGGGACGAGGAAATCCGCCAGATCGTCGACATCCTGATGCGGCGCCGCCAGAACAACCCGCTGCTGACGGGTGAGGCGGGCGTCGGCAAGACGGCGGTGGTGGAAGGCTTCGCGCAGCGCCTGGCGCGCGGCGACGTGCCGCCGCAGCTCAAGGACGTGAAGCTGCTTACGCTCGACATCGGCCTCTTGCAGGCCGGCGCCAGCATGAAAGGCGAGTTCGAGCAACGCCTGCGGCAGGTGATCGACGAGGTGCAGGCCTCGCCAACGCCGATCATCCTGTTCATCGACGAGATCCACACGCTGGTGGGCGCGGGCGGCGCGGCCGGCACCGGCGACGCGGCCAACCTGCTGAAGCCCGCCTTGGCGCGCGGCAACCTGCGCACCATCGGCGCCACCACCTGGGCCGAGTACAAGAAGTACATCGAGAAGGACCCGGCGCTGACGCGGCGCTTCCAGGTGGTGCAGGTGCCCGAGCCCGACGAGACCAAGGCGATCCTGATGCTGCGCGGCGTGGCCAGCGTGCTCGAAAAGCACCACCGCGTGCAGCTGCTCGACGAGGCCATCGAGGCGGCAGTGAAGCTGTCGCACCGCTACATCCCCGCGCGGCAGCTGCCCGACAAGGCCGTGAGCCTGCTCGACACCGCTTGCGCGCGCGTCGCGGTGTCGCAGCACGCCATGCCGCCCGAGGTGGAAGACTGCCAGCGCCGCATCGAGGCGCTCACGGTCGAGAGCGAGATCATCGGACGCGAGGAGGCGATCGGCATCGACGTGAGCAAGCGCTCCGCGCAGGTGCAGGCGCTGCTCGCCGAATCCAATACCGAGCTGGAGAAGCTGAATGCGCGCTGGAAGGAGGAGAAGGGCCTGATCGACCGGCTGCTCGAACTGCGCGGCAAGCTGCGCGCCGGCAACAAGCCGGTGGATGCGGCGACACCAGAAGATGGAGACCGCGCCGCATTGCTCGCCGAACTCCACGAACTGCAAACCAAGATCAGCAGCGTGCAGGGCGAGTCGCCGCTGATCCTGCCTTCGGTCGATGCGCAAGCCGTGTCCTCGGTGGTGGCCGACTGGACCGGCATCCCGGTCGGTCGCATGCAGCGCAACGAGATCGAGACCGTGCTCAACCTGCCGAAGCTGCTGGGCCAGCGCGTGATCGGCCAGGACCATGCGATGGAGATGATCGCCAAGCGCATCCAGACTTCGCGTGCGGGGCTGGACAACCCGAGCAAGCCGATCGGCGTGTTCATGCTGGCGGGCACCTCCGGCGTGGGCAAGACCGAGACCGCGATCGCGCTGGCCGAGGCGCTGTACGGCGGCGAGCAGAACATGATCGTCATCAACATGAGCGAGTACCAGGAGGCGCACACCGTGAGCTCGCTCAAGGGCGCGCCGCCCGGCTATGTCGGCTACGGCGAAGGCGGCGTGCTCACCGAGGCCGTGCGCCGCAGGCCCTACAGCGTGGTGCTGCTGGACGAGGTGGAGAAGGCCCATCCCGATGTGCACGAACTGTTCTTCCAGGTCTTCGACAAGGGCTTCATGGAAGACGGCGAAGGCCGCAGCATCGACTTCAAGAACACGCTGATCCTGCTCACTACCAACGCCGGCACCGACCTGATCGCCAGCATGTGCAAGGACCCGGAACTGATGCCCGAGCCCGAGGGCATGGCCAAGGCGCTGCGCGATCCGCTGTTGAAGATCTTCCCGCCCGCGCTGCTGGGCCGGCTGGTCACCATCCCGTACTACCCGCTGTCCGACGAGATGCTGGGCAAGATCGTCGAGCTGCAGCTGAAGCGCATCAAGAAGCGGGTCGAGGCGCGCTATCAGATCCCCTTCGACTACTCGGACGAGGTCGTCAAGCTAGTGGTCAGCCGCTGCACCGAGAGCGAATCGGGCGGCCGGATGATCGACGCGATCCTCACCAACACCATGCTGCCCGACGTCAGCCGCGAGTTCCTGAACCGGATGATGGAAGGCAAGGCGATCGAGAGGGTGCAAGTGGGCGTGCGGGAAGGCAATTTTGGCTACACCTTCGACTGACGCCGACAAGAGCCCGGCACCTCTCACGATTGGAGCAACTCATGCCGACCAAGGCCCAACCCAAGCACCTGGACACGCGGGAGATCATCGCCCCGAACCTGGTTCTCAAGTACCACTCGGCCCGGCCGCCGGACGATGCGACCAGGCGCTTCCTGCGCAAGTCGGTCGGCATGGCGGGCCGGGTCATGCGCTCGACCGTCTGGGAGGTCGACAAGATCGTGCTCTTCCATCGCGACGAGTCGCAGGTGATGAGCGCGATCCTCGACAAGCACTTCTGCCTGAATCGCGACGCCGGCTACGCCAGCACGCGCGCGAACAACAAGCTGGTCAACAGCAAGAACCGCAGAAGATTTCTCGGCAAGGTCCGCAAGGTGATGCTGTCGGTGTCTTTTCATCTCAGCACCGGGGTCTATCTGCTGGATGTGGATGCCGGGCATCGCACGATCGTCGGCGATTTCGACATCGATGCATTGGACGCCGGCTGGAAGCAGGCGGCGCCTGTGGGCAGCGCGAAAACGCACGTGGTCTCCACGAACATCGAAGGCTATGTCCAGAAGCGGGATGGCGTGCTGAAGACGCTGGGAGGATCGTCCTCCGGACCCATTCACGTGGCCTTCGACTTGGCCAAGAGCTATTCGCCGGAAGAGATGGCGCGAATCATCATCCACGAGGCCACGCACACCTTCTGCTACACGCTCGACGTCAAGTACTGCCACGACGCGAACTACGACTTTCAGACCCCGGACCATATGCTGACCAATGCCGACAGCTTCGCCTATGCGGCGATGTCGATCGCAGCCGATCAGGCCCTGGACTATCAGGGCTTGAAGAACCTCTCGCTGCCCTGACGCATTCCTGGGAGAACAGAAGCACACCGTGAGCCGCATGACGATCCCCGCAGGCTACGAGCCCGCCACCCATCTGCGCCTCGATGAGGCGCTGGCGCTCGCGATCGCGATGCACCGGGCCAATCGCCTCGACGATGCAGATGAGCTCTACGCACGCATCCTGGAGGCGGCTCCGGACAGCGCCGATGCGGTGCACTTCAGGGGCGTGCTGCGGCACCAGCGCGGTGGCAGCGAAGAGGCGCTCGAACTGATCCGCCGCTCGATCGCGCTGAATGCCGCGGTGCCCGACTGGCACAACAACCTCGGCAATGTGCTGCTTGAAACCGGCCAGGTCGACGCTGCCGCCGATGCCTACGAAGAGGCCGTGCGCCTGGCGCCTGCGCGCGCCGACATCCACAACAACCTCGGCGTGCTGCGGCGCGAGCAGGGCCGCAGCGAAGAAGCGGAGAGCGCCTACCGGCGCGCCATCGAGCTGAATCCGAAGAACGTCGAGGCCCACACCAATCTCGGCCGCCTGCTCAACAGCGTGGGACGCGAAGAGGAATCGATGCGCTGCTTCTGCGAGGCCTTGCTGCTGAAGCCCGGCCATGCGCCGGCGCGCGAAGCGCTCGGGCTGGCCTACTACACGCTCGGGCGTTTCGAGGAGGCGGCGCAGGTGTACCGCGACTGGCTGAAGGACGAACCCGGCAACCCGGCGGCGCGCCATCATCTCGCGGCCTGCTCGGGCGAAGGCGTGCCGGCGCGCGCTGCCGACGACTACGTGGAGAAGGTGTTCGACGGCTTTGCCGACAGCTTCGACGCCAAGCTGGCGCACCTGCACTACCGCGCGCCGGAGCTGATCGCGCAGACCGTGGCCGGACTGCTGGGCGAGCCGCAGGGCGAGCTCGCCGTGCTCGACGCCGGCTGCGGCACCGGGCTGTGCGGCCCGCTGCTCGCGCCCTACGCTCGACGCCTGGAAGGCGTCGATCTCTCGGAGCGGATGCTGGCCAGGGCCCGGCTGCGGCAGGTCTACGACGCGCTGGCCAAGGCCGAACTCACGGCCTTCATCGAAAGCGCGGCGCCGGCCTCCTACGACCTCGTCATCTCTGCCGACACGCTGTGCTACTTCGGCGACCTGCGCGCGGTGGCGAAGGCCACGGCCCGGGCGCTGCGGCCGGGCGGATGGCTGGTGTTCACCGTCGAGGCGCTCGATGCGCCCGCAGAGGGCGGCTTCCGTCTGAACCACCACGGCCGCTACAGCCATCGCGAAGGCTACCTGCGCGAAGTGCTCGCGGATGCGGGACTGGCCGTCGGCGCGGTGGCGGCCGCGCACCTGCGCATCGAAGGCGGCAAGCCGGTCGACGGCTGGATCGTGTCGGCGCAAGCCTGCGAAGCGGCGGCCTCCCGTTCGTCCTAGAAAAGCACCCGGAAAGAAAAAACATGGCCGATACGCAATTCATCATCAAGAGCGATTCGCCCGTCAACGACGACCTGATGTTCTGGAGCGTGGTGGGCCAGGAAAGCCTGTCGCGTCCGGCGATCTACGAGTTGACCGTGCTGTCGGCGAACGAGAAGATCGACGCCAAGGACATTCTCGGCCGTGCCTTCGACGTGGTGTTCGAGTTCCTCGATGCCGACGGCGCCAAGCACGAGCGCCATTGCCAGGGGCATGCGGTGCGCTTCATGCGCAAGGGAAGCGTGGGGCGCTACTTCGAATACCGCTTCACGCTGCGCTCGTGGTTCTGGCTGCTTACCAAGCGCAGCAACTCGCGCATCCTGCAGGACAAGCCGGTACTGGACCTGCTCGACGCCGTGTTCGAGGACAGCCCGATCAAGCGCTTCAAGAAGATCAAGACCGACAAGGTCATCGGCACGCACGATGCGCGGCGGTACAGCGTGCAGCACCAGGAGAGCGACTACCAGTACCTCTCGCGGCTGCTCGAGGACGAGGGCGTCTACTACTGGTTCGACGCGCACGACGCGCCCGGCACCATGCATCTTGCCGACGCGAGCGACGTGGCGCACAAGAAGCTGCCGGTCGTCGACACGCTGAACTACGTGGCTCCGGGTGCCAGCGAGGCGCGCTTCAACGAGATCAGCCTGTGGGTGGATTCGAGGCGTCTCGACACCGGAAACTTCGCCTCGCGCGACAGCGACTTCAAGGCCATCCGCAAGAAGCTCAGCGCCGACAAGGGCGACCCCGACGTCCACGAGCTGGCCGATTTCGAAAGCTTCGAATTTCCCGGCGGCTACTTTCGCGAAGCCGATACCGAAGACGCCTCCAAGGTGCGCACCGAGGAACTGGTGGCGCGCCGCCGCCTGAACTGGGCGATCACGCGCTGGCCCGACGTGGCCGCCGGCATGAACTTCAGCTTCAAGGGCCACCCGGCGGGCGGGGCCGACGGCGACTACCTGATCGCGAGCTGCGCCTTCGTCGTGACGCATCCGGGCTACGAGGGCATGAGCGAGAACGACAGCCGGGTCGACCGGCAGGGCCAGGTGCTGCTCGAGCTGCTGCGCGAGGACCCGATCAACGCCCACTGGATCGAGGCGCTGCAGGACATCGCGCGCGGCGCGCCGGAGCTGCATCAACCGGTGCGCGGCAACGGCGTCTTCCTGCTCACCGTGCTGCCGGCCGAAACCCTGTTCCGCCCGCCGCGGCTGACGCCGCGCGTGACCATGCCCGGCCCGCAGAGCGCGATCGTGGTCGGCCCCCAGGGCGAGGAGATCCACGCCGACGACTTCGGCCGCGTGAAGGTGCATTTCCACTGGGACCGCTACGACGAGAGCAACGAGAAGTCCACCTGCTGGGTGCGCGTGTCGCAGCCTTGGGCCGGCAAGGGCTGGGGCGGCTACTTCATTCCGCGCATCGGGCAGGAGGTGATCGTCGACTTCCTGAACGGCGACCCGGACCGGCCGATCATCGTCGGGCGCGTGTACAACGACGACCAGCCCAAGCCCTTCGACTCGCACACGCAGAGCGGCTTCCGCACGCGCTCCACGCCCAAGGGCAGCGCGGCCAATTGCAACGAGCTGCGCTTCGAGGACAAGAAAGGCTCGGAGCAGGTCTTCCTGCATGCCGAGAAGAACCAGGACATCGAGGTCGAGAACGACGAGACGCATTGGGTGGGCCACGACCGCAGGAAGACGGTGGACAACGACGAGACCAACGAGATCAAGAACAACCGCACCGAGAAGGTCGGCGTCGACGAGAAGATCGACATCGGCGCCAACCGCACCGAGACCGTGGGCGCCAACGAGGACATCACCGTCGGTTCGAACCGTACCGAATCCGTCGGCGCCAGCGAGACCGTGACGATCGGCGCGGCGCGTGATCACACCATCGGCGCAGACGACACCAAGACGGTAGGTGCCAGCGAGTCGATCACCGTCGCCGCATCGCGCACCGACACGGTCGGTGCATCGCTGACGCAATCGATCGGCGCCGGCTACACCCAGTCGGTGGGCGGCGCCATCACCGTGTCGTCCGGCGGGCCGATGACCTTCAACGCCGCCGGCGGCTTCACGATCGTCGCACCCGGCGGCACCAAGGTGATCGACAAGTCCCTCGACCGGATCGGCGGCGTCATCCTGGAGTCGTACGCGAGCGGCCTGAACTACAACCTGCTGAACCTGGAAGGCAATGCGGTCAAGGTCGAGATGACCGGCTCCACCAACGCCTTCCTTGGCCTGAAGTTCGAGAAGCTGGGTGCCGACATCTCGACCAAGGAACTCCGCACCGAGGCGATCTCGGCCGCGAAGGTGGCGACGGTGGCCGCTTTCATGCTCCTGTCCAGCATGCAGATCCACCTGTGACGAGCCGCCGGATGCCGAGGGGATTGCGCTCATGAAAGTCTTCAAGCCGCTGACGGTCTCGCCGCTCGTGCGCTGCTTCGAGCAGCGCGGGCGCTGCTGGATGGGCGTCACGGGCCTGGTGATGGTTGACCTGGGGCGGCCGGCCAGGGTGCATCTCGAAAAGGACCTGTGGCAGTTCTGGTCCGGGCGCCCCGAGGCCGAGGCGCCGCTGGACGACGGCATCTTCCGCGCCCGCGCGGAGTACCTCGTTTCCGGCTTTGCCTATCCGCACGGCACCGACGGGCGGGCCTGCGCCGTGGCAGCGGAAGTCGGCCAGCTGCAGAAGGAACTGCTGGTGCGTGGCGAGCGCCTGTGGGAAGGCGAGCAGGCGACAGCGCCCCGCCCCTTCGAACGCATGCCGCTGCGCTGGTCCCACGCATACGGCGGCGAGGGCTTCGCAGCCAATCCGCTGGGCAAGGGCGCCGCGCCGGTGAAGGTCGACGGCACGCAGCTGCACTTCCTGCCCAACATCGAGGATCCGCGCCAGCCCTTGTCCCTGCCTTCGCAGGCCGGCACGCCGGCCGGCTTCGGCCCCATCGACCAGAGCTGGCCGCAGCGCGCGGCCTTCCATGGCCGCTATGACGAGGCCTGGCTCAAGAACGAGTTCCCGGCCATCGCCTCCGATACCGATTGGCGCTTCTTCAACATCGCGCCCGAGGACCAGCAGCAGATCGAGCCCTTCCGCGGCGACGAACGCTACGCCTTGCGCAACATGCACCCGGCCCGGCCCGTGCTCGAAGGGATGCTGCCGGGCCTGCGCGCCCGCGCCTTCGTCACCCATCGCGCGGGCGGGGAAGAGAAGTTCAAGGAAGTGCGGCTTCGGCTCAACACCCTCTGGCTCTTTCCCGATGCGGAGCGTGCGGTGCTGGCGTTCCAGGGCATGCACGAGATCGCCGAGGACGACGGGGCCGACATCGTCCATTTGATGGCCGCATTGGAATATCTGGACCAGCCGCGCCCGGCCGAGCACTACCTCGCAGTGCGCGACAAGCGGCTCGACAGGACGCACGGCGCGATCGAATCGATGCGCGAGGACGACCTGATGCCGGCCGACCTGGTGGTGCCGCTCATCGATTTCGCACCGGTCGAGAACCGGGCCCTGGCGCGCTGGCAGCAGCGGGCCGAGGCGCACCGCGCGGAAGCCCGCAAGACGGTGGAGGCCCACGGCATGGATCCGGACGACGGGCATGCCCCGGCGGTCAAGGGCCCTGCGCAGCCGGAGATCCGGTCGCTGGACGACCTCATGCAGGTGCAGCAGAAGATGGAGGCCCAGAGCGCAGCGATGCGCAAGCAGGGCGAGGAGGCCAAGGCCGCGGCGCTGCATGACATCAAGACGATCTTCGAACGCGAGAAGATGGACTTCGGCGTCATCGAGCGCGAGATGTCGGGCATGGACACGCGCGGGCCGCCGAAGCCGTTTGCCGAGGCCCTGGTGGCCAGCTTCAACGAGTTCATCGAACGCGGCAAGGCAGCCAAGGGCGACGTGTCGGAACTCGAGCAGATGGTGGTGGACCAGAAGATCCAGCGCCAGTGGCAGGACGGCGACAGGAAACAGATGATGGGTTACCGCCTGCTGGCGCACTACCAGATCCCTGCCGATCCGGTCGAGGGCGAGGCGGGGCAGGCGCTGCGTCGGCGCGTGGCGGCGCACCATGCGCAGCATCAGAGCTTCAGGAACTGGGACCTGACCGGCGCCAACCTCTCGGGCATGGACCTGAAGGGCGCCGACCTGGAGGGCGCGCTGATGGAGCGCACCAACCTGACCGGCACCAACCTCGCCGAAGCCAATCTGCAGGACGCGGTGCTCGCGCACGCCACGCTGCTGTCGACCCAATGCCAGGGCGCGAAGCTCGCGCGCGCCAACCTGGGCGGTGCACGCATCGAGAAGGCCGATTTCGCCGGTGGCGATCTGACCGACGCGATCTTCGTCAAGGCGCGCCTGCTCGACGTGAGCCTGCGCGGCGCGCGGCTGGACGGCATTCGCATCGACGACGCGGTGCTGGCCGGGCTCGATTGCAGCGGCGCCGTCAGCGAGGCGATGCTCGTCTTCTTCCGGCGCGACCTGCGCGGCTGCAGCTTCGCGCGTGCGCGCTTCAAGCAATGCGCCTTCATCGAATGCAACCTGTCCGGCGCGGACCTGTCCGACGCCGAGTTCGAGAAGTGCGGCTTCGTCAAGCTCAAGGCCGAGCGCGCCGTGTTCAAGGGCCTGCACATCGCGTCGGGCTGCTTCGCGCAGGGCTGCGCGCTCACGGGGGCCGACTTCACAGGCGCACGGCTTGCCAACATGAACTTCCGCGGCGCGGCCCTGGCGGGTGCCGTGTTTCGGGGCGCGTCCCTGCAAGGTTCGGACTTCAGCGAATGCGATCTTTCGCAGGCGGATTTCCGGCAGGCCGACGCGCGCCAGGCCCGCTTCGTGCGCGCCGGGCTGGCGCGCACACTGTTCGCGGCCGCCAACCTGATGGAGGCAGTCTTCCAACACGCCGAGCTGGACGAAACCGACTATCGGCATGCCAACCTGTTCCAGAGCGACTTCGCGCGGGTGCGCCTGGGCGCCGGGCTGCGCTTCGACGCGGCGCTGACCACGCGGATGCGCACCCTTCCGCGCCATCGGCCGCCGGCGGCGGCCTGAGAAGCAGCCATGGACAAGGCCGAGATCCTGCGCTGCGTGCAACGTGCCGAGCCCGTGATGGAGCAGGATCTCTCCGGCCTGGACCTCTCGCGGGAGGACCTGTCGGCCACCGTCTTCGATCGCTGCGTGTTCGACGGCACGCAGATGAATGGCGCGGACCTCACGGACACGCAGTTCCTCCACTGCCGCTTCGTGCGCAGCGCGATGAGCGGCTGCAATGCCTTCGGGACCGTGTTTGCCGAGTCGGCCTTCGAGCGCGTGGTGATGGACCACGCCGCGATGAAGAATGTGACCTTCTACAAGTGCGACGTTCAGGCGCTGGTGCTGAACGACGCGACGCTGGACTTCGTGAACTTCGCGCAGTGCGCTCTCCACAAGCTGCTACTGAAGAATGCCGCGCTCGAGAAGGTCACGCTGACCGACTGCGCGACCGGCGAGATCGATCTGTCGGGCGCGAAGCTGGAACGCACGGTGCTGCTGGGGTGCGACCTGCGCCAATGCCGCTTCGAAGGCGCTGCGTTTTCCACGGTCGTCTTCATCAAGTGCAACTTGGCGGGCCGCAGCTTTGCCCATCAGTCCTTCGTCAACGCGCAGTTCATGGGCGCCGACCTCAGCGGATGCGACTTCTCGCACGCGCGCATCCCGCAGGCGAACTTCCAGGGCGCCAAGGTGGTGGAGGCCAGCTTCGAGAAGGCGCACGCGCCCAATGCGATCTTCATGGAGGCCGACCTGGCGGCGGCGCGCTTCGACCATGCCGTGCTGACCCAGGCCCTGTTCGTCGGCGCCAAGGCACCGGGGGCGCGGTTCGCGTCGGCCGACCTGTACCAGAGCAACTGGACCGGCGCCATGCTGCCGGGCGCCGTGCTCAGCGGCTGCGAGCTGACCTATGCCGATTTCTCGCATGCCGACCTCACGAACGCCGACCTGCGCGGGGCGCAGATGTTCCGCGCCAGGCTGCACGCGGTGACGGACGCGGGCGCGCGATACACCGACCGGGTCCGTGCACTGGAGAGCGAACCCGAACTGCTGGCGGCCGAGCGATGGCAGCCGGTTCCCCTGACCTCATGACGATGGAGCGCGTTTGACCATGAGCACACGAGACGACCCCTTGATGCAGCTTTGCGCCATGCCCCTGCAGGGCGTCGGCACGGTGGTGTCGGTCGCGCAGGAGAGGGGCGTCTGCGCGGTCCGCACCCTGCAAGGCGAGCTGGGCGCCAGGCAAGCCGCGAGCTGCTTCCTGGCGCCGCAGGCCGGCGACCGGGTCTGGCTCGCAGGCGACCTCGAGCAGGGCCTCTACGTGACGGCGATCCTGGAGCGCAGCGAGGCCGCGCCGCCGCGCGTTTGCCTGCCGCCGGGCAGCAGCCTCGAGGTGGCGCAGGGCGCGCTGACGCTGCATGCCGACAGCCTCAGGCTGGCGAGCCGGCAGTTGTCGGTGCAGGCCGACGACGCCGCGCTCAGCGTGCAGAAGCTGACCGGCGTCGGCCGCGAGGCGGTCTGTTCCTTCGGCAGCATCAGGATCGTCAGCGAGCTCCTGGAGTCCTTTGCCGAGCGGCTGCTGCAGTTCTCGCGCTGGAGCCAGCGCACGGTCGAGGGCACGGACCAGGTGCGCGCCGGGCAGATCGACTACCGCGCGCAGCAGATGCTGCAGCTGCAGGCCGACAACCTCCTCGCCAATGCCGCCAACCTGGTCAAGGTCGACGGCGAACAGATCCACCTCGGCTGACCACGGGAGCACCACATGTTCGCCAACTGCCAACTCATGGGGACCGACACGGCCTTCCCCGACGTCTGCCTCACGCCGAGCCCAGCAGGCCCGGTGCCGATTCCCTATCCGAACATCGCGATGGGGCCGATGGCGGTGCCCAACGTGCCGACCATCCTCTTCACGGGCGCGCCGGCGCACAACATGGGTACCACCATCCCGATGACGAACGGCGACAACGCTGGGCTCGCGACCGGCGTCGCTTCGGGCATGGTGATGGGGCCGAGCCGGCATCTCACCGCTGCCTTCACCGTGCTGCTCAAGGGCATGCCGGCCACGCGCATGACCAGCATGTCGCTGCAGAACAGCACCAACGCGCCCGGCTGCCGCGTGGTGCCGAGCCAGGTGAAGGTACTGCTGCTCGCCCCCTGAACCGCAGGACCCGTAGATTGGACAACTCGCCATGGCAGAGACCTCGTTCCAGATCAAGAGCGACTCGCCCGCGGTGGACGAGTTGATGTTCTGGCGCGTGGTGGGGCACGAAGCGCTCTCGCGCCCTTCGTTCTACGAACTGGCCGTGCTCTCGAAGAACGAGAAGATCGCCGCCGAGGACATCCTCGGCCACGCCTTCGACGTCGGCATCGAGTTCCTCGATGCCGACGACGGACGGCACGAGCGCCATTGCCAGGGGCATGCGGTGCGCT
This sequence comes from Variovorax sp. Soil_C_33, assembly GCF_057656935.1. NCBI lineage: Bacteria > Pseudomonadati > Pseudomonadota > Betaproteobacteria > Burkholderiales > Comamonadaceae > Variovorax > Variovorax sp. Soil_C_33. The sequence goes on from NZ_JBDGJK010000004.1 coordinate 272,819, forward strand.
TCATGCGGGCCGAGCAGGTGGGGCGCTACTTCGAATACCGCATCCGGCTGTGCTCGTGGTTCTGGCTGCTGACGCGCCGTACCAACTCGCGCATCCTGCAGGACAAGCCGGTGCTCGACGTGATCGATGCCGTTTTCGAGGACAGTCCGATCAGGGGCTTCAAGAAGACCCGGTCCGACAGCGTGATCGGCGCGCACAAGGCGCGGCGCTATTGCGTGCAGCATCAGGAGAGCGACTATCGCTTCGTCTCGCGCCTGCTGGAGGACGAGGGCATCTACTACTGGTTCGATGCGCACGACGCGCCCGGCACCATGCACCTGTCGGACGCGAGCGACGTGGCGCACGACAAGCTGCCCGCATCCGACACGCTGCGCTACATCGCGAGCGGCGTGAGCGAAGCGCGCCACAACGAGATCACGCGATGGATCAGCGCGCGCCAGCTCGACACCGGCAAGTTCGACTCGCGCGACAGCGACTTCAAGGCCATCCGGAAGCTGCTCGAAGCCAGCGGCGGCGAGCCGGACGCGCACGAGCTGGCCGATCTCGAGGCCTTCGAGTTCGCCGGCGGCTATTTCTCCGGCGACGATGCCGACGGGAAGGCCAAGGTGCGCGGCGAGGAACTCGGTGCCCGTCGCCAACGCCACTGGGCGCTGACGAGCTGGCCCGACGTAACGGTCGGCAAGACCTTCACCTTCAAGGACGACCCCGACCAGACCCGCGATGGCGACTACCTGATCGCCGGTTGCACTTTCGTCGCCAGCCACCCCGGCTACGAGAGCGTGGAGACGACGCCGGCGCGCTCGGAGTCCGTGGCCGCGCTGCTGCACGAGGCGCTGGCCGGCGACGCCGTGAATGCGGACACGCGCGACGTGTTGGAGGAACTCGTGCGCAGCACTCCGGTGCTGCGTGCGGGCACGCCGGGGGCGAGCGCCTTCCTGCTGACGGTGCTGCCGCTGGACGTGCCCTTCCGGCCGCCGCGGTTGACGCCGCGCATGGCCATGCCCGGCCCGCAGAGCGCGATCGTGGTCGGGCCGAAGGGCGAGGAGATCTACGCGGACGACTTCGGCCGCGTGAAGGTGCATTTCCACTGGGACCGCTACGACGGGAGCGACGAAAAATCGACCTGCTGGGTGCGCGTGTCGCAGCCCTGGGCCGGCAAGGGCTGGGGCGGCTACTTCATTCCGCGCATCGGCCAGGAGGTGATCGTCGACTTCCTGAACGGCGACCCGGACCGGCCGATCATCGTCGGGCGCGTGTACAACGACGACCAGCCCAAGCCCTTCGACTCGCACACGCAGAGCGGCTTCCGCACGCGCTCCACGCCCAAGGGCAGCGCCTCGAATTGCAACGAGTTCCGCTTCGACGACAAGAAAGGCAGCGAGCAGGTGTACCTGCATGCCGAGAAGAACCAGGATATCTCGGTCGAGAACGACGAGACGCACTCGGTCGGCCACGACCGCACGAAAACCATCGACCACGACGAGACCACGCACGTCAAGCACGACCGCACGGAGACCGTGGACAACAACGAGACGATCACGATCGGCGTGAACCGCACGGAGGAGGTCGGCAGCAACGAGGACATCACGATCGGTGTCAACCGGACCGAGAAGGTGGGAGCGAATGAAACGATCACGATCGGGGCCAATCGCAGCATCAGCGTCGGCGCGAGCGAAACGGCGACGGTGGCGCTGCAGCGGACGCACAGCGTGGGCGTGAACGAAACGATCTCGGTCGGCGCGGCGCAGGAGATCACCGTAGGCGCGATGCAGGCCGTGACGGTGGGTGCGAGCCAGACCGTCAACGTCGGTGCCAATCAATCGACCAGCGTGGGCTCGAACCGCTCGGTCGATGTGGGGTCGAATCTGTCGACCAGCATCGGCAAGAACGAGTCGCGCTCTGTTGGCGAGGGGCGCACGGCCAGCGTGGGCAAGGACGACGCGCTGACAGTCGGCAAGAACCTGGTCATCAGTGCGGGTGACTCGGTCTCGATCACGACCGGCAGTGCCAGCATCACGATGAAGAAGGACGGAACCATCGTCATCAAGGGCAAGGACATCACGGTGGAGGGCTCGGGGAAGATCAACGTGAAGGCGAGCAGCGACATCGTGATGAAGGGTTCGAAGATCCTGCAGAACTAATGGGGATCAACGGAGGTGGAACCATGAGCGCCAGAGATTCGATCGAACAACAGTTGTCGGCAGCGCCGCGTGTGGTGGTGGGCGAACTGATCGCGATCGCGGACGAGGGCTGCACGCCGCTGGTGCTCTTTCCGGGCCAGCCGGGCAGCGCTGCCGTGCGTGCGCGCACCGTGGTCGATCTGCATGGCGCCCACATCGGGCACTCCGTGGTGCTGATGTTCGAGGGCGGCGACGCGAGCCGTCCCATCGTGATGGGCGTGCTACGCCAGGCGGGGGGCTGGCCGCTCGCCGAGTCGCCGGCGCAAGTCGAGGTGGATGCAAACGGCGAGCGCATGATCGTCAGCGCCAAGGAGCAACTGGTGCTTCGCTGCGGCAAGGCCAGCGTCACGCTCACCAAGGCGGGCAAGGTGCTGATCCAGGGCAGCTATGTATCGAGCCGTTCCACTGGCGTGAACCGCGTCAAGGGCGGTTCGGTGCAGTTGAACTGAACCGGCGGGGCAAAGCTATGGAGTTGATCAATGCCACCCGCATGGTCGCCGGCTACACCATGGGCCTGGAGCCTAGCGGGCGCGAGCTGCTGGTGGTGGTCATCAAGGGGACCTTCCGCTTCCCGCAACCCGGCGATCCGGCCGGGCACTTCGCATTGCACGAGACGCAACTCCCCTTGGTGATGGCAGACACCTTCACCGGTGCGCCGGGCTTTTCGGCGCCGGTGTACGAGGTGGACTTCGCGCCGCGCAAACCGCGCTGCGACATCCTGCTGCTGGGGAGTGCGTATGCGCCGCAGGGCCGGCCCGCGACGCGCGTCGAGGTCGGTGTGCGTGTGGGCCACTGGAGCAAAGCACTCGCGGCCATCGGGCCGCGGCACTGGGAATGCGGATTGGTCAACGCCACCACGACCGCGCCTGGCGCGTTCGTGAGGCAGCCGATCTCCTACGACGTAGCATTCGGCGGCACCGATCTGTTGCACGACGACCCGTCGGAGCACGCCGCCTTCATGCCCAATCCGGTCGGTCGCGGCTTTCACAAGCACATCCGCATGGACTGGGTCGAGGGCTCGCCCCTGTCGTCCACCGAAGAGATCGACCGCAGCGTGCGCGACCCTGGCGGGGACTATCGACCAATGGCCTTCGGCCCCGTCGGTCGCGGCTGGGATCCACGCTATCGCTTCGCAGGCACCTACGACGATGAGTGGCTGGAGAAGCACTTTCCTTTTCTGCCGCCGGATTTCGACGAACTGTATTTCCAGGCCGCTCCGCTGGACCAGCAAGTGCCGCTGCAATACTTTCAAAGCGGACCGACCGAAGTGCTGCTGGCCAACTTGACGCCCGAAGGGCTGACGCGTTTCACCATCCCCCACCTTGTCGCGCCGGTGCACGTATTCCCCAAACGCGGGGAGCGCGAGGACTACACGGCGGCGCTGGACACGGTGGTGATCGAGCCTGACGCCGAACGCTTCAGCTTGACCTGGCGCGTCGCGCGGCCGCTGAAGAAGAACATGCTCGAGATTGCGCAGGTGCTGGTGGGCAGGAAGGGGCGAGAGTGGTGGCAGCGGCGGGATGCTGTTCCTTTCCCGATTCCGATCGTTGCGGTTCCCGCGGGGAATCCGGACTCTGTCGAGACGGCTTGACCATGTCCTCTCTCCTTATCGCCATTCAGCGCACGGGTCTGGTGACCAGCGTGGGCCTTTCTGCGCCGGCGGCGTGCGCGGCGATCCGGGCCAAGCTCAAGAACCCGAGCGAAACCAGATTCATCGATTCGGCTGGGGAATGGATCATGGCGCACCAGGTGCCGCTGGAGCAGTCGTGGCGCGGGCTCGCCAAGCTCGGGCACATGGCCGCTATGGCGATCGAAGAGTGTCTGGCCGATGTGCCGCGCGAGGAATGGTCCAGCATCCCGCTGCTGCTGTGCGTCGCCGAGCGTGATCGGCCGGGCCGCGTGGAGGGCCTGGACGATCGGCTGTTCGTCGATTTGCAGCGCGCGCTCGGCATCGAGTTCGCCGTTGGCTCCGCCATCGTCGCTCATGGACGCGTGGGCATGGCCATTGCGCTGATGCAGGCGCGCAGCCTGATTCACGAGCGCAAGCTGCGGCACGTACTCGTCGCAGCGACCGACAGCCTGTTGAGCTGGCCGACGCTCAGCCACTACGAGCGCAACGATCGACTGCTCACCGCGAGAAATTCCGACGGATTCATGCCCGGAGAGGGTGCCGGGGCGCTGCTTCTGGCGCCGCCCGGCGGCCAGCCCGAGCTCTTGTGCACGGGAATCGGCTTCGGCGTCGAAACCGCTCCTATCGGCTCCGAGGAGCCGCTGCGCGCAGACGGACTGGCTATGGCAATCAGGTTCGCGACAGACGAGGCAGGCTGCCAGGTGCACGACCTCGACTTCCGCATCGCGGATGTCTCGGGCGAACAGTACTACTTCAAGGAAGCGGCACTTGCACTGTCGCGCACCCTCCGGCAGCGCAAGGAGGCTTTCGACATCTGGCATCCTGCCGAATGCACCGGGGAGGCCGGCGCGTTGTCGGGAGCCTCTCAGATCGCGCTGGCGGATGCGGCTTGCCGCAAGGCCTATGCGCCGGGCGTCAACATCCTCACGCACATGGCCGGCGATGCCGGCCAGCGCGCTGCCGCCGTGTTGCGCTTCGGGGTGGCGTGATGGGCAATCAGGTCTATGCCAACGAGATGGAGGTGTCGTGCAAGGCGGCCGACGGCAAATCCATATGCGCCTTTCCCGACAGCTGTTTCACGCCGCCGCTGACGCCGGCTACACCGCCCGGCACGCCTCTTCCCTATCCGAACACGGCGATGGCATCCGATGCGAGCGAAGGATCCAGCACCGTGAAGATCTCCGGGCAGGAGGTGATGCTCAAGAACAAGTCGTACTTCAAGAGGAGTTCGGGCGACGAGGCCGGTTGTGCGCCGAAGAAGGGCGTCGTGACCAGCACGAACATGGGAAAGGCGTACTTCAACGCCTGGTCGATGGATGTGATGGTGGAGGGCGAGAACGTTGTGCGCCATCTCGACTTGATGACGCACAACCACGCTTCGGTTCCGGGCAACACCGCGACCTGGCCTTACCTGGACGCGATGACCGGCCCCGAGAAGGAAAAGGCTTGCGGCGACGAGATGGAGGAGGTCAAGGACAAGTGCAAGAACTGCGAGACCACCAAGCACGCGGACAAGGACTGCCCTCACATCTACGCGAACGGGTCGAAGAACAGCGGCTATCGAGATCAGCCGTGCGTCAAGGCCAAGCGCTGCATGCTGGTCCCATACTCGCGGCAGGACAACAAGAAGGGGGGGTGCTGCCCGGGACAGACCGCGCATCATCTAGTTCCCAAGCACCATTTTCCCGCCAGCGAGTTTCCGGGCTATGACGAAGGCGACGCGCCCTGCGTCTGCGCCGAGGGCTATTCATGGCACCGGAACTGCAAGGCACCTTTCAACAAGGCCGACAAGACGCACCCGGACCTGCACGACATCCAGGATGCCGCGGAACGGGATGCCATCAACACAGTCGAGTCCTTGGCGGCCGGCGGCGAGGATGTGGGCAATCGAACGGCCGACCACGCGGCCAGCTATGGAGAGACCCGGGACCAGGCCATCGACGCCCACCAGCAGTGCTTTCCGGACAACGATCCGCCCTGCAGTGAGAAGTGCCTGGCCGCCCAGCTCAATGCCTACCATCGGCAGAAGTCGGTAGGGGTGCGGGACGGCACGCTGGTGCACACGAAGCGGGTCGGGGCGGCCGAAGATTGATGCAAAGGGCACATGCCATGGCAGTTTCGAAAGACTTCTCGATCTCCGGCAGCGTCCTGCTCGATGGGCGAGTTCTTGCGCCGGACCACTATGCATTCGTCGCGCACCGCGAGCATGAACTGCAGAAGGGGTCGTATCGATGCCAAGTCATCGAATACAGGGCCGGGCAATGGCAATTGCTGGCAACCTGGCCATGGCAGGCAGTGGCCATCGAAGTTGTCGGCGAGGCAGTCCCGCTGACATTCGAGGTACTCGGACGTGATGGTCAGGTCGGGACCGTGGTCGGCGGTGTCCAGACCGAAACGCACATCGATACAGGAAGGGCCGTTGGCCCCTTCCGCGGGCTGCGACTGCTGCACGACACGCTCTTCGCATACGGAATGAAGCGTGAGGTGTACTGGCGCGATCCGTCGGGAGCCTGGATCAGGCTTGCCAAGGGGTTCGAAGCGCCCGGGCCGAACCGAAGGATGACCATTGCAGAGCGCATGAAAGCGCGCGTCGGGAACGTCGGCGGCATCAACGCGGTGGCCAGGGATGCGTCGGGTTACCTCGTCGCGGTCGGCATGCGTGGGGAGATCTGGCGCTTTGTGGTCGACGAGTGGAAACCGATCGACAGCCCGACGAATCTGATGTTGAAGGACATGGTCGAGCTGGACGACGGGACCTTGTTCGTATGCGGTCAGCTGGGTACGTTGATTCGGAGCGATGTGGACCGTTGGGAGACGGTGAGCTACGAAGGACCACAGAAGCTGGACTTCTGTTCCATTGGCTGGTTCTCGGGCGCTCTTTATCTGGCAGATGGCCACTCATTGAGAGTCCTGGTGGGTGACGAGCTGAGACTCGTCGATCACGGACGCGAAGACATCGTTCCTTGTGCCGTCGTTGTCGCCAGCCCGCAGCGCTTGTTGTCCCTGGCCGGGCAGGAGGTCTGGGAAACCGCAGACGGATTGCGCTGGAACTGCATCCTGGGTGGATGACAGGTCGAGATTCCGATGTCGAACCAAGCCGCCCATCCCCTGCTGACGATCGTTCGGCAGCACGTCGAGGACAGTGCGGTCCTCTGCAACACCCGCTCCACGCTGGTCAGTGCGCCGCACGTCAAGCTGCGGCACCTGCGGCGCCTGGATGACCGGTTGGCGGCGCACCTCGATGGCGTCGCGGTGGCAGGCGAGTTCGGATCGCGATGCTGCGATGTCGCCTTGGAGCGGCCGGGTTTGGGGGAAGTTTTCACGGCAGCCGCGACCACGCTCCTGGAAGGCTATACAGCGGGCGTCAACAAGATGCTGGCGCTGGCCGAGGTGCTGCCGGAATCGCAACCCGGGTTGCTGCTCGCGTTCAACTGGGCTTCGGTCCAGTCGCTGCGTGGCATTGCGCGGGACCTGTTGAACTCGCCGAGCGCGTTCCGGCGAGTGGTTGGCATCGCTGCGTGCGATTCTCATCTGATCGATCCGGGGCCCGCACTGACTGCGGCGCTCGCAGACGGCGATCCACTGCTGCGCGCGCAGGCCCTGGGCGCCGCAGGCGAATGCGGACGGCGCGATCTGCTTGCGAACTGCGTGCACGCGATGAACGACGAAGACGGCGACTGCCGCTTCTGGGCGGCGCGCTCAGCGGCGCTGCTCGGCGAGTGCCACGCTGCGGTCCATGCGCTGCACGAGGTGGCGCTCGCGGCCGGGCAACATCGCTCGCGTGCACTCGCGCTCTTGCTCAAGCTCGCTACGCCAGCGCAAGGGATTCCTATCCTCAAGGAATTCGTCGAAGAGCCGGACGGTGCCCGCACGCTGATCAAAGGCCTGGGCGTGACCGGCGATCCGCATTTCGTTCCCTGGCTGATCGGTCAGATGCAAGACTTGAAGCTTGCGCGTCTGGCCGGCGAGTCGTTCAGCATGATCACCGGGCTCGACCTCGCGTGGTTCGATCTCGAACGCAAGCCACCGGAAGGCGTCGACATGGGACCCGCCGACGACCCCGAGGACGATGACATCGCCATGGACGAAGACGAGGGCCTGCCTTGGCCGGACCCGTCGAAAGTGCAGGCGTGGTGGTCGGCGAATTCGCAGAACTTCCAGCCGGGCATGCGCTATTTCATGGGTGCACCACCCACGTGGGAGCACTGCCTGCAAGTGCGAAAGGACGGCTACCAGCGCCAGCGCATCGCAGCCGCAGAGTACCTGTGCCTGCTGCAACCCGGCACGCCGCTGTTCCCCACCAGCGCACCCGCATGGCGCCAGCAGCGCTGGCTTGAAACGATGAACGCCTGACCGCATGGCCGCCAAATACATCCTCCCCCTGCTCGCCGCCGCATTCCTGCTGGCGGCCCTCTGGCGCCTGTCGCGCGACGGCTTCAAATTCGGTCCTGCCAGTCGCACATGGCTGACGATCGCGGTACTGTTCGGTGTGGTTTCCGGGTGGCTCTTCTTCTCTCCGATGCATTCATGACTTGGGAGCACGAATCGTGATCAATCTGGTGGTTGTCAAACTCCGCGGGGCACCGGTCGGGAGGGCGGTGTCGGCACAGTTCGGTCCTGCCGGCGGCACCATCGGCCGTGCCGATACCAACACGCTCGTCCTCGACGATCCCGACCGGACGGTATCGCGCGTCCATGCGCAGGTGCTGTGTCGCGGCGAGCGATTCTTCGTGGTCGATCGGGGCGCCAACCCGATGGTGCACAACGGCGTAACGCTCGGATCGGGCAAGGAAGCCGCACTGTCCGACGGCGATCGGCTCACGATCGGCGGTTTCGAGCTTTCGGTGCAGCAGGTGGCAGCCGCAGCCGATCCGCTGGGAGCCTTGGCGTCATCGCCGGGCGGACCGGCCGCGAGCGACGACGATCCCTTTGCCGATCTGCTCGCCGGGCTCGGGCCTGCGACGCCGCCCGCGCCGGCGCACCGCGCGGCGCCCGCAGCCGCTTCGCCGGTGCCGCTCCCCGATCCGTTCGCCGGCGGCGCGGGCAGCCGCAGCAGTCCCACGGACATCGATCCCTTTGCCGACCTGCTTGCGCCGGCGCCTTCCGACGGCGCGAAATCGGTCGTGGGCGGAGGCGCGCTCGATGACTTTTCCGACCTTGCCGCGCGGCCGGCCGGCAAGGCCGCCGGCATCGACGCGCTGTTCGGCGGCACCGGCGGGAGCGGCATGGGCGGCGATCCGCTGGCTCTTTCGCCGCTGGCCGACCCGCTGCTGCAGCCGAACACGGCCGGTGCCAGCGATCCGTTCGCGGCCCTGCAGGGCAGCGCACAGCTGGCGCCGGCCGCACGCAGCGACCACCTGCCGATCGGCCAGTACGGCTATGTGCCGCCCAGGGCGACCACGCCGCCAGGGGCGTCATCCTCGTTGGACGACCTAGAGGCGTCGCCGGACAACGCACTGAAGTTCGACGACATGACGGGGCTGCCGATCGCGGCGCAGGCTTCTGCTGCTGCACCGCTGCCGCGGGCGGCTCCTGCGGCTGGCGTTGCTTCCGCTTCGATTCCTGCGTCCTCGCCCGATGCGCTGCTGGCCGCCTTCCTGCGCGGCCTGGGCAGCACGCACCAGATGCCCGAGATGCTCACGCCGGGACTGATGGAACGCGTGGGCGTGCTGCTGCGCGCCGCGACCGAAGGCACGCTGCAACTGCTGCTCACGCGCCAGGAGTTCAAGCGCGAGGTGCGCGCCGAGGTCACGATGATTGCCGCCCAGGCCAACAACCCGCTCAAGTTCTCGCCCACGGCCGAGGTCGCGCTCGCGCACCTGCTGGGGCCCCGCGTGCGCGGCTTCATGCCGGCCGATGCGGCCATGCGCGATGCCTACGACGACCTGCGCGCCCACCAGTTCGGCGTGATGGTCGGCATGCAGGCCGCGCTGGCCCACGTGATCGAGCGCTTCGGACCGGAAGAGCTCGAAAAGAAGATCGCGGCCAGGTCGGCGCTCGACAGCCTGTTTGCCGCCAATCGCAAGGCCAAGCTGTGGGACCAGTTCGTCGCGCTTTACGCCGGCATCGCAAGCGAAGCGGAAGACGACTTCCACACCCTGTTCGGCAAGGCTTTCCTCGAGGCCTACGAAGAGCAGATGGCGCGCCTCAAATCCGGCGGCGGCTGAAGAGAACAAAAGAGGAGGGCATGTGGACATAGAGATCGTCACCCTGTCGAAGCAAGGCGGCCGCAGCTACAACGAAGACGTGTTCGGCCACTGGAACGACGGCCGCTTCGTCGCCTGTCTGGTGGCCGACGGCGCGGGAGGCCACGGCGGCGGCGACGTCGCGGCGGCCATCGCGCGCAGCAGCGTGCTGGAAGGCTTCGCTGCGAATCCGGGGCTCGATGCCGGGCTGCTGCGCCGGCTCATAGTGCGCGCCAACCTCGATATCGTGGCGCGTCAGGCCGAGGGCGGCAAGCTGGCTGCGATGCGGTCCACGGTGGTGCTGGCCGTGGTCGACCTGCACGAGAACCAGATCGCCTGGGCCCACAGCGGCGACAGCCGCGCCTACCTGTTTCGCGCCGGTGCGCCGGTAGCGCGCACGGTCGACCACAGCCTGGTCCAGCAGATGGTGGCCGGCGGCATGCTCGACGAGGAGGGCGCGCGCCTTCATCCGCAGCGCAACATGCTGTTGTCGGCGCTGGGCTCGGTCGACGAGCCGCTCGAGATCGCCGTCGCCGAACCCATCGCGCTGCTGGCGGGCGACGTGCTGCTTCTGTGCACCGACGGGATCTGGGAGCCGCTCGGAGACGGCTGCCTGCTCGACACGCTGCGCGCTGCGAACAGCGCAAGCCGATGGGTGGAGGAAATCGACCAGCAGGTCAGGGCCAAGGCCAAGCCGGGCTACGACAACTACACCGCGTTAACGCTGTGGGCCCATCCCGACGACCCGGACGACCCGGACGACCAGGTGACGCAGCGGCTGCCGCCCTGATTCTTCTTGTTCCTCCTCCTCCAGCGGCGCCCGCGCGTCGCGGGCGCCCGGGCCAAGATCAGCCCGTCTTTACGTTGGCCCGGATATCCCAGGCCGCGGTCTTGGCCGCGTCGAGCGTGCCGTCGGCCTTCTGCGGCTTGTACTCGTACTTGAACTTCGCGAAGTTCAGCGTGATGTTTTCCGTGAGACGGTCCTCGCCACCGCTGCCGCCGGTGGACATGGCCGAGACCAGCACCTCGGTGAGCGTGATCGTGAGGTACTCGAGCGCGTTCTCGCCTGCCTTGCGCACCACCAGCGTCGCATCGGGATAGTGCTTGCCGTTGCAGCACGCGAGCAGCAGCGCATTGGAAGAGGAGTCGACGTACTTGGTGAAGGACAGGTCCTGGACGCTGACCTTGCCCGCGCCGCCACCGCTGCCCAGGTGCATGCTGCCCGACTGGCTGGCACCCCAGCTCCAGGCCAGCACGTCGATCTCCTCCTTGTGCTTGCTGTCTTGCGACTCGCCCTTGACGTCGCCGACCTTGATAAACATGTCTACGGCCATGATTCCCACCTTTCAGTTTGTGAACCCAAGAAAAATCAGCTTCCTTGCAGTACGCCCCGCGGGCAAGCTCGGCAGCTGTAAAGAGAACGAACTGCGCGTTCCGTTTGCAACGATTCGCCGAAATTTATTTGCCGCCCTTGGCCGACGGCAGCTTCGAGACCAGGCGCAGCGACACGGTCAGGCCTTCGAGCTGGTAGTGCGGGCGCAGGAAGAACTTGGAGCTGTAGTAGCCGGGATTGCCTTCGACTTCCTCGACCACCACCTGGGCCGCGGCCAGCGGCTTGCGGGCCTTGGTCTCCTCGGAGGAGTTGGCCGGGTCGCCGTCCACGTAGTTCATGATCCAGTTGTTGAGCCAGCGCTCCATGTCGGCTCTTTCCTTGAAGCTGCCGACCTTGTCGCGCACGATGCACTTGAGGTAGTGCGCGAAGCGGTTGCAGGCAAAGAGGTAGGGCAGGCGCGCCGCGAGGTTGGCATTGGCCGTCGCGTCGGGGTCGTCGTACTCGGCCGGCTTGTTGAGCGACTGGGCGCCGATGAAGGCGGCGAAGTCGGAGTTCTTGCGGTGGATCAGCGACAGCAAGCCGGCCTTGGAGAGTTCGGCCTCGCGCCGGTCGCTGATCGCAATCTCGGTCGGGCACTTCTGGTCAACGCCGCCGTCGTCGCTCGGGAAGGTGTGCAGCGGCAGGTTCTCGACCGCGCCGCCGGACTCGATGCCGCGGATTCGCGAGCCCCAGCCGTAGAGCTTGTACGAGCGGTTGATGTTGGTGGCCATGGCGTAGGCCGCGTTGGCCCAGCTGTACTTGCCATGGTCTGAACCCGAAACCTCTTCCTCGAAATCGAACTCCTCGACCGGATTGGTCTTCGCGCCGTAGGGGGTGCGGGCCAGGAAGCGCGGCATGCACAGGCCGATGTACTTGGCATCGTCGGACTCGCGCAGGCTGCGCCATCCCGCGTATTCGGGCGTACCGAAGATCTTGGTGAGGTCGCGCGGATTGGCGAGCTCCTGCCACGACTCCATCTGCATCAGGTTGGGGCTCGCGCCGGTGATGAAGGGCGCATGCGCCGAGGCCGCGAGCTTGGCCATCTCGCCCAGCAGCTCGACGTCGGGCGGACTCTGGTCGAAGTGGTAGTCGCCGACGATGGCGCCGAAGGGCTCGCCGCCGAACTGGCCGTATTCCTGCTCGTAGATCTTCTTGAACAGCGGGCTCTGGTCCCAGGCGGCACCCTTGAACTTCTTCAAGGTCTTGTGCAGCTCCTTCTTGGAGATGTCCATCACGCGGATCTTGAGGTTCTCGTCCGATTCGGTGTTGTTCACCATGTAGTGCAGGCCGCGCCAGGCGCTCTCGAGCTTCTGGAACTCCTCGTTGTGCAGGATCTTGTTGATCTGCTCGGTGAGCTTCTGGTCGATCGCGGCGATCATGGCCTGGATCGACTTGGTCACGTCCTTGCCGATGACCTGCGTGTTGGCCAGTGCCTGCTGCGCCAGCGTGAGCACGGCTGCTTCGACGGCGCTCTTGGCTTCGTCGCTGCGCGGTTTGAACTCCTTCTGCAGGAGCGACGAGAAGTCGCTTCCTTCGTAGGCCACGTCTTTCAGGGCGCTCTGCTGCTCGAGTGCTTCAGCCATGTCGGGTTCTCCTCGTGTGCAAAAAAATGGGCGTCACGCGGCCGGCGCGGCGCTTTCGTCGGGCTTCTTGCTGGCGGCCAGCGTTTGCAGCAGTGCCGGGTCTTCCAGCACCTTGGCCAGCAGGTCTTCGGCGCCGCCCTTGCCGTCCATGTAGGTGACCAGGTTCGACAGCTGGGTGCGGGCTTCCAGCAGCTTGTTGAGCGCATCGACCTTCTTGGCCACGGCCGCGGGAGAGAAGTCCTCCATGTTCTCGAAGGTGATGTCGACCTTGAGCTCGCCCTCGCCGGTCAGCGTGTTCGGCACCGAGAAGGCCGCGCGCGGCTTCATGGCCTTCATTCGCGTGTCGAAGTTGTCGGTGTCGAACTCGAGGAACTTGCGATCGCCCACCGGCGCCAGCGGATCGGCCGGCTTGCCCGAGAGGTCGGCGAGCACGCCCATCACGAAGGGCAGCTGGACCTTTTTCTCCGCGCCGTAGAGCTCCACGTCGTACTCGATCTGGACCCGCGGCGCCCGGTTCCGGGCGATGAATTTCTGGCTGCTCTTGGACATGGAAATGCTCCTTGCGAGGGTGGGTGTCGGAGGGTGAGAGACGCGTGGCGCTCACGCGGTGGTCTGCTTGCCGGTCACGGTCTCGATGGTGTCGAGTGCGTTCGGCGCGAGATCGGCCATGATTTCGAAGAAGCTCACGCCGATGAGCTTCTTGGCGCGTGCGATCAGGAGCGGCGCCGGGTTGCCCGGCTCGGCCTGTTCGAGATAGCGGATCACGCGGTCCAGGGTCTGGAGCGCGTCCTGCCGGGTCCGGATTTCGCCGGGTACCGCGGCCCGCGCGACGGCGGCGTTGCCGGTGCCGGTTTCTGCAGCAGCTTCGGCCTCTGCCTCGGCTTGCGCCGCGGGGCCGGCGACCGCGGCGCAGGCCTTGCCCAATACGTTGGCGATCGCGCGCAGCGGCCCGAGATCGATCAGGTCCGTGCGGCCGGTGCGCTCGACGATCAGCGTCTGCAACTGCGTGACCAGCGTGGGCATTTCCATCAGCGTCTGCAGCACCTCGGGCGTCTCGCCGTGGATGGCCTCGAGCCCGCCGTGGACCTGCGCGGCGGAGTAGCCGGCTTCGCCCGCCGCCGCCAGCGCGTTGTGCGCGATCGCGATGTCGCGCACGCGGATCGGCCCGACCCCGCGCGCCACGCCGACACTGGCTTCGTACAGGTCGCGCAGCACCATGCCTTCGTCGGTCAGCGGTGCGAGCGCGTTGAGGCGCATCGTGGGGTCGTTGTCGTCGTCGGCATCCAGCTTTGGATGTATGCCTTCCCAGTGGCGGTCGAGCAGGCCGGTCAGCAGGCGCAGGCTCATCACGAAGCCGGCGATGCCTTGCATCCGGGTGCTGGCGCGCAGCAGCAGCACGGCGGCCCGGACGTCCTTGGTCCGGCCCAGCAGGGCCTGCGCGTGTTCGGCCACGGTGCGCCACTCGGGTTCCACCGCTGGGATCACGGTGTCGCCGAACTGCTGCTCGGGCTTGCCCTGTGCTGCCGAGGCCAAGGCGGTGAACGCCGGGTCGTACTCGAGGTCGTCACCGCATGGCGAGGCTTCGCTGATGGGAGCCTGCAGGGCCTCGACGAGTTCGGGTGTCAGCATGTTGCCTGTTGAAGTTCACTGGGGATAATCAAAGATGCCCACCGACCGGTCAATGCAACGAAGGAAATAGCATGAGAGACCCTGGTACACGCCGTTCGCCCTATGGACGTCTTCACGATGCGGGGCTTCGGCGCGTGCTGGCGGGCCTGGGCCTGCTGCTGGCATTCGCATTCGCCGCCGGCTGTTCGAGCCCGCCGCCTCCGCCAAAGCCGGTGGTCACGCCGATCGCGATGACGCTGGCGGCCGGCGCCGATGCCAATCCCGACGCGCGCGGGCGGGCCTCGCCGCTCACGGTGCGCGTCTATGCGCTCAAGACCAGCGGCGCCTTCGAGGCCGCCGACTTCTTCTCGCTGTTCGAGAAAGACCAGGCCACGCTCGGCGCCGAGATGGCCCAGCGCGAAGAGCTGCTGCTGCGGCCCGGCGACAGCAGGAAGCTCGAGATGACGCTGGCGGCCGACATCAAGGCGATCGGCGTGATGGCGGCCTACCGCGACCTCGACCGCGCGCGCTGGCGCGAGGTGCGCGCGATCGAGCCGGGCAAGCCGCTGCTGGTCGGCGTGAACTTCGGTGCGCGCCAGATCCAGATCCGCATCGAGCCGGCACCGCCGCCGCCGGCGCCGAAGAAGTAGCCGCATCGCTACGCACGCGCCAGCGGCTGGTCGCCGGGCAGGAAGCGCTGGAACAGATCGGCGACGAAAGCGTCGTCCTCGCTGTCCGCGGGGGCGGCGGTGAGATAGAGGCCGCGCCAGTGCGCCGGTGCGAGCGTGCGGCCGAGGCCGTTGTCGAACATGTGTTCCGCCAGCGTACGCAGGCCGGGCTGCAATGCGCGCAACTGCTCCACGAAGCCGTGCGTGGCCAGCCGGCGCGCCGGCTCCGGCTGGCTGCGCAGCAAGCCCATGCGCAAGGCATGCAGCCGCAGGCTCAGCGGGCCGAACAGATCGTCGAGCCGGGGACCCGCCGCATTGGCCGGCAGCCGATGCCCCAGCGCCTGGGCCAACGCCCCGGGCGGCAATGCGTTACGGAACACC
Organism: Variovorax sp. Soil_C_33; assembly: GCF_057656935.1. Taxonomy (NCBI): domain Bacteria; kingdom Pseudomonadati; phylum Pseudomonadota; class Betaproteobacteria; order Burkholderiales; family Comamonadaceae; genus Variovorax; species Variovorax sp. Soil_C_33. Next base: position 288,426 of record NZ_JBDGJK010000004.1, read on the forward strand.
TCGTAGCCGGCGAGCCGCTGCAGGCCGGTCACGACCAGGTAGACGGGCAGGTGCAGCCGCAGATGCTCGGCCGCTTCGTCGACCCGCTGCCGCAGGCGCGTCGCATCGGCAGCCAACGCCTGGGCGTCGCCAATCAGGCTTGCGGCGCTCACGCAGACCACGATGCCGTTGAGCGGCAGGCGCTCGCGTTGATTGGCGAGCGCCAGCAGCGCTTGGTACCAAAGGCTTCGCTCGTGCCGCGACGCCGGCTCGCGCACCGCGCCCGGGCTGGTTTCGATCGCGATCATCGAGCGCAGGAAGTGCCAGCGCCAGAAGCGATCGCCGCCGGCGTCGGGCTCCGATTGAAGCGGCGGCGGGGAGGCGCGGCGGGCCGTGGCCAGCAGCCCGGGCAGATCGGCCGACGCGTCGCCGATGAACAGGAACCAGGGCTGGTCATAGAGCGGATTGCGCACCGCGCGCTGCGCCGGCGAACGAAGAAGCAGTTCGCGCGCCTGCACGATGGCCTGCCGCAGGGCGGCGAGCGCTGCCTGCTCCGGCGCTGTCGACGGCGGGCCGAGGACTTCGATGCGCCGTCGCAGCAGCCGCCGCCGCGCGACATAGCGCGCGCCCAGCATGAACCACCAGAAGGCGAGAAGCCCCAGCAGGCACAGAGCGAGCAGCGGCCAGTAGTACGTGGGCAAGGGGTGCAGGGCATTCATGGAAGGGTGGAAGACGCCGCTCAGCGCGAGACGGTTTCGAGGAAGACGACATCGGCGATCGGCCGACCGCCCGCTTCGTTGGCGGCCAGCGATTCGCGCAGCCGTTGCAGATAGGCCGAGGCCAGTTCGAAGGGTGGCCTCTCTGCGGCTCCGTTGAAAGGCGTGGGGGAGGACAGGGCCGTGACCAGTACCGTGCCGAAGGGCGGACTCACGAGCCAGCTCGAGGGGATGTCGCGGCCCAGCTCGATGCTTTCGCCGGCGCGCAGGCGGGCCTGGCCGCGGTTCGCATTGAGATGCATCACCGCGCCGTCGGCCGTGAAGTAGTCGACCCAGAGATAGCCGTCGTAGTCGGCGTTCGTGGCCTGCACCAGCACGAGATCGCCTTCACGCAGCCGGCCGTTCTGTGCACCGAGGGCCGCGACCTTCAGTCCGTGCCGCTTGTCGCGGTTGCGCGCCTGGTAGGGCTTGAGGATGGCGACGACCTCGCAGTGCGGCCATACGCGCAGCTGGAGCTGGAAGCTCGCCGCGCTCACGCCCGGCATGGCACGTACCTCGCGCTCCACGCGCGCCATGTCTTCCGCCAGCGAGACGAAGCCGCTCACGCGCGTCGCGCCGCCGTCGCCCACCGTGGCGGCAAGGTCCGCGCAGGCGTAGTTCTGGAGCTGCTGCTCGACGCGCTGGGCCAGCGTGGGTGGCGCCTCGCGCGGGCCGTTCAGCATCGAGCCCAGCAGGTACAGGAGCGGAATCAGCAGCGCGAGCGCGCCGGTGGCACGCAGGAGCGCCCGCTCGCGCCGCTCCGGGATGCGCGGACCCGGCGGGTCGGGCACGTTGTAGGGCTGGGGCGTGATGCGGTCTGCGGCCAGGGCCTCCGGTGCGAGCGGCTGCACCGGCAGTTGCTGTCCATGCAGTTCCTTGAGCTTGCCGAGCTCGCCGCGGTCGCCGTTTTCGAAGTAGTACTGGCCCTTGAAGCCGTGGACCAGCGCATGCCAGTAGATCTCGCGCACCTCGCCGTCGTCGGCCTGCAGCGCCGACAGATGGTGGAAGAACTCGCTGTGCGCGTTGTTGGAATTGAAGAGCTGCACCTGCAGCGGCGTCACGCCGGTGCCGAAGCCGGGATTGCGTGCGACGATCTCGTCGAGCCAGGCGACCATGGCGAAGGATGCCGATTCGATGCGCTGGGCCGGGATGCCCGCGACCCCGGCTGCAACGCGGGCCTCCTCGAGCAGATCCAGGGCGCGGCGCTGCACCGCGTCGGGCGAGAAGGTCGTGCGCCCGCCGGCGATCGCCGCGTCGAGCTCGAGGCCATAGGAGAACAGGTCGCAGAAACAGTCGAACAAGCGAGCCATGAAACGCCCGCGCTATTCTTCGGTGATGGCGGGAGCCTTGGGTTTGCGCCTGCATCGATGGCACATGCCGATGTCCCTGTTTTTCGTTGGATGTGGGATTCATTCTTTCAACGCCCCCCAGGGCCCACCATATCGCTTGGGGACTATGTCGTTCGTGGAGCCGGCGAGCCTTGCCGCGCGCCGCGATCGCCGTTATCTTTCGTACTCGTTGAGTTCACTTATGTTGGGGCCGCCATGAAAATCCTGATCGCCGACGACCACCGGCTCGTCATCGAGGCGGTCAAGGCCAAACTGTCGGAAATCGAACCCGGCATCGAATTCGTTCTGGCGATGAGCGTCGACGAACTGCTCGCCGGTGCCTCCGACGACATCGACCTGGCCGTGATCGACCTGAACATGCCCGGCGCCGACGGCCAGGCCCACGTGGACGAGATCCGGCGCCGCCATCCGACGGTGCCGGTCATCGTGCTCTCGGGCTACGAAGACCCCGCCATCATGCGCAGCGCGCTCGAGCGCGGCGTGCTGGGCTTCATCCCGAAGGCCTACTCGCCCGAGGTCATGCTGTCGGCCGTGCGGCTGGTGCTGGCGGGCGGCGTCTACGTGCCGCCGATGATGCTGTCGGCCGTGCCGCCCGGCATCGTGGCCGGCGTGGCGGCGGGAGATGCCGCGCAGCGCGCGTCGGCCGCCGCGGCGGCGCAGACGCTCGAGCACCTGCGCAGCGTGCTCACCGAGCGCCAGGTCGAGGTGCTGCAACTGCTGTCGCAGGGCAAGCCCAACAAGCTGATCGGGCGCGCGCTGGGCATCAGCGAGGGCACGGTCAAGATCCACTTGGCGGCGATATTCCGCGCGCTCAACGTGCGCAACCGCACCGAGGCGGTGGTGGCTGCGCAGTCACTGACCGAAGCCTGAGCTTCATCCGGAAGGCCTTTGCCGTACCCGGGCGCAGGCCTGCTGCGTCGAGCGGGAGACGCCTTGCACGCAAGGCGCACTGCGTCAGATTTGACGGCGGTGATCCTGACCAATTGTCGCAATGTACGCGCACGCCTTCCGGCGCCGGCACCATCACACCCGGCGAGCAACGACTCTCGATGAGCTCGATGTCGCGGAAGGAACTCCCGGTGAAAACTGCCTCCTGGCATCGAATGAAGCTGATTCTCGAGCGCGCACTCGAGCAAACGCATGCGGCGCGACGCGAGTACGTGTTGCAGGCTTGCGGCAGCGACATGCGCTTGCGGGAAGAAGTGGGATCGCTTCTCGACGAAGCGGATGAGGCAACGGAAGGGTTTCTCGAGCTTCCAGCGACGCTTCCCATGGTTTTCGAGCCACGCGAACCTGAGTGGATCGGGAAGCGAATCGGGGCGTTCCTGATCCACGGCAAATTGGCATTCGGTGGCATGGGCCATGTATTTCTCGCGTCGCGCGACGATGGCGGGCCTGGCGAGACGCTGGACGTGAAGGTCGTGCGAGGCGATGGCACGTCCGCAATGCTGCGTCGAAGGTTCGACCAGGAGCGCCGCATCCACGCGGCGCTTCGTCATCCGTGTATCGCACGGGTGGTGGACACCGGCGTGCTGGACGATCACCCCTTCATGCTTCTCGAGCATGTCGAGGGTGAGCGCATCGACAAGTACTGTGCGCGCAAGCGGCTGGATATGCGAGCCCGCATCAGCTGATGCTCGAGGTCTGCATGGCGGTCGAGTATGTCCAGGCGCAACGGGTCGTTCATCGAGACATCAAGCCTGCCCAGCCGGAGTCGTCATGAATTTCCGGATTGCTCTTGTCGCCTTGTGGACCCTCTGCGCGGTTCTTCTGTTGAATGCCTGGGGAGGAAAGTCCGTCGCCCGCCGGGCTCGGCGGATCGCAGTTCGGCCCACGGAGCCGGTGTCGCCGGACCAGCTCTTCGGCTACCTGCTGAGCGCCAATTTCGCAGTGCTCGAAGGGGATGATTTCAATCAACTGGGGAGCTCGCTTGCCAAAGAACGGGTCGAGGCCATCCTCATTCAGCATTGGCGCGTGCAGCGCGGATGCGAATGCGTCTGGCTCGTCGAGCGCTGGCTTCGATCCCTGGGGACTGGTTTCCCGGCGGCCGCCTATGCGGCCTGGCGCAGCGGTCACGTCGCCGACTCCGACGCGTACGCGGCCCTGGAGGAAATCTGCAGATTCCTGGTGCAGGATGCGCGCGTGGTCGAGGCCCGGCAGATCCAGAACGTTCATCTGAATCCGGCGGCCTGGGAGATCCAGCAGGCGGTCTACCTGGTGCGTCTGGGTTTTTCGGCCGAATACTTGTCCAGAGCGAACGCGCAAGCTGCGCTCAGGCGCCTGCAGGAGGCAGCCCGCGCGCACTACGCGTCCTGGGAGGACTTCTCGCTGTCGGGGTTGATCGCCCTGGGCGTGCGCGGCCCGATCGATAGCTTCGACCTCGTCAACTGGCGCAAGATTGCGCGCAGCCATGAGGTATTGCTCCGCGCGCGGCGAACGACGCTCGCACATGCCGTGCGCTGGAAGGTTTTCACCGCGGTCTCTGCGCCTTCGAGCCGCCGGCTCGAACCAGCCCCGCAGTTGGCCGAGGCCTGGCGCTTGCCACTGCCGCTGCGAGCCCTGCTCGCGACGCGGCAGAATCAAGGCGATTCCCGGGCTTCCCACCGCGCGCCTTGAACTCCACTCGCTTGCACCTTTCGAACTTCGACGCCGCGATCGTCGACCTCGACGGCACCATGGTCGACACTCTCGGCGACTTCGTCGTCGCGTTGAATTGCATGCTCGACGGGCTCGAGTTGCACAAGGTCACGGCCGAAACCATCGCGACCATGATCGGCAAGGGTTCGGAACACCTGATCCATTCGGTGCTGCGCCACGTGCGCGAAGGCCGGGAAGTCGACAATGCCTTGTACGACCAGGCGTGGCGCCGCTACCAGCACCACTATCTGGCCATCAACGGCCGGCATGCGGAGGTTTACCCGGGCGTCGTCGACGGGCTGGCAGCGCTGCGTGCGCACGGCATCCGCCTGGCCTGCCTGACCAACAAGCCGACCGCCTTCGCGCGTCCGCTGCTGGCCGCAAAGGGACTCGATGGCTATTTCGACGTGGTGTTCGGCGGCGACGCCTTCGAGCGCAAGAAGCCTGATCCGCTGCCGCTGCTGAAGACCTGCGCAGCGCTCGGCAGCGCGCCGGCACGCACCTTGATAGTGGGCGATTCGAGCAACGACGCGCGCGCGGCACGGGCGGCGGGCTGCCCGGTGGTGCTGGTGAGTTACGGTTACAACCACGGCGAGCCGGTGCGCGCCGTGGACGCTGACGGCTTTGTGGATTCGATGGCGGAGCTGGGTCGGGTTCCTGATAGTTGACAATTGAATGGTTGAAAAGTAATGTATCTGCGAGCCCGTCGATTCGCGAATCGACGGTCCGTGGCCCACAACTTCTTCTCGACCATGAAAATTGCGATCCTGGGCGGCGGCCACGGCTGCTATGCCGCCGCTGCCGACCTGTCCGAAGCCGGCCATGAAGTGCGGCTCTGGCGGCGCGACGCCGATGCGCTCGCCGCTGTGCGGCAAGCCGCATCGATCATGCTGAAGGACGCGCGCGGCGCGCGCGAGGTGCCGATCGCCCTGGCGACCGCCGACATCGCCGAGGCCCTGCGCGGCGCGGCGCTGATCGTGATCCCGACCCCGGCCATTGCGCAGGAAGACATCGCCCGCGCCATGGCGCCGCACCTGGCGGACGGCCAGGTGGTGTTCCTGCCGCCCGGCACCTTCGGCAGCTTCGTGATGGCGCGCGTCGTCAAGCAGGCCGGCAGCCGCGCCGACGTCGCCTGGGCCGAGACCGGCACGCTGCCCTACCTGGCGCGCAAGCATGGCGAGCGCGAGGTCAACGTCACCATCCGCGCCATCCGCCTGCCGACCGGCGTCTACCCCGCGCGCAAGGAAGCGCAGGCGCTGGAAGTGATCCGGCAGGCCTACCCGAGCGTGCATGGCTGCGGCGATGCGCTGTCGGGCGCGCTGATGAACGCCGGCCCGGTGATCCACCCGCCGCTGATGGTGATGAACGCCGCGCCGCTGCAGCACTTCGAGCGCTGGGACATCCACAACGAAGGCACGCAGCGCGCAGTGCGCGACGTGACCGACCGGCTCGACCAGGAGCGCATCGCGGTGCGCGAGGCCTTCGGGCATGGCGCGCCGCACTACCCGCTGGCTGACCACTACAACAGCGACCGGTGGATGTATGGCGACGCCCACAAGCAGCTGGTCAAGTCGGGCGACTGGCGCGAGAACATCGACCTCTACGCCCATCGCTACATCACCGAAGACACCGAGCTGGGCCTGGCCTTTCTCGCCTCGGCGGCGCGCTACGCCGGCGTGGATGCGCCGATCGCGCACGGCTTGCTGGCCATCGTCGGCGGCTTCCTCGGGCGCGACCTGCGCCAGGGCCCGCGCACCTTCGAACGACTGGGCCTGGCCGGGCTCGACAAAACCGAGCTGAAGAAGAGGCTGCACGATGGCGAATGAGGCACCGGCGCCGCGCTTCGCCGCCGTCGGCGCGGGCCGGATGGGCCGCGGCATCGCGACCGCCTTTGCCTACGCGGGCCACCCCATCGCGTTGGTCGATCTGCGTCCGCGCAGCGGCGAGGCCTGGCAGAAGCTGCGCACTGAGGCGCGGGCCGAGATCGAGACCAGCCTGACGGGGCTCGCGCAACTCGGTGTCGTCGAGGCCGGCCAGGTGAGCGCGATCGCCGATCGCGTCGAGCTCGTGGGGGCCGCCGACGCGCCGCGCGCGCTGGCCCAGGCCGAGCTGGTCTTCGAAGGCGTGCCCGAGACGCTGGAGGCCAAGCGCGAGGCCTTCGAGCAGCTCAACCAGCATTGCCGCGACGACACGATCCTGACCTCGACCACCAGCAGCATCCTCGTGACCCAGCTCGCGGCGCTGGTGAAGAAGCCCGAGCGCTTCCTCAACATGCATTGGCTCAACCCGGCCTACGTGATCCCGGTGGTGGAGCTGAGCTGCCACCCGGGCACCGATGCCGCGGTGCTGGAACGCACCAAGCGCCTGATGGAACAGATCGGCAAGCTCCCGGTGGTCTGCGGCGCTTCGCCCGGCTACATCGTGCCGCGGCTCCAGGCGCTGGTGATGAACGAGGCGGCGCGGATGATCGAGGAGGGCGCGGCCACCGCCGAAGAAATCGACAAGGCCACGCGCTACGGCCTGGGCCTGCGCTTCGCCGCGCTCGGCGTGGTGGAGTTCATCGATTTCGGCGGCTGCGACATCCTGCACCACGCGAGCCGCGAGATGTCGGCCTCGATCGACAAGGGGCGCTATGCCGCGCCGGCGATCGTCGCCCGCATGGTGGCCGAGGGCCGGCTGGGCCTGAAGACCGGCAGCGGCTTCTACGACTACGAAGGCCGCGATATCGCGGCCTACCGGCGCGATGTGCTTGCGCGCACGCTGGGCATGCTCCGGCATGCGGGGCTGTGGCAGCCGCCGGCCGACAAGACGCAGCCATGATGAAGATCCGCCGCGCCTTCGCAGACCTGTCGGTCGGGCAGGTGCACTACGCGAGTTGCGGCGATCCGCGCGCCGAGACGGTGCTGCTGCTGCACCAGTCGCCGCGCAGCTGGGCCGAGTACCGGCACGTGCTTCCTCTGCTTGGCGCGCGCTTCCGGGCGGTGGCAATGGACACCGCGGGCTTCGGTGATTCCGATGCCGGCTCGGCGCCGGCGAGCATCGAGCAATGGGCGCGCATCGCGGTCGAGCTGCTCGATGCGCTGGGCATTGCGCGTGCGCACGTGGTGGGGCATCACACGGGTGGCGTGATCGCGGTCGAATTGGCCGCTTCCTTCGTGGACCGGGTGCATGGGCTGGTGCTGTCTTCGACGCCGTACACCGACGCGGCCTTCCGGCGCGCCCGCGCCGAGCGGCCGCCCATCGACGAGGTCGCGCCGAGCGACGATGGCAGCCATCTCGCGGCGCTGTGGCAGAAGCGCCAGTCCTTCTATCCGCCGGGCCGGCCCGAGCTGCTGGAGGCCTTCGTGCGCGACGCGCTCATGGTCGGGGCTCGGCTCGAAGAAGGCCATCGCGCCGTGGCCGCCTATCGCATGGAAGAGCGCATCGGGAGGATCGAGCAGCCGACACTGATCCTGCGCGCCACCGACGATCCTTTCGCCGCGCCGCATGCAATCGAACTGCAGGCGCACCTGCCGCACGCGCGCATCGTCGACATCGCCGGCGGCATGGTGCCCTTGCCCGACCAGATGCCCGAAGCCTTCGCCGCGGCGGTGCTCGATTTCCTGGAGACGCTGCCATGAAGGCCGTGCGCATCCATGCTTTCGACGCAGCGCCGGTGTTGGAAGAGATGGAAGATCCGCAGCCTCGCGCCGGCCGCAGCGTTGTGCGCATGGCCGCGGCCACCGTGGGCCATATCGACCGCACCGTCTGGAGCGGCGGCTTTCTCAAGCATCCGCCGCTGCCTTATGTACCAGGCGTGGAAGCCGCGGGCACCGTGGTAGCGAGCGAGCGCTTCGCGCCGGGCCAGCGCGTCTGGCTGCGCGGCGCCGGATTGGGCACGACGGCCGACGGCACCTGGCGCGAGCTGATCGACGCACCCGACGAGGCGCTGGGCCTTCTTCCCGACAAAGTCGACATGGCCCGCGGTTCAGCCTTCTTCTCGCCCTGCACCTCGGCCTGGATCGCGCTGCACGAGATCGCGAAGCTCCAGGCCGGCGAGCGCGTGCGGGTGACCGGAGCCACCGGCGCGGTCGGATCGATGGCGGTGCAGCTGGCGCGCGATGCCGGCGCCGAAGTGATCACCGAGGCCGGCGAACCGGTGACGCTCCTGGTCGATACCGTCGGCGGGCCGGTGCTCGAAGCGGCTTTGACCTGCGTGGCCCCCGGCGGGCGTGCGGTGCTGGTCGGCTATACGGCCGGCAACACGCTGGCGCTGGACATCGCGCAATTGCTGCAGCGCGACGTGGCGCTGCTGCCGCTCAACATGTTCCGGCGCGAGGCCGCGGGCCGCGCCGCTGCGCCCGAATTGCTGGAGCGCCTGGGCAATGGGCGGCTGAAGCTCGAGGTGAAGCGTTTCCGGCTCGACGAGGCGGCCACGGCGTTCGAATGGATCACGCAGCGCGGGCATCGTGGCCGCGCCGTCCTGATCCCCTGAGCGCAGTTCACTCCTCGTTCTCGTCGGTTTCGGTCTCCTGGGGCGCGTGCGCGTGCAGCTCGATCATCTGTCGCAGGGTGGTCTTCAGCTCTTCCGCGCGCAGCAGGCCGAAGGGCTCCAGCACCCGCAGTTCGTGTTCCCTGGCGAGCTCCATCAAGTGCTCCACCGTCTTGGCGCCCTTGCGCGTGATGCGCACCAGCGTAATGCGGCGATCACTGTCATGGGGCAGGCGCTCCACCTGGCCCTTGGATTCCATGCGGTCCAGAAGGCGCGTCACCGTCGGCTGCTTGGTCACCGTAACCTGGGCCAGCTGGCCGATGCTGATCGGCTCGCCGCCCGCCAGCGAGGCCATCACCCGCCACTCGGAGACCGAGAAACCGTGCTGGCGCGCCACCACGTGGAATTCCGTGGAGATCAGCTGGCTGGCCTGTGCCAGCAGCGCCGGCAGGTAATCGTCGACGAAGCGCAGCGGCTTAGCAGGCTTCGTTGCCATGAAGGGCCCCCGGTGCTGTGCCAGGCACGCAGCTTGCATGTCTAGGGTAATTCATGATTGTGGATACATTCAGTTGTCAACATTATATGGGCTGCACGATGAGGCGGCGCGCGCCGTCATGAGGAACAAGGCACATCATGGCTGAACGATCGTTCGTCGAGGAGGTCAAGAAGCTCCGACTTTCGGAGGGGGAGCTGTTCCGGGGCGAAGGCATCCTGGCCGTCACCAAGGCACTGCTCGAATCCGGGGTTTCCTACGTCGCCGGCTACCAGGGCGCGCCCATTTCGCACCTGATGGACGTGCTGGCCGATGCCCAGGACATCCTAGCCGAGCAGGGCATCCGCTTCGAGAACAGCGCCAGCGAGGCCACAGCCGCCGCCACGCTGGCCGCCTCGGTCAACTACCCGCTGCGCGGCGCCGTGACCTTCAAGGCGACGGTGGGCACCAACGTGGCGTCCGACGCGCTGGCCAACTTGGCTTCGGGCGGCGTGACCGGCGGCGCGCTGGTCATCGTGGGCGAGGACTACGGCGAGGGCTCCTCGATCATGCAGGAGCGCAGCCACGCCTTCGCGATGAAGTCGCAGATCTGGCTGTTCGATCCGCGGCCCAATCTGCCCTCGATCGTCGACGCGGTGAAGAAGGGCTTCGAGCTTTCGGAGGCCAGCCGCACGCCGGTGATGTTGCAACTGCGCATTCGCGCCTGCCACGTGCACGGGCAGTTCGTGGCCGGCGCCAACCGGCGGCCCGCGTTCACGATCAAGGACGCGCTCGAGAACCCGCAGCGCGACGTTGGCCGCATCGTGCTGCCGCCGGCGAGCTTCGTGCACGAGCAGGAAAAGGTGAAGGAGCGCTGGCCCGCCGCGGTGCGCTTCATCGAGGAGAACAGGCTCAACGAGTTCTTCTCGGAAGACGCCGACGACATCGGCATCATCGTGCAGGGCGGCAGCTACAACACCCTCGTGCGTGCCCTCGAACGCCTGGGCCTGGCCGACGTCTACGGCAACAGCCGGGTGCCGCTCTACGTGATGAACGTGGCCTACCCGGTCATCGAGAGCGAGGTGCTGCGCTTCTGCGAAGGCAAGCGCGCGGTCTTGATCGTCGAAGAAGGCCAGCCCAACTTCGTCGAGCAGAATCTCGCGACCATCCTGCGCCAGGCCGGCTCCACCACGGCGCTGCACGGCAAGGACATGCTGCCGGTGGCCGGCGAATACACCGCGGCCGAGCTGCTGAAGGGCGCGCGCAGCTTCGGCGAGCGCTACGGCCGGCTGCAGCCGTTGCCGGTGCCCGCCCCGGTGCGCAAGGTGATCCCGCTGATCGAGGTCGCCGACGTCGGTGTCGATGGCGCGCCCGAACCGGCCCTGCCGCTGGACGAGAACGTGCATGCACGCCCGCCGGGCTTCTGCACCGGCTGCCCGGAGCGCCCGATCTTCAGCGCGATGAAGCTGGTGGAGCGCGAGCTGGGGCCGCATCACGTGAGCGCCGACATCGGCTGCCACCTGTTCTCGATCCTTCCGCCCTTCAACATCGGCAACACCACCATGGGCTATGGCCTGGGCGGCGCCGGCGCCGCGGCGCTCAATGCGCCGGCGGGCAAGCGGGCGATCTCGATGATGGGCGACGGCGGCTTCTGGCACAACGGCCTGACCAGCGGCGTCGCCAACGCCGTCTTCAACAAGAGCGACAACCTGACCATCGTGGTCGACAACAACTACACCTCGGCCACCGGCGGCCAGGACATCCTGTCGTCGACCGCGCACAACGCGACGCGCAGCACCGGCCACGAGATCGAGCGCGCGGTGCGCGGCGTGGGCGTGAAGTGGGTGCGGACGATCCGCCGCACCTACGACGTCGCCGGCATGCGCGATGCGCTCAAGGAAGCGCTGACCACCAAGGAGAAGGGCCCGAAAGTCCTGATCGCGCAGTCCGAATGCATGCTCAACAAGCAGCGGCGCGAGAAGCCGCTGGTGCGCAAGGCGATCGCCGAGGGCAAGCGCATGGTGCGCGACAAGTTCGGCGTCGACTCCGACACCTGCACTGGCGACCACTCGTGCATCCGGCTGTCGGGCTGCCCCTCGCTGTCGATCAAGGCCAATCCCGATCCGCTGCGCACCGACCCGGTCGCCACGGTGCTGGAGAGCTGCGTCGGCTGCGGCAACTGCGGCGACGTCTCGCATGCCGCGGTGCTTTGCCCCTCGTTCTACAAGGCACAGATCGTCAGCAACCCGAACGGCTGGGACCGCTTGCGCGAACGCGTGCGCAGCGGCGTGATCGGCTGGCTCCAGCGCGGCGAGGCCAAGCGCCGCGCCGAGTACGCCTTCTGATGGTCACGCGATGACGCAACAACAACCGATCAAGATCGCAATTCTGGCCATGGGCGGCGAGGGCGGCGGCGTGCTGGCCGACTGGATCGTCGACATGGGCGAGGCCAACGGCTACGTGGCGCAGACCACCTCGGTGCCGGGCGTGGCCCAGCGCACCGGCGCCACCATCTACTACGTCGAGCTCTATCCCGAGGCGCAGGCCCGTGCCGACGGCGGCAAGCCGGTGCTGGCGCTGATGCCGCTGCCGGGTGACGTCGACGTGGTGCTGGCCTCGGAGCTGATGGAAGCCGGCCGCGCGGTGCAGCGCGGGCTGGTCACACGCGACCGCACGACGCTGGTCGCGTCGACGCACCGCGTCTATTCGATCGCCGAAAAAAGCGCGATGGGCGACGGGCGCGTCGACAGCGCCGAGCTGCTCGCGCACGCGGACAAGGCGGCCAAGCGCTTCATCCGCTTCGACATGGCGCAGGCGGCCGAAGACGCGGGCAGCGTGATCAGCGCGGTGCTCTTCGGTGCGTTGGCCGGGGCGGGTGTGCTGCCCTTCAGCCGCGCGCAGTTCGAGGCCACCATCGAGCGCGGCGGCGTGGGCGTGAAGCCCAGCCTCAAAGCCTTCGGCGCCGCCTTCGTGCGCGCGCAAGGCGCAGCGGTGGAAGAGGCGCCGATGGACCTGCCCGCCGCGGCGCCGCAGCCGAAGCACCCGGCCGTGCGCGCGCTGGTCGAGCGCGTGCAGCGTGACTTTCCCGCCGCCGCGCATCCAGTGCTGTTGGAAGGCGTGCGCCGGCTCATCGACTACCAGGACCTGGCCTACGCAGGCCTTTACCTCGACCGTGCGGCCGCGATCGCCGCGCTGCCGAGCAACGACGACCACCGCCTGCTGCGCGAGACCGCGCGCCACCTGGCGCTGTGGATGTCCTACGAAGACACGGCCCGCGTCGCAGCGCTTAAGACCCGTTCCTCGCGCTTCGATCGCGTGCGCGGCGAGGCCGGCGTGAAGGATGGGCAGGTGCTGGCGATCAACGAGTACATGCACCCCCGCCTGCAGGAGATCTGCGAGACGCTGCCGGCCGGCTTCGGGCGCTGGCTGATGAATTCGAGCCTGCCCCGCAAGCTGGTGGAGCGGCTCACGCAGAAGGGCCGCGTGATCCAGACCAGCTCGCTGCACGGCTACCTGATGCTCAGCACCGTCGCCGCGATGAAGCGCTGGCGCCGGTCCACGCTGCGCTATGCCGAGGAGAACCGCCGCATCGAGGAATGGCTGCAGCGCATCGCTGCCACCGCGGTGAGCCATCCCGAACTCGCGGTCGAAGTCGCGCAGTGCCAGCGCCTGGTCAAGGGCTACAGCGACACGCACGAACGCGGGCTGCGCAACTACGACACGGTGATGGCCGCCTTCCAGCGTGCCGGCGCAGGGCTCGCGCCGGCCACTTTGCGCGAACTGCGCGATGCCGCGCTGGCCGATGAACATGGGCACAAGCTGTGCGCCTTGCTGGCGCAGCACGCGCTGGCCTGAACAAGGGATGCGAACAACATCATGACCGCCACCCTCCAACTGCGCGTCGTCGAAGCGCGCGAACTGAATCCGCTGATCCGGACGCTGCGGCTTCGCGCCGACGACGGCCGCGAACTGCCGGGCTACGCCGCCGGCGCCCACATCCGTGTCCAGGTGCAGCTGCCCGACGGTGCGCAGGACTGGCGCCACTACTCGCTCATCAACTTCGCGACCGCGCGCAACGCCACCAACGCGCCCGCCGAGTACCGGATCGCGGTGCGCAAGGAAGACGACGGCCGCGGCGGCTCGCGCTTCATGCACGAGCGATTGAAGGAAGGCGACCTCCTCACCATCGAGCCGCCGAAGAACGACTTCCCGCTGCACACCGGCCCCGGCGGCACGGTGCTGGTCGCCGGCGGCATCGGTGTCACGCCGCTCGCCAGCATGGCCGCACGCCGCCGGGCCGAAGACGCGCCCGTGCGCATGCACTACGCGGGCCGCAGCCGAGAGCTGATGGCCTTCCTGCCCGAGCTGCAGGCGCTGCTGGGCGACGATCTGCGCATCCATGCCGATGCGGAGGCCGGCGGCCCGCTCGACATCGACGCCTTGCTCGACGACTGCCCGGCCGGCGACCGCGTCTACGTCTGCGGACCGAAGGTGATGCTCGATGCCGTGCTGGCCCGCACCCAGGCCTGCGGCTGGGAGCACGACCGCGTGCACTTCGAGCTCTTCACCACCACCGTGGCCGAAGAGGGCGACCAGGCCTTCGAGGTGGAGCTGGCGCAGTCGGGCCAGCGCTTTACGGTGCCGGCCGATCAGAGCATCCTCGACTGCCTGATCGAACACGGCTGCGACCCAATGTTCGACTGCAAGCGCGGCGAATGCGGCGTGTGCACGACGGCCGTGCTCGAAGGCGAGATCGATCATCGCGACTACGTGCTGAGCGCACGCGAGAAGGCCGAAGGCAATGTCATGCAGATCTGCATCTCGCGCGCCAAGGGGCCGCGGCTGGTGCTGGACATCTGAAGGAGCAGCAGGAACATGACTTCGTACCGAGACAACCCCGATGCCGTGCGTGCGCTGGTGCAGCCCGACCGCGTGCACCGCGATCTCTACACCAGCCGGGAACTGTTCGAGCTGGAACAGGAACACTTCTTCGCCAACACCTGGAACTACGCCGGGCACGAGAGCCAGCTTCCCAAGCCCGGCGACTGGATCAGCAACGAGATCGGCGGCCGGCCGCTGATCATCGTGCGCCACACCGACGGCTCGGTGCGCGCGATGATGAACCGCTGTGCCCACAAGGGCTCGCGGCTGGTGACGGCACCCTGCGGCAACACCGGCAAGTTCTTCCGCTGCCCCTACCACGCCTGGACCTTCAAGACCGACGGCTCGCTGCTCGCGATCCCGCTCAAGAACGGCTACGAGGGCACGCAGCTGCATGAATGCGAATCGGCCAAGGGCCTGACGACCATCCGCAACGTGCGCAGCTACCGTGGCTTCATCTTCGTCAAGATCAACGACGTGGGGCCGGACTTCGAGGACTACTTCGGCGACTCGCTGAGCTCCATCGACAACATGGCCGATCGCTCGCCCGAAGGCGAGCTCGAGATCGCCGGCGGCTGCCTGCGCTTCATGCACCAGTGCAACTGGAAGATGTTCGTCGAGAACCTGAACGACACCATGCATCCGATGGTGGCGCACGAGTCCTCGGCCGGCACCGCCAAGCGCATGTGGGCCGACAAGCCCGAAGACGAGCCCAAGCCCATGGCCGTCGAGCAGTTCGTGCCCTTCATGTCGGACTACAAGTTCTTCGAGGACATGGGCATCCGCACCTACGACAACGGCCACAGTTTCACGGGCGTGCACTTCAGCATCCACAGCAAGTACAAGGCGATTCCCGCCTACGACGACGCGATGAAGGCGAAGTACGGCGAGGAGCGCACCGCGCAGATCCTCGGCATGGCGCGGCACAACACCGTGTACTACCCCAACCTCACGATCAAGGGCGCGATCCAGGCGATCCGCGTGGTGAAGCCGATCGCAGTCGACAAGACCTTGATCGAAAGCTGGACCTTCCGCCTGAAGGGCGCGCCGCCCGAGCTGCTTGCGCGCACCACCATGTACAACCGGCTCATCAACTCGCCCTTCTCGGTCGTCGGCCATGACGACCTGCAGGCCTACCGCGGCATCCAGGCCGGCCTGCATGCGAGCGGCAACGAGTGGGTCAGCCTGCACCGGAACTACGACCCCGCCGAGCTGAAGGGCGGCGAGATCACGACGGGTGGCACCAACGAACTGCCGATGCGCAACCAGTACCGCAGCTGGGCCCGCTACATGACGGAGACCATGTGATGGCCGTCACGCCTCAGGACCTGATCGCTTTCGTCGTGCAGGAGTCGCGCCTGCTCGACGCCAAGCGCTTCGACGAGTGGAATGCGCTCTTCACCGACGATGCCTTCTACTGGGTGCCGCTTATCCCCGACCAGGAAGACGGCGTCAATCACACCTCGCATCTCTACGAAGACAAGCTATTGCGCGACCTGCGCGTCGAGCGTCTCAAAAGCCCGCGCGCCTTCTCGCAGCAGCCGCCGAGCCGCTGCCATCACCTGCTTCAGACGCCCACGGTCGAGGAGTTCAACGAGGCCGGCAATCGCTTCGTCGTGCGCACCGAGTTCCACTACACCGAATCGCAGGGCGACGAGCTGCAGTTCTATGTCGGCACCTTCTTCCATCACCTCACGCTCGTGGACGGCGCCTTGCGCATGACGCTCAAGCGCGTGAACCTGCTCAACTGCGACGCCGCCCTGCCGGCCGTTCAACTGTTCATCTGATGATGCGCACCGTCCACCAATGCTTCACCACGACGGCGGCCCGCACGCCGCAGGCTGAGTTCCTGTTCACCGAGTCGGTGACGGCGAAAGCCTACGGCGTCGCGTCCGGCGCCATCCGCTGGGGCGAGGCCGCGGATCGGGTCGAGCGCCTGCGCCGCGCCTACTCGGCGGCCGGGTGGGGCCATGGCCATCGTGTCGGCCTGCTGCTGGAGAACAGGCCCGCCTTCTTGTTCCACTGGTTCGCGCTCAACGCCCTGGGCGTGAGCGTGGTGCCGATCAATGCCGAGATGCGTTCGGCGGAGCTGGTCTACCTGATCGGCCACAGCGAGATCGGCCTGGCCGTGACCCTTCCCGAGCGGGAGCCCGACCTGCTCGCGGCGGCGGTGCAGGCCGGCGTCGCCTTCCGCACCCTGGGCCCCGACGGTGCGGTGCCGGCCGCCACGACGGCGCCGCCGCGGGCAGGCGAGCCGATCGGCCTCGACACCGAATGCGCGCTGCTCTACACCTCGGGCACGACCGGCCGGCCCAAGGGCTGCATGCTGAGCAATGCGTACTTCCTGCGCGCCGGCGAGTGGTATGCCGCGCTCGACGGCGTGTGCGCCATCCGTCGCGATGCGGAGCGCGTCATCACGCCGCTGCCGCTCAACCACATGAACGCGATGGCCTTCTCGACCATGGTGGTGCTGGTCGCGGGCGGCTGCCTGGTGCAGCTCGATCGCTTCCATCCGAGGACCTGGCTCGCGAGTGCGCGGGAGAGCGGCGCGACCATCGCGCACTACCTCGGGGTGATGCCGGCCATGCTGCTCGCGGCGCCGCCGTCGCCCGCCGACCGTGACCACGCGATCCGCTGGGGCTTCGGTGCCGGCGTCGATCGCAAGAACCACGCGCCCTTCGAAGCGCGCTTCGGCTTCCCGCTGGTCGAGGCCTGGGCCATGACGGAGACCGGCGCCGCCGCCTGCGTGATGGCGAATCGCGAGCCGCGCCTGGTGGGCACGAGCTGCTTCGGCCGCCAGCAGGACTACGTCGAGATCCGCCTGCTCGACGACCAAGGCCAGGAGGTGGCTGGCGACGCGCCGGGCGAACTGCTGGTGCGCTCCGCCGGCGACGATCCGCGGCGCTACTTCTTCTCCGGCTACCTGAAGGACGAGGAAGCCACGCGCGAGGCCTGGGCCGGCGGCTGGTTCCACACCGGCGACCTGGTGCGGCGCGATGCCGAGGGCAACTTCTTCTTCGTCGATCGCAAGAAGAACGTGATCCGCCGCAGCGGCGAGAACATCTCGGCGGTCGAGGTCGAGAGCGTGCTCAACCAGCACCCGGCGGTGAAGGCCTCGGCCGTCGCCGCCACGCCCGATGCGGTGCGCGGCGACGAGGTGCTGGCCTGCATCGTGGTGCGCGAGGAGCTCGACGCGTCGGCGCGCGCACAGATCGCGGCCAGCATCGTCGAGCACGCGCTGGCGCAGCTGGCCTACTACAAGGCGCCGGGCTACGTGGCTTTCGTCGACGCGCTGCCGCTCACGGCCTCGCAGAAGATCCAACGCGGGCAGTTGCGTGAACTCGCGCAGAGCCTGCCGGGGCAGGGCCATTGCATCGACACCCGCGCCATGAAAAAGAGGCAGGCATGACGCGCCGGCAGTCCTACGAAGGCGTCGCGGTGGCCGTGCCCATCACGGTGCCCTATGTGCGCTACTCGGCGCGCACCGCGCACTGGTTCATCGGGCAGGCGCTCGAAGCGCTGGTGCAAGCCAGCGGCGTGCCGAAGGAGCAGATCGACGGCTTGTGCCTCAGCAGCTTCTCGCTGGCCCCCGACACGGCCGTGGGCGTGACGCAGCACCTGGGCCTCTCGCCGCGCTGGCTTGACCACATGCCGACCGGCGGCGCATCCGGCGTGATGTGCCTGCGGCGCGCGGCGCGTGCGGTGCAGGCCGGCGATGCCGACATCGTGGCCTGCGTCGGCGCCGACACCAACCACGTCGACTCTTTCCGCCAGACGCTGGGCAGCTTCAGCAACTTCGCGCGCGATGCGAGCTACCCCTACGGATCGGGCGGACCTAACTCGATCTTCGCGATGATCACCGCCAACTACATGCGCACCTTCGGCGCGAAGCGCGAGGACTTCGGCCGCATCGCCGTGGACCAGCGCACCAACGCACTGGGCAACCCGCATGCGATGTTCAAGAAGCCGCTCGCGCTCGACGAGTACATGGCGGCGCGGCCGATTTCCGACCCGATCCACCTGTTCGACTGCGTGATGCCCTGTGCGGGCGCGGAAGCCTTTCTGGTGATGAGCGAGGCGCGCGCGCGCGACCTGGGCTTGGCGCACGTCGTGATCCGCGGCGCGATCGAGCGACACAACGCGTATGCCGACGACCCGGTGATGGTGCGCGGCGGCTGGCTGAAGGATCGTGACGATCTTTATGCGCAGGCCGGCGTGAAGCCCGCTGCGCTCGATTTCGTCCAAACCTACGACGACTACCCGGTCATCGTGATGATGCACTTCGAGGACCTGGGCTTCTGCGAGAAGGGTGAGGGCCCGGACTTCGTACGCGCCAACACGATGACTTTCGACGGCAGCTTTCCCAACAATACCAGCGGTGGACAGCTGTCCGCCGGGCAGGCCGGTGCGGCGGGCGGCTTCCTCGGCATGGTGGAAGCGATCCGCCAACTGACCGACACCGCCGGACCGCGCACGGTGCCCGATGCCCAACTCGGCCTGGTCGCGGGCTTCGGCATGGTCACTTACGACCGCTGCCTTTGCACGGGCGCCGTCATCCTAGGGAGACCGGCATGATGAGCCCCCATGTTTGCCACTGCGCGGCGGCACTGCGCCCCGAGGGGGCCGCGCGCCTGCCTTGGGGCGGCCCTACGGAGGCGCGATGACCATGCCCCTGATGCGCCCCAAGCGCAAGAACCCCGTCCTGCGCACGCGGCAGATGAACCTGCCGCCCTGGGCGCGCGGCCGCGTCGCGCTGGGCATCACGGCCGCGGCCGCCGAGGGCCGCTTCGAGCTGCAGACCTGCGAGGACTGCGGCACGGTGCAGTATCCGCCGCGCGAGGCCTGCCACAAATGCCTCTCGCCGCGTCTGCACTGGCGCGAGCAAAGCGGAGAGGGCGAGCTCGTCAGCAGCACCACGCTGCATCACAGCAATGACCTGTTCTTCCGTGAACGCCTGCCCTGGCGGCTGGGCCTGGTGCATCTCGATGCCGGCCCGACGCTGATGGTGCACCTGCATGGCGAGGTCGGCGAGGCGCCGGCGCGTGTGCGTGTCGGCGCCCGTCTCGACCGCGCGGGACAGGCCGTCCTCATTGGTTTTCCGAACGAAGGGAGTGCCCATATGGCCGACGACAAGATGCTGCGCGAGATGACCAGCGATCCGAAGTTCCGCAAGGCGCTCGTGACCGACGGCAAGACCGAAGTGGGACAGGCCATCGTGCGTGCACTGGTCAAGGCCGGTGCCGACATCGTCTGGGTCGGCCATGCCGAGCCGTGGAAGAAGATGGGCGGCCTGGAAGACATCACCGCACTGCCGCAGGTGACGATGGTGCCGCTGGACCTGACCAACGGCCGCTCGGTGAGCGAGCTGGCCGGCGAGATCGGCGGCAAGGTCGACATCGTGATCAACAACGCCGAGGTGCACCGCAACTTCGGCATCGGTGCGCGCCGCGGCACCGACGTGGCCAAGGCCGAGATGGACATCAACTACTTCGGCCTGCTGCGCCTGGCGCAGGAGTTCGGCCCGGCGCTCAAGGGGCGCTCGGCCGACGGCGTGAGCAGCGCCACGGCCTGGGTCAACCTGCTGTCGATCTATGCGCTTTCCAACTTCCCGCCGCACGGCACCTTCAGCGCATCCAAGGCCGCGGCCTATTCGCTCGCCCAATGCCTGCGCGCCGAGATGCGGCCGGCCGGCATCCGCGTGATCAACCTGTTCCCCGGCCCGATCGACGACGAGTGGAACCAGCACATGCCGCCGCCCAAGCTGGCGCCGAGCGCGCTGGCCAACGCGATCGTCAAGGCATTGCGCGACGGCGTCGAAGACGTGTACCCGGGCGACGTGGCGCAGGAGTGGCTGGAGCGCTGGCGCGACAACCCCAAGGTGCTCGAACGTGAGCTCGCAGCTGGAGGATGAGATGACGACAACCACCGAACTGATGTCCGCCGCCGAGATCCTCGGCGGCCTCGTGGGCGCGATGGCCAGCGGCCGCATCCGCGTGATCGACCTCACGCAGACGCTTTCGCCCGAGTTCCCGCAGATCGCGCTGCCGCCCGAGATGGGCCAGTGCTGGCCCTTCCGCATCGAGGAGGTGTCGAAGTACGACGAGCGCGGACCTGGCTGGTACTGGAACAACTTTTCCTGCGGCGAGCACACGGGCACGCACTTCGATGCGCCGATCCACTGGATCTCGGGCCGCGAGCTGCCGAACAACTCGGTCGACACGATTCCGGTGCAGCACTTCGTGGCGCCGGCCTGCGTGATCGACTGCTCCGCCCAGTCGGCGACCGACCCCGACTACCTGCTGACGGTGGAAGACATCGAGCGCTACGAGGCGAAGCACGGCCGCATCCCGAAGGGTGCCTGGGCGCTGATGCGCACCGACTGGTCGAAGCGCCAGGACCCCGAGGCGTATCAGAACTTCGACGAGACCGGACAGCACACGCCGGGCCCGAGCACCGAGGCCGTGCGTTTCCTGGTCGAGCAGCGCGAGGTGCTGGGCTTCGGCTCGGAAGCCATCGGCACCGATGCCGGCCAGGGCTACCACCTGCGCCCGCCCTATCCCTGCCACTACTACATGCACGGGGCAGGGCGCTACGGGCTGCAGTGCCTCAGCAACCTCGACCTGCTCCCGCCGGCCGGCGCGGTGCTGATCTGCCCGCCGCTCAAGATCGAGAAGGGCAGCGGCAGTCCCTTGCGCGTGCTGGCGCTGGTGGGAGCTGCGCCATGAACCTCGCGCATCCCGTCGCCGCCGTGACCGGCGGCAGTGCCGGCATCGGCAAGGCCATCTGCGCGGACCTGCTCGCGCAGGGCTACGAGGTGGTGTCGCTGGCGCGGCGCCGCTGCGAGATCGACCATCCCAAGCTGTTCAACATCGAGGTCGACCTGATGGACCGCGCCGCCACGGCCGAGGCCGCGCGCGAGATGGCGCGTCGCTTCGAGGTGCGGACCGTGGTCCACAACGCCGGCGTGATCCGTCCCGCGCTGCTTGAGGACGCGAAGCTCGACGACCTGGATGCGCTGGTCGAGCTGCACCTGGGCTGCGCGATCCAGCTGGTGCAGGCGGCCCTGCCGGCGATGCGTGCCGAGCGCTTCGGCCGCGTGGTGCTGCTGTCCTCGCGCGCAGCGGTCGGCCTGGCCACGCGAACGAACTATTCGGCCACCAAGGCCGGCATGCTCGGCATGGCGCGCACCTGGGCGCTCGAGCTCGCGGCCGACGGCATCACCGTGAACGTGGTGGCGCCCGGACCGATTCGCACCGACATGTTCTACGACGTGGTGGAGGCCGGCAGCGACAAGGAACGCGCGCTCGCCGCCTCGGTGCCGGTGCAGCGCCTCGGCGAATCCTCCGATGTGGCACGGGCCGTGCGTTTCTTCGTCGACCCGGCCAACAGCTTCGTCACCGGCCAGGTTCTTTATGTGTGCGGCGGCACCAGCGTGGGCAGTCTCGCGCTGTAGCGGTGCATCGCGCGCTCTACGAAGAAACCCCTGGTTGTTTCTCTTGTCATCGCCGCATCGGCTCGCTAGCATAGTTTAGGTCTAAACATTTCATAAATCATGTTAAGGCTCAGTTCAACCCAAGGAGGATTGTCATGAAAGTTCCAAGCCCCATCCGCGTCCTGGCGGGCGTCGTCCTCGGCCTCGGTGCGTTGAGCGCCGCGAGTGCCTGGGCCGCCGACTACAAGGTCGGCTTCATCACCTCGCTCTCCGGGCCGGTGTCCTCGCTGGGCATTCCCTACGAGAAGGGCATGAAGGCCGCGCTGGCCTACAAGTCCGAATTGGGCGGGCGCAAGATCCAGCTGGTGCAGCTCGACGACGCGTCGGACCCGTCCACCGCCGCGCGCAACGCGCGCAAGATGATCGACGAGGACAAGGTCGACGTCATCATCGGCACGGCAGGCTCGCCCGGTGCGCTGGCCATCGCCGCCGTGGCGCGCGAAACCAAGACGCCGCTGATCTCGATCGCCAATGCCAACCTGCCCGGCGAGGAGGGCGCCTGGATGGTCACGCTGCCGCAGCCCGCGCCGCTGATGGTGAGCGCGGTGGTCGAGCGCATGAAGAAGTCGGGCGTGAAGACGGTCGGCTACATCGGCTTCTCCGACGCCTGGGGCGACTTGGTCTACGACGCGCTGACCAAGAGCGCCGAGCCGGCCGGCATCAAGGTGGTATCGAACGAGCGCTATGCGCGCGCCGACGCCTCGGTCACCGGCCAGGTGCTGAAGATCGTCGCGCTGCGTCCCGATGCGGTCATCACCGGCACCTCGGGCACGCCGGGCGCGCTGCCCTACCTCGCGCTGTCGGAGCGCGGCTACAAGGGCCAGATCTACGGCATGCATGCCTTGATCAACCCCGACTTCGTGCGCGTGGGCGGCACCTCGGTTGAGGGCCTCCTGGCACCCACCGGCCCGGTGATCGTGGCCGAGCAGCTGCCCGACGCCAATCCGATCCGCAAGGTCTCGATGGATTTCCGCGCGGCCTACCAGAAGGCCAACGGCGCGGCGCCGACCGACGCCTTCTCGGCCTACACCTTCGACGCCTGGCTGCTCTTCCTCGACGCGGCGCAGCGCACCAAGGGCGAGCCCGGCACACCGGCCTACCGCGTGGCGCTGCGCGACGCGATCGTGAGCACCAAGGAGCTGGTCGGCACGCACAGCGTCTACAACTTCAAGCCCGACAACCGCTACGGCTCGGACGAGCGCTCGCGCGTAGTGGTCAAGCTCGAGAAAGGCCAGTGGAAGCTGGTGCCCTGAAAGGATGAAGCTCTCCCCCAGGCTTGCTCACTTCGTGTAGCCGCCAACCCCCTCGCCATGGGCAACACCAGCGGCCCGGCAGAGCCGGTTCCGCGGTGTTCCCCGAACGAACATGCCTTATTGGATGACTGAGATGAAGCGAACCTTTCTTCAACTTGCCGGCCTCACGGCCATTGCGCTGGCTGCCGCGCAGGCTACGGCCGCCGACCTCAAGATCGGCTTCATCAGCTCGCTCTCGGGCCCGATCTCCGCGCTCGGCATTCCCTACGAGAAGGGCATCCGCGCCGCCATCGCCGAACATCCGATGCTGGCCGGCCGCAAGGTCGAGCTGATCGTGCTCGACGACGCCTCCGACCCCACCACCGCCGGGCGCAATGCGCGCAAGCTGGTGGTCGAGGACAAGGTCGACGTGCTGATAGGCACCTCGGGCGTGCCCAGCGCGATGGCCATCGCCGCCGTGGCGCGCGAGCTCAACACGCCGCTGATCTCGCCCACGCCGGTCACCATTCCCGGCCCCGAGGGCGCCTGGACCGTGACCGTGTCGCAGCCCTTCCCGCTGATGGTGGCCGGCGTGGTCGAGCGCATGAAGAAGTCGGGCGTGAAGACGGTGGCCTTCATCGGTTTCTCGGATGCGCTGGGCGACCTGGCCTACGACTCGCTCGTGAAGAGCGCCGACGCCGCCGGCATCAAGGTGGTGGCCAACGAACGCTATGCGCGCAGCGATTCGTCGGTGGCGGGCCAGGTGCTGAAGATCGTCTCGGGCCGTCCCGATGCGGTGTTCGCCGGCAACTCCGGCACGCCGGGTGCGCTGCCTTACCTCGCCCTTGCCGAGCGCGGCTACAAGGGCCAGATCTACGGCACGCACGGTCTGATCAATGCCGACTTCGTGCGCGTCGGCGGCGCATCGATCGAAGGCCTGCAGGTGCCCAGCGGCCCGGTGCTGGTGGCCGACCAGCTCGCCGCGGACAACCCGATCAAGAAGGTGTCGATGAACTTTCGCGGCGCCTACCAGAAGGCGCATGGCGTCGCGCCCACCGATGCCTTCTCGTCCTATGCCTACGACGCCTACCTGCTGCTGGCCGACGCCGCCTCGCGCACCAAGGGCGAGCCCGGCACGCCCGCCTACCGCACGGCGCTGCGCGATGCGATCGTCGGCACGAAGGAGCTGGTGGGTACGCACGGCGTCTACAACTTCAAGCCGGACAACCGTTATGGCTCCGACCAGCGCGCGGTAGTCGTGGTGCGGATGGAAAAGGGCCAGTGGAAGCTGGTTCCCTGAAATGAAGCTCTCCCCCAGGCTTCGCGCACCTCGTGTCGCTTCGCCAACCCCCTCACCGGGGGCAACACCAGCGGCCCGGCAAAGCCGGTTCCGCGGTGTTCCTGGCGAAGAGGGATTCCTGCGCTCTTCTGGAAGGATGGTGCGCTGATGCCAGCCTACCGCGCCCAGCCCGAAGCGATCCGCGCGCTCGTCCAGGACGACCGCGTGCACCGCGACGTGTACCTGAGCGAGGAGCTGTTCGCGCTCGAGCAGGAGCGTTTCTTCGCCAACACCTGGCTCTATGTGGGCCACGCGAGCCAAGTGCCGAACGCCGGTGATTTCTGGTCGCTGGAGCTCGCCGGCCGCCCCGTGATGATGGTGCGCCAGCCCGATGGCGCGGTACGCGTGTTCTACAACCGCTGCGCGCACAAGGGCACCCGGCTGGTGACTGACGAGTGCGGCAACACCGGCAAGTTCTTCCGCTGCCCCTACCACGCCTGGACCTACAAGCTCGACGGCGCGCCGCTCGCGATTCCGCTCAAGTCCGGCTACGAAGGCACGCGACTGAAGGAATGCGAATCGGGGCAGGGCCTGGCCGAGCTGAAGCACACGGCGGTCTACCGCGACTTCGTCTTCACCCGCATTGCCGAACACGGCCCGGACTTCGAGGCCTACTTCGGCGAGGTGCTGCAGGCCATCGACAACATGGTCGCCCGCTCGCCGGAGGGCCGGCTCACGGCGGGCGGCGGCGTGCTGCGCAACATCGTCCATTGCAACTGGAAGATGTACCTCGAGAACATCAACGACACGGTGCATCCGATGTCGACCCACGAGTCGGCCACGCAGGCGGCCGGTGCGCTGTGGCAGGGGCGCGCACCCGACGAGCCCAAGCCGATGGCGATGGAGCAGATCCTGCCCTTCGGCTCGGGCTACGACTTCTTCGACAAGATGGGCGGGCGCGTGTTCGCCAACGGCCACAGTGTGCTGGGCGTGAACTTCAGCATCCACTCGAACTACGCACAGCTGCCCGACTACGAGGCGGCGATGCGCGAGGCGCACGGCGCCGAGCGGGCCATGGAGATCCTGCAGCGCTCGCCGCAGAACTCGGTGCTCTTCCCCAGCCTGTCGGTCAAGGGCTCGCCGCAGGCGATCCGCGTGATCCGACCACTCGCCGCGAACCGCACGCTGATCGAGGCCTGGAGCTTCCGCGCCGCCGGTGCGCCCGACCTGCTGTTCGAGCGCGCAATGACCTACAACCGGCTGGTCTTCTCGCCCATGTCGGTGGTGGCGCACGACGACGTGCACCTGTTCGAGAGCATTCAGCAGGGCCTCGCCGCCGAAGGCAACGAATGGGTGAG
Organism: Variovorax sp. Soil_C_33; assembly: GCF_057656935.1. NCBI lineage: Bacteria > Pseudomonadati > Pseudomonadota > Betaproteobacteria > Burkholderiales > Comamonadaceae > Variovorax > Variovorax sp. Soil_C_33. The sequence continues at coordinate 314,331 of NZ_JBDGJK010000004.1, forward strand.
CCTGCATCGCAACTTCGATGCTGCAGAGCTCGGGCAGGACACGATCACGACCAACGGCACCAACGAGCTCTTGATGCGCAATCAGTTCCGGGCCTGGGCGAAGTACATGACGGAGCCTTCGGCATGACGCCGGCGCAGGACTTCGTCGCCCACGAGGCTGCATTGCTCGATGCCGGCCGCTTCGACGACTGGCTCGCGCTGTTCGCGGAAGACGGACGCTACTGGGTGCCTCTGCTGGGAGCCGTGCAGGTCGACCCGCACCTGCACAACTCCATCGCCTACGAAGACCGGCTGCTGCTGCAGCTGCGCGTGGACCGCTTGAAGAACCCGCGCGCCCACTCGCAGCATCCGAAGAGCCATTGCCAGCACGTGATGCAGCGCTCCGTGATCGAGCACGACAACGAGACCGGACTTGCGCTCACCACGCCCTTCATCTATGTGGAAGCGCGCGGCGAAAACCAAGTGCTGCTGGCCGGCACCTGCCGCCACCTGCTCGTGCGCCACGGCGAGGGCTTCCTGATCCGCCAGAAGCGCATCGACCTGCTCAATGCCGGCCGCGCGCTGCCGGCCATCCAGTTGTTCATTTGACCCACCAGGAGCCCCGACATGAAGACGAGCTTGATGAAGACCCTGGCGCAGAGTGCGCTGCCCACCGCCCTTGCCGCCGGATTCGCGATGACCGCGCTCGCGGCCGACCTCAAGGTCGGCCTGAGCGTGTCGCTCTCGGGTCCCAACTCCTCGCTCGGCGTGCCCTACGCCAAGGGAATGCAGGCCGCGCTGGCGTACAAGCCCGAGGTCAACGGCCGCAAGATCCAGCTGATCGTGCTCGACGACGGCTCCGACCCGACCACGGCGGGCCGCAATGCGCGCAAGCTGGTCGAGGAGGAGAAGGTTGACGTGCTGATGGGCACCTCCGGCGTGCCCGCCGCCATCGCGATGGCGCAGGTCGGTCGCGATGCCAAGGTGCCGATGATCGGGCTCACGCCGATCCAGCTCGATCCGGCCGAGAACGGTTGGGTCTTCACCGTCGCCCAGCCGACGCAGCTGATGATCGACGCGGTGGTCGAGCGCATGAAGAAGGACGGCATCAAGACCGTGGGCTACATCGGCTTCTCCGATGCCTGGGGCGACCTGGTCTACAACGCGCTGATGAAGGCCGCGCCCGCGGCCGGCATCAAGGTGCTGGGCAACGAGCGCTATGCGCGGGCCGACGCCTCGGTCACCGGCCAGGTGCTGAAACTGGTCGCGATGCGTCCCGATGCCGTCATGACCGGCGGAGCCGGCACGCCGGGCGCGCTGCCCTTCCTGGCGCTGGCCGAGCGCGGCTTCAAGGGGCCGGTATACGGCCAGCACGGGCTCATCAATCCCGACTTCGTGCGCGTCGTCGGCGCCTCGGGGCAGGGTGCGCTGATGCCGACCGGCCCGGTGATCGTGGCCGAGCAGCTGCCGGCCAGCTACCCGACCAAGAAGATCGCCATGGACTTCCGCGCCGCCTTCCAGAAGGTCAACAACGCGCCGACCAGCGATGCCTACTCGGCCTATTCCTTCGACGGCTGGCTGGTGTTCGCCGATGCCGCGGCGCGCGCCAAGGGCGAGCCGGGCACGCCCGAATTCAGGCAGTCGCTGCGCGACGCGATCGCCAGCACCAAGGAGGTGGTGGGCACGCACGGCGTCTACAACTTCAAGCCCGGCAACCTCTACGGCGTGGACGAGCGCGCGCGCGTGATCGTCAAGCTAGAAAACGGCCAGTGGAAGCTCGCCAACTGAGCCGGCGCTAGCAAGAGCGAGACAAAGCGGAGGACTTTTCAATGACACCGGACGTGGCACTGATCCTGGGCATCGATGGCCTGGCGAATGGCGCTGTTTATCTTCTGGCCGGGCTGGGGCTGGTGCTGATCTTCTCGGTCACGCGCGTGGTCTTCGTGCCCTTCGGCGACGTCGCGGCCTTTGCCGCGCTGTCGCTGGCTGCATTCGAAACCGGGCGCGTGCCGCCCACCATCGGCCTGGTGCTGGTGCTCACCGCGCTCGCGCTGGCGACCGAGGTCGGCAGCCTGGTGCGCCGCGGCGAAATCGCGCGCATTCCCAAGGCCGTGCTGGGCTGGGGGGTGCTGCCGCTCGTGCCCTGCCTGCTGGCCTGGCTGGCGAGCCGGCCGGGCGTGCCGGCGCCGGTGCACATCGCGGTCGCGGTGCTCCTGGTGGTGCCGATCGCGCCGCTGCTCTCGCGCGTGGTGTTCCAGCCGATCGCGGATGCGTCCGTGCTGGTGCTCTTGATCGTGTCGCTCGCGCTGCACTTCCTGCTCTCGGGCCTGGGCCTGTTGTTCTTCGGCCCCGAAGGCTCGCGCACGCAGCCGCTGGCCGGCGGCTCGCTGCCGCTCGGCGACGGCTTCGCCGTGAGCGGGCAGGTGATCCTCATGGTGGGCGCGGCGATCGTGCTCAGCGGCATGTTCTTCCTGGTGTTCGAGCGCACGGTGGCCGGCAAGGCGCTGCGCGCCACCGCCGTCAACCGCGTGGGCGCACGGCTGGTCGGCATCCGGCCGGCGCGCACGGCGCTGCTGGCCTATGGCTGCGCCTCGCTGCTGGCCGGGTTGATCGGCGTGCTGATCGCGCCGGTCACCACCATGTACTACGACTCCGGCTTCATCATCGGCCTCAAGGCCTTCGTGGCGGCGATCATTGGCGGGCTGGTGAGCTATCCGATGACCGCGATCGGCGCGCTGGCGGTAGGGGTGGTCGAGAGCTTCGCCTCCTTCTGGAGCGGCGCGCTGAAGGACGTGATCGTCTTCAGCCTGCTGATCCCGGTGCTGATGCTGCGTTCGTTCCTGAGCGTGCATGCAGAAGAGGAAGAAGAGGAGGTGGACCAATGAGCGCCGCGCCCACACCCGAAGTCGTGCGTCCCGTGTTCGATGAAGCCGCGGGCGCCGCGAGCAAGCCCGCGGAGGTGAGATCGATGAACCTCGCTTCCAGGCGCCTGCTCTGGATCGGCCTCGTCGTCGCCGCGCTGGCCGTCGTGCCGCTGCTCGCCGGCAACTTCACCGTCTCGCTGCTCAACGACATCGGCATCGGCGCGCTGGTCGCACTGGGCCTGGTGCTGCTCACCGGCATCGGCGGCGCGACCTCCTTCGGGCAGGCGGCCTTCGTCGGCATCGCGGCCTATGCGACCGCCTGGCTCAGCACCACGCAGGGCATGTCGCCCTGGCTGGGGCTGGCGTTCTCGCTGTTGCTGACCGGCCTCTCGGCGCTGGCCATCGGCCTGCTCACCTTGCGCCTGGGCGGGCACTTCCTGCCGCTGTCCACCATCGCCTGGGGCTTGTCGATCGCGATGCTCTTCGGCAACGTCGACGCGCTGGGGCGCCATACCGGCCTGTCGAACATTCCGGCGCTGACCATCGGCCCCTGGTCGCTGGCCGATCCGCGCGCGATCTACTACCTGATCTGGGTCCTGGTCGGGCTGGCCATGCTGTTCAGCCGCAACCTGCTTCAGTCGCGGCCGGGCCGCGCGATCCGCAGCCTGCGCGGCGGCGCGATCCTGCTGGCCAGCGTGGGCGCGGACGCCTATCGCGTGCGGCTCACGCTCTTCGTGACGGCTGCCCTCTTCGCCGGCCTCGCGGGTTGGCTCTATGCGCACATGAACCGCTTCGTGAGCCCTTCGCCCTTCGACGTACGCGCCAGCATCGAGTACCTGCTGATGGCCGTGGCCGGCGGGCTCGGGCACCTGGCGGGCGCGCTGGTCGGCTCGGCGCTGGTGCTCATCCTGAAGAACGGGCTGCAGGACGTGCTGCCGCTCCTGACCCAGCGTGCCGGACAGCTGGAGGCGGTGGCCTTCGCGACCCTCTTCATCCTCTTGCTGCACTTCGCGCGCGGCGGGTTGATGGGCTTCGTGCGGCGCTGGACGCACCGGTTCTCGGGAGCGCACGCGCCGCGCGAGCCCATGCCGCTCGTTGCGCCACTGCCGCATCGCACGCTGCCCGATCGCGGCTCGCAGATACTGTCGGTCACGGGCGCGGTCAAGCGCTTCGGCGGGCTGGTGGCCGTCAACGACGTCAGCTTCGAGGTGAAGGCCGGCGAGATCATGGGCCTCATCGGTCCCAACGGCGCGGGCAAGTCGACCATGTTCAACCTGCTGACCTGCACGCTGCCGATGACGGCCGGGCAGGTGCGCTTCCTGGGGCAGGACATCGCGGGGCTGCCGCAGCGCAAGGTCGCGCGGCTGGGCCTGGCGCGCACCTTCCAGCACGTGAAGCTCAGGCCGCACATGAGCCTGCTGGACAACGTCGCGCTCGGCGCCCATTCGCGCACGAGTTCCGGCGTGCTCAAGGCCGGCCTGCGGCTGGATCGCACCGAGGAACGCCAGATCCTGCAGGAGGCCCAGCGCCAGCTCGACCGCATCGGCCTCGGCGACCGCGCGCATGAGCTCGCGGGCAGCCTGCCGCTGGGCACGCAGCGCATCCTGGAGATCGCGCGCGCGCTGGCGGCCGACCCGGTGCTGCTGGTGCTCGACGAGCCAGCCGCCGGCCTGCGGCGCAAGGAAAAGATGGCGCTCGGCGACCTGCTGCGCAAGCTGCGCGAGGAGGGCGTGACCATCCTCATCGTCGAGCACGACATGGACTTCGTGATGAAACTGGTGGACCGCCTGGTGGTGATGAACTTCGGCTCCAAGCTGGTCGAGGGCGTGCCCTCGGCGGTGCGCGCGGACGAGCGCGTGCAGGCGGCCTATCTCGGGAGCGTTGTATGAGCGCAATGCTCGAGATCGGCGATCTGCATGTGTCCTACGGGCAGGTCGATGCCGTGCGCGGCGTGTCGCTCAAGCTGGAGCACGGCCAGATCATCTCGGTGATCGGACCCAACGGCGCCGGCAAGACCACGCTGCTTGCCGCGGCGATGGGCTTGCTGCCCTGCAAGGGACTGCTGCGCTTCGAAGGCGAGGACCTGCACGGGCTCGACGTCGAGGCGCGCGTGGAGCGCGGCCTGTGCCTGGTGCCCGAGAAGCGCGAGCTCTTCGGCGAACTGACCGTGCTCGACAACCTGCAGCTCGGCGCCTTCGGCAGCAAGCTCCGCAGCGATGCGCTCAAGCGCCGATTGCAGTCCGTCTACGACCGCTTCCCGCGCCTGGCCGAGCGCCGCGCGCAGCGTGCCGACACGCTCTCGGGCGGCGAGCGGCAGATGCTGGCCGTGGGCCGCGCGCTGATGTCGGCGCCGCGCCTCTTGATGCTGGACGAGCCCAGCCTCGGGCTGGCGCCGCTGATCGTGCGCGACATCCTGACCATCGTGCGCAAGCTGCGCGAGGACGGCGTGTCGATCCTGTTAGTGGAGCAGAACGCGCGCGCCGCGCTGGAGACCTCCGACCACGGCTACGTCCTGGAAACCGGCGAAATCGCGCTCTCGGGCGTTTCGCAGGAACTGGCCAGCGATCCGCGCGTGCAGGCCACCTACCTTGGCGGAGGCACCAATGGCGACGGATGAGCGAGCGGCGAGTCCGCTGCCTCCGGGCGAGCGCACGCTGCCCGCGATGCTGCAGCGGCAGGCGGCGCTGTTCGGCGAACGTCCTATGCTGCGCATCGCGGGCCGGTCGTGGACTCACCGCGACGCGGTGCAGGCCGCCGGCCTTCGCGCCGCGGCGCTGGCCGAAGCCGGCGTGCAGCGCGGCGCCCGCGTCGCCGTGATGAGCGGCAACCGCATCGAGTTCCTCGAAGTATTTCTCGGCTGCGGCTGGCTCGGCGCCTCGACGGTGCCGATCAACACCGCATCGATGGGGCCGCAGATCGAGTACTTCCTTGCCAATAGCGAGGCGAAGCTGCTGGTGGTCGAAGAGGCCTTCGTCGAACGCTTGCAGGCGGCCGACCTTGCGCGCACCTCGCTGCGCGAGATCTGGGTGCTGGGTGAGGGCGCCGATCGCGCTGCATGGCCGGGCATTCGCGTGCGGCCGTATCCCGCCGCGAGCGCGTCGTCGCTCGCGCCGGCCGAGGTGCAGCCCGGCGATCCGCTCGCCATCCTCTACACCTCCGGCACCACCGGCCCGGCCAAGGGCGTGGTCTGCCCGCATGCGCAGTACCACTGGTGGGGCGTCAACAGCGCCGACGTGCTGGGCGTGGGAGCGGACGACGTGCTGTGCACCACGCTGCCGCTCTTTCACATCAACGCGCTCAACACCTTCGCGCAGGCCGCGATCACGGGTTGCGAAGTGGTGTTCGAAGCGCGCTTTTCGGCCTCGGGCTTCTGGCCGGCCATGCGCGCCTCGGGGGCGACCGTGGTCTATCTGCTCGGCGCGATGGTGCCGATCCTGCTCGCGCAGTCCGAGGGGCCCGGCGAGCGCGGGCACCGTGTGCGCACCGGGCTCGGCCCCGGCGTGCCGGCTGCGGCGGGCCAGGCTTTCTTCGAGCGCACTGGCGTCCGGCTGCTGGAAGGCTACGGCTCCACCGAAACCAACTTCGCGATCGCCACCGCGCCCGATTCGCCGCGCGGCGGCGTGATGGGCTGGCTGCGGCCCGGCTTCCAGGCGCGCGTGGCGGACGAGGACGACGCTGCACTCCCGGACGGCGAAGCAGGCGAGCTGCTGCTGCGCGCGGATGAGCCCTACGCCTTCGCAAGCGGCTACCTCAACATGCCGGAGAAGACCGTCGAGGCCTGGCGCAACCTCTGGTTTCACACCGGAGACCGCGTGGTGCGCGATGCCGACGGCGCCTTCCGCTTCGTCGACCGCATCAAGGACGCGATCCGGCGGCGCGGCGAGAACATCTCCTCCTTCGAGGTCGAGCAGGTGCTGCTGAGCCACCCCCGTGTGGCGGCTTGCGCGGTGTACCCGGTGCGTTCCGAACTGGCCGAAGACGAGGTGATGGCCGCGCTGGTGGCGCGCGACGGTCAGCGCATCGATCCGGCCGAGCTGCTGGCGTACTGCGAATCGCGCCTGCCTTATTTCGCGCTGCCGCGCTATGTCGACCTGCTGCCCGACCTGCCGCGCACCGAGAACGGCAAGGTGCAGAAGTACAAGCTGCGCGAGCGCGGCGTGAGCGCCACCTCCTGGGACCGCGGACCCGCGGCGCGGCCCCCGGCCAAGGGCTGAAAACGCCATGGCTGCGCATCCGGACGCACCGCTGTTCTCACTGGCCGGGCAGGGCGCTTTCGTGACCGGTGCCGCGCAAGGCCTGGGCGCCGCGATCGCGCGCGGCCTGGCCGAGGCGGGGGCGCGCGTTGTGCTCGCCGATGTCGACGGCGCGGTCGATGCCGCCGCGGCGGCATTGCGCAACGACGGCCACGACTGCATCGGGATGCAGCTCGACGTGCGCGACGAGGCGGCGTTCTGGCTGTGCTTCGACGCGGCCGTGCAGCACTTCGGCGGCGTCGACGTGATGGTGAACAACGCCGCGCGCACGCTGCCCACCCCGATCTGGGACATCACGGCCGACGAGTGGGACGAGGTGCTGGCCGTGAACCTGCGCGGGAGCTTCTTCGGCTGCCGCATCGCCGGGCGCCACATGCGCGAGCGGGGCTCGGGTCGCATCATCAACCTGTCGTCGATCGCGGGACAGAAGGCCAGCGCGGCGACCGGTGTTCACTACGCGGCGTCCAAAGCGGGCATCGTGGCGCTGACCCGTTCTTTCGCGCAGGAATTGGCGCCGCACGGCGTCACGGTGAACGCGCTTGCGCCGGCCGCGGTGCGCAGCCCGGTGCTCGATGCGATGAGCCAGATGCAGCAGCGCACGCTGGCGGCCGGCATTCCGCTCGGCCGCTTCGGCGAACCGGAGGAGGTGGCTGCGGCCGTGGTCTACCTCGCATCGCCGGCCGCGGCCTTCATGACCGGCGCAACGCTGGACTTGAACGGCGGGCGGCTCATGCGCTGAGGCTCGGCACGCTGCACCACTAGAATGATTCAGAACTAAACCATTCAGGCATGCAAACAAATTCACTGACCGGGCGCCATGCCCTCGTGACCGGCGCCGCGCGCGGCATCGGCGCGGAGATCGCGCGCACGTTGGCCGCCGATGGCGCGGTGCTGACCTTGCTCGGACGCGACCCTGACGCGCTGCAGCGCGTCGTCGATTCGCTCGCGGGCAGCGGCCACGGCGTGGTCGCGGCCGACGTGGCCGACGCACAGGCCGTGCAAGGCGCGTTCGCCCAGGCCCGCGCGGCGCGCGGCCCGATCGCGATCCTCGTCAACAACGCCGGTGCGGCGGAGAGCGCGCCCTTCCTGAAAACTTCGGTCGAGCTCTGGCAGCGCATGCTGTCCGTCAACCTGACCGGCAGCTTCCTGTGCGCCCAGGCCGCGCTGCCCGACATGCTCGAAGCCGGCTGGGGCCGCATCGTCAACATCGCGAGCACGGCGGGGCAGAAGGGCTATGCCTACGTTTCGGCCTACACCGCTGCCAAGCACGGCGTGATCGGCCTGACGCGTTCGCTGGCGCTGGAGGTGGCGCGGAAGAGCATCACGGTCAACGCCGTTTGCCCCGGCTACACCGACACCGACATCCTGCGCGACAGCGTGGCCAACGTGGTTCAGAAGACCGGCCGCAGCGCGGACGACGCGCTGGCCGAATTCGCGGTCGTCAATCCACAGCGGCGCATCGTGCAGCCCACGGAAGTGGCTGATGCGGTGCGCTGGCTGTGCGGCGCGGGTGCGGCTTCGGTCAACGGCCAGTCGATCTCGGTGTCTGGAGGCGAAGTCACATGAAGCAGAACGACGCCTCGCACGCGCTGCTCAGCGACGCGCAGGAGCTGGGCCACGAAGCGCGCGCCGGCACCGGCGACCATGCGGTGCTCAAGCTGTGGCTGCGCATGCTGGCCAGCACCACGCAGATCGAGGCCGAGATCCGCAAGCGGCTGCGCGAACGCTTCGACATCTCGCTGGCGCGCTTCGACTACATGGCGCAGCTCTACCGCTACCGCGAGGGGCTCAAGATGCGCGTGCTCTCACGCTACCTGATGGTGACCGGCGGCAATGTCACCGGCCTCACCGACGAGCTCGAGCGCGAAGGCGTGGTGCAGCGTTCGGCCAGCCCGGAAGACCGCAGGGCCTGGATCGTGAGCCTCACGCCCAAGGGCCACCGCAGCTTCGAGACCATGGCCAAGGCGCACGAGGAATGGCTGCTCGAGATGTTCTCGGGCCTGGACGCAAAAGCGGTGCAGCAGCTGTACGCGCAACTTGGAGCGCTGCGCGTGCACCTGGTGCGCTAATTTTTTCCTAAGAGCGCGTCCTTCAGTTTCCAGTCGGCCGGACTCGGGCCGAGCCAGATGCGCATCAGCGCGTTGAAGAAGGCCTGCTCCTTGATCGGTTCGCCCTGGGCCACGCCCTTGACCGAGATCACGGTGCCGGTGCCGGGCACCCAGTCGACGGTGAAGGCGTCGCCGGCCTTCAGCTGCTTCTGGTCGGCGAACATCTGGCCCATGCGAACCAGGCCGGGAATGAGCTGCAGCATCTCGCTCTTGGGCGAGTTGTCTTCCACGCCGCGCGTGAACAGCTTGCCGAGTTCGTTGGCATCGATGTCGCGCAGCATCGTGATCGCCATGCGCTTGGCGCCCGGCACGGCCAGCACTTCCTCGGTGGTCGAGGCCTTCTTGCCCAGGTAGAGGCCGGCGGTGTAGACCTTGAACACGGCCTTGTAGCGCACACCCGCACCGTTGAGCTGCAACTTGCTGCCCTTGAGATCGAGCGCGTCGTCGAGCTTGACGCCGGCCACCTCGACCGGGGCGGCCGAAGCAGCGAGCGAGGCGAGGGCGAGGGTGGTCAGCGCAAGAGCGCGCCGCAGGGCAGGCAGGGTCATCGGGGTCTGTCTCCGTCAGCGAAATTTAAAGTGCCTCAATGTATCTTTTTGTACGGGCCTTGTCGCTGGGCTAAACTCACACTTCCATGTTCATTCATCACGTCATTCAGACAGGTCAAGGCAGCCGGGGAGCCTGGCCTTGGCGCACGCCATCGTCGTTGCCTGTTTGATTGCATGGCGCACGCCGTGCGCCCGCGGCCAGCGGTCATCCCGACCCGGCCACTCATCTGAATGACCCCGCCAGCGAGCTCGAAGCGCCACTGGCCGACGGAGACCCCACCCGTGATCACCGAACTCGAATTCAAGAGCCTCAGCGCGCAGGGCTACAACCGCATACCGCTGATGGTCGAGGCCTTTGCCGACCTCGAAACCCCGCTTTCCCTCTACCTGAAGCTCGCCCATACCAAGGAGGGCGGCAAGCACAGCTTCCTGCTCGAATCGGTGGTGGGCGGCGAGCGCTTCGGCCGCTACAGCTTCATCGGGCTGCCGGCGCGCACCCTGCTGCGCGCGAGCGGCTTCGGCGACGACGCGCTGACCGAGGTCGTGACCGGCGGCAAGGTCGTCGAAGCCGTCAAGGGCAATCCGCTGGATTTCGTCGCGGCCTACCAGAAACGCTTCAAGGTGGCGCTGCGGCCGGGGCTGCCGCGCTTCTGCGGCGGCCTGGCCGGCTATTTCGGCTACGACACGGTGCGCCATATCGAGAAGAAGCTGCAGAAGAGCTGCCCGCCCGACACGCTGGGCTGCCCCGACATCCTGCTGCTGCAGTGCGAGGAGCTCGCGGTCATCGACAACCTGTCGGGCAAGCTCTACCTGATCGTCTATGCCGACCCCGGCCAGCCCGAGGCCTACGCCAACGCGAAGCGGCGCCTGCGCGAACTGCGCGAGCAGCTCAAGTACTCGGTGAGCGCGCCGCAGGTGAGGCCGACGCAGGCGCACCCGCCCGAACGCAGCTTCGCCAAGGCCGACTACCTGGCGGCGGTCGAGCGCGCCAAGGAGCTGATCGCGGCCGGCGACTTCATGCAGGTGCAGGTGGGCCAGCGCATCAGCAAGCGCTACACCGAGTCGCCGCTGTCGCTGTACCGCGCGCTGCGCTCGCTCAATCCCTCGCCCTACATGTACTACTACCATCTGGGCGATTTCCACGTGGTCGGCGCGTCGCCCGAGATCCTGGTCCGGCAGGAAAACACGGGCGAGGGCGAGCAGAAGATCACCATCCGCCCGCTGGCCGGCACGCGCCCGCGCGGCGCCTCGCCCGAGCTCGACCGCGCGGCCGAGGCCGAGCTGATCAACGACCCCAAGGAGCGCGCCGAGCACGTGATGCTGATCGACCTGGCGCGCAACGACATCGGCCGCATCGCCAAGACCGGCAGCGTCAAGGTGACGGAGGCCTTCGCTGTCGAGCGCTACAGCCACGTGATGCACATCGTGAGCAATGTCGAAGGCACGCTGAAGGACGGCATGACCGCGATCGACGTGCTCAAGGCCACCTTCCCGGCCGGCACGCTGACCGGGGCGCCCAAGGTGCACGCGATGGAGCTCATCGACCAGCTGGAGCCGACCAAGCGCGGCCTCTACGGCGGCGCCTGCGGCTACATCAGCTACGCCGGCGATATGGACGTCGCAATCGCGATCCGCACCGGCATCGTGAAGGACCAGATGCTGCACGTGCAGGCGGCGGCCGGCGTGGTCGCCGACTCTGTGCCCGAATTGGAGTGGAAGGAAACCGAGGCCAAGGCGCGTGCGCTGCTGCGCGCTGCCGAACTGGTCGAGGAAGGGCTCGAGTGATGGCCGACGAATTTCAGAACAACGACTTCTCGCACGAGATCATCGGCGCCGCGGTCGAGGTGCAGCGGGTGCTCGGCATCGGCCTGCCAGCGGAGGCGTATGCCGCCGCGCTGGCGATCGAACTCGCCGAACGCGAGATCGGCTTCGCGCGCGACGTGCCGGTGTCGGCCAGCTACAAGGGGCGCTCGCTCGGCGAGGTCTGCCGCGCGGGCTTCGTGGTCGAGCAATCGCTCATCGTCGAGGTGAAAGCCGTCGATGCACTGACCGACCTGCATCGCGCGCAGGCGCAGGCCGCGGTGCGGCTGTCGGGGCTGCCGCTGGGCCTGCTCATCAATTTCAACGTGTTCCCGGTGGTCAAGGGCGTGCATCGGATCGGAGCCAAGCCATGAAACTCCTGATGATCGACAACTACGACAGCTTCACCTACAACCTGGTGCAGTATTTCGGCGAACTCGGCGCCGAGGTCGAGGTGTTTCGCAACGACGAGATCACGATCGAAGGCCTGCGCGAGCGCGTCGCTGCCGGCGTGGCCCGGCTGGTGGTGTCGCCGGGACCCTGCTCGCCGGCCGAAGCGGGCGTGTCGGTGGCGGCCATCAAGGAGTTCGCAGGCCGACTGCCGATCCTCGGCGTCTGCCTCGGGCACCAGGCGATCGGGGCGGCCTTCGGCGGCAAGATCATTCGCGCGCAGCAGCTGATGCACGGCAAGACCAGCGAGATCACGACCACGCGCGAGGGCGTGTTCGCCGGGCTGCCGGAGAAATTCAGCGTCAATCGCTACCACTCGCTGTCCATCGAGCGCGACTCCTGTCCGGTCGAGCTCAAGATCACGGCCTGGACCGACGACGGCGAGATCATGGGCGTGCGCCACACCGGCTTTGCGCCCGCAGTGCGCATCGAAGGCGTCCAGTTCCATCCCGAATCGATCCTCACCGAGCACGGCCATGCCATGCTCAAGAACTTCCTGGAGTGAGCCGCATGAGCACGACGACCCTGGTGGACCTGCGCAGCGACACCGTCACCCGGCCGACCGCAGCGATGCGCCAGGCCATGTTCGAGGCGCCGCTGGGCGACGACGTGTTCGGCGACGACCCGAGCGTCAACGCGCTGCAGTCGCAGATCGCCGAGATGCTGGGCTTCGAGGCGGCGCTGTTCGTGCCGACCGGCACCCAGAGCAACTTCTGCGCCATCCTTTCGCACTGCCAGCGCGGCGACGAGTACGTCGTCGGCCAGCTGGCGCATTGCTACCGCTGGGAAGGCGGCGGCGCCGCAGTGTTCGGCAGCGTGCAGCCGCAGCCGCTCGAGCACCAGCCGGACGGCTCGCTGGCGCTGAAGGACATCGAGGCTGCCATCAAGCCCGACGACGCGCATTTCGCGCGCACCCGGCTGCTGGCGCTGGAGAACACGATCGGTGGCAAGCTGCTGCCCTTCGGCTATGTCGAAGCGGCCACGCAACTGGCGCAGCGCAAGGGTCTGGCGCGTCATCTGGACGGCGCGCGGCTCTTCAATGCCGCGGTCGCCCAGGCCGCCCAGCGCGGCAGCGAGGCGCGCGCCGAGGCGCGCCGCATCGCACAGTGCTTCGACAGCGTCTCGGTCTGCTTCAGCAAGGGCCTCGGCGCCCCGGTGGGCTCGGCGCTGTGCGGTTCGCGCGAGCTGATCGCGCGCGCCCACCGCATCCGCAAGATGGCCGGCGGCGGCATGCGGCAGGCCGGCATGCTGGCGGCTGCCGCTTCTCACGCACTGCAGCACCACATCGACCGCCTCGAACAGGACCACGCGCTTGCGCGCCGGCTGGCCGACGGCCTGGCGGGGATTCCCGGGCTGCAGGTCGAGGCGCCGCAGACCAACCTGCTGTTCATCGACCTCAAAGACGAGGCGAAAGCGCGTTCTGCCGAGCTGCTGGCGCACCTGAAGCAGAACGGAGTGCTCGCGACGGGCCTGTATCGGCTGCGCTTTGCCACCCATCTCGACGTCGACGCAGCCGGCATCGACCGCGCCATCGGCGCGATCCGGAGCTTCTTCCATGCCTGAGCTCCACTCCCTGCTGTTGTTCATCGCCGCCGGCCTGCTGCTGAATCTCACGCCGGGACCCGACGTGCTCTACATCGTGAGCCGCGCGCTGCGCTCGGGCACGCGCGCAGGCATCGTGGCGGGCATGGGCATCACGGCCGGCTGCTTCGTGCACATCGCCGCCGCCGCGGTCGGCGTGAGCGCGCTGATGGCGGCATCGACCACCTTGTTCACCGCGCTCAAGTGGCTGGGCGCAGCCTACCTGCTGTGGGTCGGCGTGCGCATGCTGCTGTCGCGGCCGGACAAAGAGCCGCCGGCGCTGGTGCGCGTCGATGCGGATGCGGCAGGCCCCGCCGGCATGAAGAGCGTGTTTTTCGGCGGTTTCTGGACCAATGTGCTCAACCCCAAGGTGGCGCTGTTCTTCCTGGCCTTCGTGCCGCAGTTCATCGCGCCCGATGCGGCCAACAAGCCGCTGGTGTTCTTCCTGCTGGGTGCGCTGTTCAACGTCAACGCGATCTTCGTGAACGTCGCCTGGGCCGCGCTGGCCGGCTGGACCGCGCGCCGCGTCGGCGCGGTGCAGCGCGGCATGCACTGGCTGGAGCGCGGCGCGGGCGCCCTGTTCGTCGGCTTCGGCATCAAGCTCGCACTGTCCGAGAATCCGCTCGCGGCAGCCCATGCTCACTGAAACTACCGAGGGAGACTTCATCATGCCCATCACCCCCCAGGAAGCCCTGCAGCGCACCATCGAGCACCGCGAGGTGTTCCACGACGAGATGCTGCACATCGTGCGCCTCATCATGAGCGGCGAATGCTCGCCGGTGATGATGGCGGCGCTCATCACCGGCCTGCGCGTCAAGAAGGAAACCATCGGCGAGATCACCGCCGCCGCGCAGGTGATGCGCGAGGTATCGACCAAGGTGCCCGTGGCCGACACCACGAACCTGGTCGACATCGTCGGCACCGGCGGCGACGGCTCGCATACCTTCAACATCTCGACCTGCTCGATGTTCGTCGCCGCAGCCGCGGGCGCCAAGGTCAGCAAGCACGGCGGACGCAGCGTGAGCAGCAAGTCGGGCAGCGCCGACGTGCTGGAGTCGCTGGGCGTCAACATCAACCTCAAGCCCGAGCAGATCGCGCAATGCATCGCCGATGTCGGCATCGGCTTCATGTTCGCGCCGAACCATCATCCGGCCATGAAGAACGTGGCGCCGGTGCGCAAGGAGCTCGGCATCAAGACCATCTTCAACATTCTGGGCCCGCTCACCAATCCGGCCGGCGCGCCCAACATCCTGATGGGCGTATTCCATCCCGACCTGGTCGGTATCCAGGTGCGCGCGCTGCAGCGGCTGGGCGCAGAGCATGCGCTGGTGGTCTATGGGCGCGACGGCATGGACGAGATCTCGCTCGGGGCTGCGACCATGGTCGGCGAGCTGAAGAACGGCGAGATCCTCGAATACGAGCTGCACCCGGAGGACTTCGGCTTCCAGATGTCGAGCAACCGCACGCTGCGCGTCGAGACGCCGGAGCAGTCGAAGGCAATGCTGCTCGGCGTGCTCGACAACCAGCCCGGCGCGGCGCGCGACATCGTCGTGCTCAATGCCGGCGCGGCGCTCTATGCGGCCAATCTGGTGGATTCGATCGGCGCGGGTGTGGCGCGCGCGCGCGCCGCCATCGACTCCGGCGCGGCCAAGGCCAAGCTGGCCGAACTGGTCAAGGCGACGGCCGTCAGTTGAGAGGGCAGGGAACCATGTCCGACATCCTCGAGAAGATCATTGCCGTCAAGCGCGAAGAGATTGCGCAGTCGAAAAAAAGACACTCGCTCGAAGCCGTGCGCTTCGATGCCGAAAGCCGGGTGCTCACGCGCGACTTCGTCGGCGCCCTGCGCGCCAAGATCGCGGCCGGCCAGGCGGCGGTGATCGCCGAGATCAAGAAGGCCAGCCCGAGCAAGGGCGTGCTGCGCGAAGAATTCATCCCGGCGGACATCGCGCAGAGCTATGCCGAAGGCGACGGCAAGATCAGCGCGGCCTGCCTCTCGGTGCTGACCGACCGCCAGTTCTTCCAGGGCGGCGTCGACTATCTCAAGCAGGCGCGCGCCTCCTGCGATCTGCCGGTGCTGCGCAAGGATTTCATCGTCGATGCCTACCAGGTCTACGAATCGCGCGCGATGGGCGCCGACGCGATCCTGCTGATCGCGGCCTGCCTCGACGATACGCAGATGCGTGACTTCGAGGCGATTGCAGCGCAGCTCGGAATGGCAGTACTGGTCGAGGTCCACGATGGCGCCGAACTCGATCGCGCGCTGAAGCTCAAGACACCGTTGATCGGCATCAACAACCGCAACCTGCGCACTTTCGAGGTGTCGGTGCAGGCCACCATCGACCTGCTGCCGAAGGTGCCGGCCGAGCGCCTGCTTGTCACCGAATCGGGCATTTCGACGCGCGAGGATGTCGCGAAGCTGCGCTCGGCGGGGGTGCACGCCTTCCTGGTCGGCGAGGCTTTCATGCGTGCCGACGAACCGGGCGAGGCGCTAGCCGAACTCTTCCTATGAGCGCGGCAGCAAGCCAACTGGCGAGCAGCGATCCGGCCGATTGGCCTGTCGCGCCAGGCTGGCAGCCGCTGGTCGACGGCTTCTTCAGCGGGCCGGTCGGCCAGAAGCTGCTCGGCTTCCTGCGCGAGAGACTGGACGCCGGCGCGGTGATCTTTCCGCCGCAGCCGCTGCGCGCCCTGGAGCTCACGCCGCCGGAGACTGTGCGCGTGGTGATCCTTGGCCAGGACCCCTACCACGGCCGCGGCCAGGCCGAAGGGCTGGCCTTCTCGGTCGCGCCCGGCGTGGCGCTGCCGCCTTCGCTGCGCAACATCTTCAAGGAGCTCGAACGCGATCTGGGCACCCCGCCGCCCAGGTTTCCGGATCCGGGCGGCAGCCTGGTCAAGTGGGCGACGCACGGTGTGCTGCTGCTCAACACCTGCCTCACGGTGGAAGAGGCCCAGCCGGCCAGCCATGCGGGACGCGGCTGGGAGGTGCTGACCGACGCCGTGATCCGCCATGTCGCAGAGGGCGAGCGCTCGGTCGTCTTCATGCTCTGGGGCTCGCACGCGCAGAGCAAGCGGGCGCTGATCGACATCCGCCGGCACAAGGTGCTGACCGCGAACCATCCCTCGCCGCTGTCGGCGCTGCGTCCGCCCGTGCCTTTCATCGGCTGCGGCCATTTCGGGCAGGCGCGCGCATGGCGCGAAGCCCAGAGTCTTGATTGACCCGGATAAAATGCGCGGCTCGACCTCAGGCACGGCAACTTTTGGCGGCGGCTGTCATCGACCTGCCCTCTCAACCGTGCTATATTCCGAGGTTCGCCGGAGAGGTGGCCGAGTGGTTAATGGCAGCAGACTGTAAATCTGCCCTCTTACGAGTACGCTGGTTCGAATCCAGCCCTCTCCACCAGCGAAGAAAAGGACAAAAGCAGAGCGAAAACTCGAAGCGTTGGCGCGCCGCAATGCGGGAGTAGTTCAATGGTAGAACCCTAGCCTTCCAAGCTAATGACGCGGGTTCGATTCCCGTCTCCCGCTCCAAAAGTCCGGTTCGACGCAAGGCACAGTTTTTTGACGAATTTTGAGTTTGCCCATTTGGCTCAGTGGTAGAGCACTCCCTTGGTAAGGGAGAGGTCGCGGGTCCGATTCCCGCAATGGGCACCAGTTTTGGGGTTGCAGTCTTCGGGTTGCAACCCCATATCAGTGTGTTGATCTAGTTATTTTTCGGAGTCGAGAAAATGGCAAAAGGAAAATTCACCCGCACGAAGCCGCACGTGAACGTGGGCACGATCGGTCACGTGGACCATGGC